>NZ_JAATOX010000120.1 GCF_011806385.1 Phaeobacter sp. HF9A | reverse complement strand
CCCGCGGAGGGGACCCCCCGGGGCCCCCCGGGCGGGGCCCCCAAACCCCCCCCCCCCCCCCCCCCCCGCGGGGGGGGGCCCCCCCCCCCCCTTCCCCCCCCCCTTTTTACCCCCGCCACTGGCGCGCGTTTCACCAGGCCCAGCTTTTCGCGCACCTCGGCCGGGGTGATCACCCGCGCGCCAAGGTTGGAGACGATGCCCGCGGCCCGCTCCACCAACTGCCAGTTCTGCGCCAATACCCCCTTGTCGAGGTAGAGATTATCCTCCAACCCGACCCGCACATTGCCGCCCGCCAGCACCGAGGCCGCCACATAGGGCATCTGATGCCGCCCCAGCGCAAAGGCCGAGAAGGGAAAGAAAGCAGGCACATTGTTCACCATCGCCATAAAAGTATTGAGATCATCCGGCGCCCCCCAGGGCACCCCCATGCAAAGCTGCACCAGCGCGTCGGGCTCCAATATGCCATCCTCGACCAGCTGCTTGGCATACCACAGATGACCGGTGTCAAAGGCCTCGATCTCCGGCTTGACGCCCAGTTCCGTCATCCGCCTGCCCATCGCCTGCAACATGCCGGGCGTATTGGTCATCACATAGTCGGCCTCGGCGAAGTTCATCGTGCCGCAATCCAGCGTGCAGATCTCCGGCAGGCACTCCGCCACATGCGCCACCCGGGCCTCGGCGCCGATCATGTCGGTGCCGACTTCCTTTACCGGCAGCGGCGCCTCGACACCGCCAAAGATGATATCGCCGCCCATGCCCGCCGTCAGGTTCAACACCACATCGGTGTCACTGTCGCGGATCCGGTCGGTAACTTCGCGGTAAAGCGCAAGGTCCCGCGAGGGCGCGCCGGTGTCTGGATCGCGCACATGGCAATGCACCACCGCCGCCCCCGCCTTGGCCGCCGCGATGGCGCTTTCGGCGATCTCCCTGGGCGAGCGCGGCACATGCGGGCTGCGATCCTGGGTGCCGCCGGAGCCCGTCACGGCACAGGTGATAAAGACCTCGCGGTTCATGAGAAGTGGCATTTTCTGTTGTCCTCGTGATGTACAGGGTTGTGCCCCGGGTTATCCCCAGGCTTCTCCCCGGATTCCAATTTGCGCTGCCTCTGACTCTGGCTCAGCCTTGCAGGACAGAGTTTACCTCAGGCGAATCGAAGTTGATGAAACCCGCAAAAAACATACTCCAACCGGAGAACCGCCCGCTCAAGACCGCTGTTCTGGTGATGGACGAGTGCAACACCCTGTCCTTTGCGGCGGCGGTGGATCCGATGCGCGCCGCCAACCGGCTGGCGGGTCGGGCGGCCTTTGACTGGGATTACATCAGCGCCACGGCTGAGGCCCCGATGCTGACCTCGGGCCTGACGGTGCCCTCAACCCCGCTGGCGCGGCTGGATCACTGTGACCTGCTGATCGTGGTGGCCGGTTTTCAATTGGCCCGCCATGCCACCCCGAGCCTGCTGGCGGGGCTGCGCCGCATCGCCAGCACCGGCACCACCATCGCCGGTATCGACGGCGGCCCCTGGCTGATGGCAGAGGCGGGGCTTCTGGATGGCCATGCCGCCACCACCCATTGGGAAGATCTGGAGAATTTCTCCGCCCGCTTTCCCGACATCCACTGCCGCACGGATCGCTTCACCCTATCCGAGGGGCGGCTGACCTCCGGCGGTGCCACCCCGGCGATCGAGATGATGCTGCATATCATCGGCGCCCGCCACGGCCATGGCTTTGCCGCGCGGGTGGCCGGGCTGTTTCTCTACGATGGCAGCCAAGCCCCTGTTCGCCCCCAGAGCCGCCTTGGCCATCACCGTCACAATGCGCTCACCGCCAAGGCCAATGCGATCATGGAAGCGGCGCTGGACGAGCCCAAACCCCTGGCCGAAATCGCCGAGGTGCTGGGCACCAGCCCGCGCAGCCTGCAACAGCAATTCCGCCTGCGCCTGAACACCACGCCGCAGGATCACTATCTGCAATTACGCCTGGCCGAGGCCCGCCGTCTGGTTACCGATACCGACCTGCCGCTGATGGAGGTCGCCATGGCCACCGGCTTTGCCTCGCAATCCAGCTTCGCCCGCGCCTTTCGCACCGCCCATGGCACCTCTGCGCGCGAATTGCGGCAGGAAAGCACGGTGCCCAGCCTGCGTCATAGCACCCATACGGTGGCACACCCCCCTGCGCAGGCTTCCACAACGACGCACCACTAGGGGGCGGCGGGCGCAGCTGCACAGCATCAACATCTGACATGTCAGTTGAAACACGAAGATTCATCTCGTAGCCTGCGAGGGAATCAAAAGGACACAACCGACATGTTTGGAATTTCTGCCGCCTTGCTGACGCCCTTTCAGGCCAATGGCGAGATTGATGGCGCGCGCCTCGGCCACCATGCCAAATCGCTGCTGGATCGCGGGCTCAGGGGGGTCACCCTGTTTGGCACCACCGGCGAAGGTGCCTCGATCAGCGCCCAAGAGCGCGCTCTGGGCATCCAGGCACTGCTGGAGGCGGGCTGCGCGGCGGAATCCATCACGCTCGGGATCTGCGCCACCTCGCTGGGGGATGCAGACCATCAGGTGGCAGAGGGGCTTGGTTTCGGGATCACCAGTTTTCTGCTGCTGCCACCCTATTATTTCAAACCACTCGACGAGGAAGGGCTGTTCGACTGGCATATGGAGCTGTTCCGCCGGGTCGATCCAAAGGCACGTTTCATCCTCTATAACATCCCGCAGCTCTCGGGCGTGCCGCTCTCTGCTGCGCTGGTGGGCCGTCTTGCCGCCGCCGCGCCGAACCGGGTGCAGGCGATCAAGGACAGCTCCGGCAGTTGGGAGAGCGCCGAGGCGTTTCTGGCCCTTGGCACCGTCACGGTGCTGATCGGCGACGAACGCCTGCTGCACCGGGCGGTTGCGCTTGGCGCCGGGGGGGCGATTTCGGGCGTGGCCAATCTCTATCCCGAACGTATGGCGCAAATCGTGGCGACCGCCACCGAGGACGCCGCCCTGTCGGCGGAAGTCACCCGTATCGTGTCGATGCCCGTCATCCCGGCGCTCAAGGTGCTGATAGCCCAGCAAACCGGTGACGCCGCCTGGGACCATCTGCGCCTGCCCCTGCGCGCGCTGGACGCAACGGATCGCGCACGCCTGCTGCAAGAAACGAAAGCCGAGGCCTAATGTCCGAACCGGAAATCAGACTGCGGGATCACGCTTACTCCAGCTTTACCCAAAAGCTGCTGGAGCGCGATATCCAGCCCGGGCAGTTCGTATCCCAGCGCGAGCTGGTGGCGCTGACCGGCATGCCGCTGGGGGCCATCCGCGAGATGATCCCGCGTCTGGAGGCCGACGGGCTGATCCGCACCTCGCCCAAACGCGGCTTGCAGGTGCTGTCCATTGATCTGGAACTGATCCGCAACGCCTTTCAGCTGCGCCGGATGATCGAAACCGAGGCCTTTGGCCTCTTCTGCACCGACGCGCCTGACGGCGATCTTCTGCGGTTCAAAGAGGAGCATCTGGCCATTCGAAACGAAGCCCAGGCCGGCGTCACCCCGGAACTGCTGGCGCGCGCCCAACATATGGACTGGGCCTTTCACGACCATGTGGTGGATCACATGGGCAACCAGATTGTCACGGACATTCATCGGGTTAATGCGATAAAAATCCGGTTGATCCGCAACGCGGACACCCGCATGCTGCCAGAACTTGTGGTCTCCGTCATGGAGGAACACCTGGCCATCATCGACGCGCTGCTGGCGCGCAACAAGGACACCACCGAGGCCGCGATACTGGCCCATATCAACAGCGCCAAAGGGAGGGCGCTGGGGATCTGATCCCCGGGGTGTAAACGACGTTCAACAGACAGGAACGAAAGAACCAAAGGATTGCGGAGACCCGCAACATCAGAGGAGGAGACCCAAATGACACATAAGATGACCCGCCACATGCTGGCGGCCATGGCAGCCCTGACCCTGGCCCTGCCCGCCGCTGCCGCCGATAAAGTCAAGCTGCGCATGTCCACGCCAGCCTCGGAAACCGACCAGCGATCAGTCGCGCTGGCCGAGGTCTTTGGCCCGGCGGTTGCGGAATTTGCCACCTATGAGCCCCATTACAACGCATCGCTGATCGCGCAGGGGTCGGAGCTGGAGGCCATCGCATCGGGTGATCTGGAAATGTCCATCGCCTCGGCGCAGGAGCTGGCGCAGTTCTTCCCGGAGTTTTCGATCTTTGCCACCGGCTATGTGCATCAGGACGCCGCGCATCAGGTGGCCGTGTTCAACGACGCGCTGATGGATCCCTTCAAGAAAACCGTGGAGGATGAACTGGGCGTCAAATTGCTGACGGTCATGTATCTGGGTCGTCGCCACGTCAACCTGCGCCAGTGCCGCGACGAGGTGGACGTGCAGACCCCGGCGGATCTCGCCGGTGTGAACCTGCGCATGCCCGGCACCGACGCCTGGCAGTTCCTGGGCAAGGCCCTGGGCGCGAACCCGACGCCGATGGCCTTCACCGAGGTCTATACCGCGCTGCAAACCGGCTCTGTTGATGGTCAGGACAACCCGCTGCCGACCGTGGTGGATGCCAAGTTCTACGAGGTCACCTGCCAGATCGCCCTGACCTCGCATCTGGTTGACCTGAACTATATCGCGCTTTCCAAGGCGACCTGGGACAGCCTGAGTGCCGAGCAACAGGCCACCCTGCAACAGGCCGCAGATGACGCCGCCGAAAGCGGCCGTCAAAAGCAGCTCCAGAAGGAAGAGGACCTTGTCGCCTTCCTCAAGGAACAGGGGCTCGCGGTCTATGAGCCGGATCTCGCGGCCTTCCGCAGCCACGTGCAGGAGCAATACAAGGGCACCGAATTCGCTGCCTCCTGGCCCGAAGGTGTGCTCGACCAGATCAACGCATTGGGCAACTGATCGCGCGGTGGCTGGCCTACGGGCCATCCATCCCCCCACCGGGAGGAGACACGCCCATGATACGCGCATGTGCCCTGCTGCGCCGCGCCGCAGAGCTGATTGTCGGCACGCTCATCGCCTTGATGTTTCTGACATTTGTCTTGCAAATCACCATCCGCTATTCGGCGCGGCTGGGCTGGATCAGCGAGGCCCTGCCCTTCCTTGATCCCTCCCGCTATGGCTGGACGCTGGAGTTTTGCCTGCTGCTTTGGGTCTGGATCATCTTCATCGGCTGCGCCTTTGTGGTGCGCGACGAGGACCATGTCTCCTTTGATATGCTCTACAGCCATGTCGGCCCCCGCCTGCGCCGCGGCTTTGTCATCTTCGGCGCGCTGGTGATTGCCGCCGGACTTGCGCTGTCGGTTGAGCCGACCTGGAGCAAATTCTACATCCTGAGACTCAAGAAGACCGCGACGCTGTCCAACGTTTTTGGCGACTGGATCCGCATGCGCGATATCTACTCGGTCTACATGCTGTTCCTGATCACCGTGACGCTGCGCTATGCCTGGACCGCCTATCAGGCCATCCGCCACGGCATTCTGCCGACGCATAACGTCACTGAGGGCGATAAATGAGCATCGAATTTCTTCTGTGCATTGGCACCATCTTTATGATTGCCGGCATTGGCATGCCGATCGCCTATGCGATCCTGATCGCGTCTTTTGTCTATCTGGCCGCAGCCGGTCAGGACATTGGCCTTGCAGGGAAAATCCTGCTGGACGGGCTTTATAACAGTTTCATCCTGCTGGCGGTGCCGCTGTTCATCGTTGCCGCCAATATCATGAACGCGGGCACGATTTCGGACCGTTTGCTGGGGTTCTGCGTGGCGCTGGTCGGGCGTTTTCGCGGCGGGCTGGGCCATGTGAATGTGGTGGCCTCGCTGATCTTTTCCGGCATGTCCGGCTCTGCCGTCGCCGATGCCGCCGGGATCGGCAAGATCATCATCGAGATGATGACCCGCAGCGGTCACTACACAAGGGGCTATGCCGCCGCCATCACCGCCGCCAGCGCCACCATCGGGCCGATCATCCCGCCGTCGATTCCGATGGTGCTCTATGCTTTGGTGTCCAATTCCTCGATAGGCTATCTGTTCCTTGGCGGTATCGTTCCGGGGCTGCTGATGGGGCTGGTGCTGATGGCGATGAACTACTGGCTGTCGCTGCGCCGTGGCTTTGCGCTGGAAGACCCCGTACCGCTGGCAGAGCTGCCCAGGCGCACGGTCACCGCCTTTCCGGCGCTGATGATGCCTGCGATCCTGCTCTATGGGATCTACGGCGGCGTCACCACCCCGACCGAAGCCGCTGCAGTGGCGGCCTTCTATGCGCTGGTGCTGGCGTCGATGTTCTATCGTGCCCTGCGCCTGAGGGCGCTGATGGAGATCCTGATCGACAGCGCCCGCTCCTCTGCCGCCGTGGGGCTGGTGATTGGCGGCGCCTTGATCCTGAACTATGTGGTTGCCTCCGAGAACATCCCCAACCTTTTGGCCGCGCAGCTGGTGGGGCTGGATGTGCATCCTTTGGTGTTCATCTTCGCGGTGAACCTGCTGTTGCTGCTGCTCGGCTGTCTTCTGGACGCCACCACCATCATTCTGGTGGTCATCCCGCTGTTCATCCCGACCTGCCGCGAGCTGGGCATCGACCTTGTGCATTTCGGCGTTGTCGCCGTGGTCAATTGCATGATCGGCCTGATCACCCCGCCCTATGGGATCCTGTTGTTCGTGATCAACGCCGTCACCCGCATCCCCCTGGGCGAGATCATTCACGAAATCTGGCTATTCCTCGGCGTGTTGCTTCTGGCGCTGCTGGCGATGATCCTGTTTCCGGGGCTGGTGCTCTGGCTGCCGCGCAGCTTTGGCTATGCCGGCTAATGCCCCCTGCCCCGCTCTGCCCCTTGGCGCGGCGGGGCGGGAATTTGCTTATCCCTGAGCGGCACCACCGGAGCCAATCACCTGAAAATGAGCCAATTCGCCGCAAGAGTTCCCCCCTAACTGGCGATCACAGCGCTTAACAAACCGGTCACGACCGCATATTTCTCTTGCACACGATTTGAAAGTTCCGTCGTAAAGCGGGTTGTCGGACCAGCAGAAGGCTGGCTACCCTCAGGCGGAAACGGGGACATATGCTAAATACGCTTTCGGGCCGATTTCTGATCCTGACAACGGTCTTCGTCATGTTGGCCGAAGTGCTTATCTTTGTCCCTTCCATCTCTCGTTTTCGCCAGGATTACCTCTCGGACCGGCTGCAACGGGCCCAGATCGCCTCGCTGGCGCTGCTGGCCGATGACATGATCGACAGCGCGCTGGAAAAGGAGCTGCTGGAAAACGCGGGCGTCTATAACGTGGTGCTGCGGCGCGACGAGATGCGCCAGCTGGTGCTGTCCTCGCCGATCCCGCGCCCGATCAGCGGCACCTTTGATCTGCGCGACGCGGGCTCCGTCACCCTGATCCGCGATGCGCTGACGCGGCTGGTCACGCCGGGCAATGACATCATCCGGGTGATCGGGGCACCGGTGCGCGACGCCGGATTGCTGATCGAGATCACCATGGAGACCGCCCCCCTGCGCGAAGAGATGATCGAATATGGCCTGAGCATCCTTGTGGTGTCGGCGGTGATCTCGGTGCTGACGGCGGTGCTGCTGTTTGTGGCGGTGCGTATGGTGCTGGTGAAACCGATCAAAGGCGTGATCGGCTATATGCAGCGCTACGCCGCCGCGCCCGAGGACGCCCGCGGCATCATCACCCCCTCAGCTGGCGTGATCGAACTGCGCGAAGCCGAAGAGGCGCTGCAAAAGCTGCAAACCGAGCTGACCCATGCGCTGAAACAGCGCGAACGGCTGGCGCAGCTGGGATCGGCCGTGGCCAAGATCAGCCATGATCTGCGCAATATCCTGACCTCGGCGCAGCTGTTCACCGACCGGATCGAAATGAGCGAGGATCCCACCGTGCGCCGCCTTGCGCCCAAGCTGGTGAACTCGATCACCCGTGCGGTGTCGCTCTGCGAGGGCACGCTGGCCTTTGGCCGCGCCGAGGAGCCCGCCCCGACCTTTGGCCGCACCTGCCTCAGCGAGATCGTCGATGACGTCGCCGAAAGCGAAGCGCTGGTGGCCTCCGATGTCGCGGTCGAGATCCTCAACGCGGTGCCCCATCCGACGGTGATCCGCTGCGACAAAGAACAGATCTTTCGGGTCATCATGAATTTGGTGCGCAATGCCCGCCAGGCGATCATCGCCACCGGCCAGAAAGGACAGATCACCGTCAGCCTGCAAGAAGATGACAACGCCTGGTGGATCGAGGTCGCAGACACCGGCCCTGGCCTGCCGAAAAAGGCACAGGACAACCTCTTTACCCCGTTCCAGGGCGGCGCGCGCAAAGGCGGCTCCGGCCTCGGCCTGGCAATCGCCGCAGAGCTTATACGCGGCCACGGCGGACAGGTCATTCTGGACAAGACAGGCCCCGAGGGCACCGTGTTCAAGATCTGCCTGCCCAAGGGCGATGGCGCCATCTAACCACCGCACACCCTTGACGTAATTTATTTCCGTTTTGGGGTTGCGCTGCCCCAAGGCCAGAGATAAACCCCGCGCTTAGTGGACCGATAGCTCAGCTGGATAGAGTACTTGACTACGAATCAAGGGGTCGGGGGTTCGAATCCTCCTCGGTCCGCCACTTCCCCCTTTGTAGAACGTCAGACGAAATTGGCTTTTGCGTCATAAACTCACCCAATCACCGCGAACCGAATGATTGTGGGCAAGCCGCGAGTATCCGGTTCGCCCCCCCCTTACGTGATGCTTCGCTAGATCTTTAGAGCGGCGACGCACGGAAAGCGCCTAGCTATGCTAGGGCCGCGGCGGCACTGAGCTACTCCCAATTGATTGGACAGGATCTGGTGTAGATGGAGTCTATGCACCCCACACGTTTCAGCCTTGCGCAGACATGTGCTTCCGTTTGCGCAGCCAACTGCCGTCTCTGACTGCAATTGCCGAACCGCGCGACCCCTGAAGGACTCGAACCCTCAACCTGTCGATTAGAAGTCGACTGCTCTATCCAGTTGAGCTAAGGGGCCTGGTACGCGCGCCACGACGTTTAAACGATTGGCGAAGTTCACACAATCCGCCTTTAGATCATTTTCTCACGGCATCGCACCTTGGCTGCTGGCAGTGAGGACAGATGAAATCCCTCAGGCGTCGCGTCTGGCTGTGGTCGCGATAAGAACACTGTACCGCTGGGCGGAGAAACGAGTCACGCTTCGAGCGCGCTGGCGCGGCGAATGGCGCAGGTGGCAGGTCTCGCCCTGGCAGTGCGCTAGAGCATGTCTTTCGGCTCCGGCTGCCGGGCCCTCTCCCGTTGCAGCCTCGCCACATAGTCGCGCAGCAAAGGCACGCGGCGCGGCCTGAAACGGCCGCCGCTCAGCTGGGCGTCTTCTATGCCCGATACATGAAAAATGCGCCAATCGTGACGCAGGCAACACCAGACCAACATCATGAGCGTATGGTCGGAGTAGCTTATCCCGAGCGGCCAGACCTCGCGCTGGGTGATCTGTCCCTTTAGGTCGCGATAGCGAATATTGAGCGCCCGCTCTTCCCAGCAGGCGCGGCGCAAGAGCGCCATGTCGACGCGGAGCGTCTCCCGCGCAGCTGGCGGCCGGAAACTGCGCAGGACAGTATGAACCGCCTGGCGGGACTGCTCGTCTGGCAGCGTGGCGATGATCCGCGCCAGGGCGGAGCGGCCTGCGGTCTCCAGCTCCGCGTCCCCGATCCGGGACAGGTCACCGACCGCGAGTACAAGCGCCTCGATTTCCAGTTGCGAAAAACTCTGGGGCGGCAGCGCCGCATCCTCGATCAGCCGATACCCAACCCCGGCCTCGCCATCTATGAGGGCACCCCCGGCGCGGAGCGTGGCGATGTCGCGATAGAGCTGACGAGACGACACGCCCGTCTCAGCCGCCAGCCGTGCGGCGGTGACGGGGGCCGGCAGGCGGCGCAGCGTGTCCATCAGACGCATAAGGCGATCGGTTCGAGCCATACTGACGCAATCTGTCAGCAGGCCCCAGGTATGACAAGGTCTCACACAACGTCTGGATACCCCATGCTGACACTTTATCACTCCCCGAACTCCCGCTCGACCTCGATCCTCGTCCTGATCGAAGAGCTGGGCATCACCGATCAGATCGACGTGGTGGACGTCACGGTCGCACGACAGGATGGCAGCGGTGGCCCCGATACCCGCAATCCGCATCCTGAAAAGAAGGTGCCCTATCTGATCAGCGGCGACGATCACGTAAGAGAGCGCGGCGCGATCATCGCCTATCTGACAGATCTGTTTCCCGCTGCCGGTTTGGGGCGGCCCATCTCAGACCCGCAGCGCGGCGAATTCCTGAGCTGGCTGTTTTACTATCAAGGGGTGATGGAGCCGGTGCTGGTGCTCGATTGGGCCAAGATCGAACACCCGGCGCTGCACGCGACGTTCCGCGATCTGGATGCGGTGTTTGCGCGCCTGGCCGAGGCATTGGAGCAGCAACCCTATCTGTTGGGAGAGACCTATTCAGCGGCTGATTTGCTGCTTTCCAGCCCCTTCCAATGGCTGCCTGACGCCGCGCCCAAAGTGCCGCGCATTCAAGCCTGGATAGAGCGTTGCAGCAACCGGCCGGCATTGGCGTCCGTCATGGAACGAGAGCGCGCGCGGCAGGCGCCATAGGCTCAGCCGGCGGCGTCGCCCGGCGGCACGGCCAAGTCGATCATCGCTTCCGTCATCTTCCTGATCTGGAGGCGCAGTTCGTCAAATGTCGTGTGTTCGGACCAGGTGAATTCAAGGAACAGCATATTGGCGTTGTTGAACAGCATCGCCCCGAACACGCTGCAATCCAGGTCCGCCCGCAGCTTTCCCTGCGCCTGAAGCTGAACGGTGGCGCGCACCACCTGCTGGCGCAAGGCCCGGTCGGAATCGCGCAGACGTTTGGAGTATTCCGTGCTGACATCGGTAAAGGCGAGCGCGAAGCCGAGCCGCCAGATATCTCGGTGCCACATCATATATGTGTCGCCGTAATAGATATCGAAAAGACGGTTCAGCAGCGCCTTGGCCGAGGTGGCACCATCCGGCACAACCGCCTCCCCCAGGTCCAGCAGATGTTCGTTTTCGATCGCCGCGAGGGTCAGCAGGATTTCGTTCTTGCCACCAAAGTAGTTGTAGAGCGTGCCGGGGGAGACCTCGGCCCGTTCCGCGATCGCCTCGGCGCGCACATCGTCAAAGCTCTGGTGGCTCAACAGCTCCTTTGCGGCATCAAGGATGCGCAGCATGCGGTCGGCTTTTTGTTTTTCTCTCAATCCCATAACTTGAAGTTGCCATCATTTTTGTTATAAAGTCAAATTTAAAGTTGACTACAAAATTTCACAAACCACCCCCGCAGAGCGGGAAAATACGCAGAGACCGGGCGCGGCCACGTCTCTCACCAACAGGAGCGAACATGTCACAAAATGCTGAAAAATATGGAAGAAATGACAGCGGAGATCGCAACTTCCTGCACCCTTGGCAAGATGTGACCGCGATCGGCGATGAGGCATGGACCTCCCTGAACAGCAGCGCGGGAATCTATGTTCAGGACGCTGCCGGCAATCAGCTGATCGACGGCCCCGGCGGAATGTGGTGTGTAAACGTGGGCTATGGGCGCGAAGAGATCATCGAAGCGGTCGCCCAGCAAATGCGCGACCTGAGCTATTTCTCGCCCTGGTCCATGGCCTCCGAGACCTCGACCCGGCTGGCGCAACGTCTGGCCGCGCTTGCCCCCGGCGATCTGAACACCGTGTTCTTTACAACCGGCGGCTCCACGGCGGTGGATTCGGCGCTGCGCCTGGTCTTTCTTTACAACAACGCGCTTGGGCGGCCGGAAAAGAAGCACATCATCGCCCGGGTGAACGGCTATCACGGCGCCACCTATCTCAGCTCCAGCTGCTCCGGGAAAATGCGCGAAAAGGAAGGCATGGATATGATCACCGATCACATCCATTTCCTGTCCTGCCCCAAACCGAAAGATCGCGCAGAGGGGCAATCGCTGGATGCCTTCTGTGACGAAAAGGTTGCGGAGCTGGAGGCCAAAATTCTGGAGCTCGGCGCCGACAAGGTCGCCGCCTTCATCGCCGAGCCGATCATGGCCTCTGGCGGCGTCATCATCCCGCCAGAGGGATATTACAAGCGCTGCCACGAGGTCTGTCGCAAACATGACGTGCTGTTCATCGCGGATGAGGTGGTCACCTCCTTCGGGCGATTGGGGTATCACTTTGCCTCCGAGGACGTGTTCGGGGTGGTGCCCGATATGATCACCACCGCCAAGGGGCTGACCTCCGGCTATGTGCCTATGGGGGCACTGCTGATCTCGGATCGCCTGCTCGACGACATGCGCAACGTCAGTGACACGCCCAAGGGATTCTTTAGCGGCTTTACCTATTCCGGCCATCCGGTCGCCGCCGCTGCGGCAATGGCCAATCTCGATATCATGGAAAATGACGGGCTGATGCAACATGTGCGCGATATCGCACCCTATTTTGCCAAAGCCGTCAAAAGCCTCGAAGACTTGCCCGTCGTGTCAGAGGTCCGGGTTATCGGATTGATGGCGGGGATCGAATGCGAATTGGACCCTGCCAACCCGGACGAGGACCGCGACTATGCCTTCGCGCTGAAGGTGGACGACATCTGCCAGGAGCTGGGCCTGTTGGG
>NZ_JAATOX010000119.1 GCF_011806385.1 Phaeobacter sp. HF9A | reverse complement strand
TGCTCCGTTCTCTATCACCTGACCAAGCTCGGCTGGACCGATGTCATGCTGCTGGAGCGCTCCGAGCTCACCTCCGGTTCCACCTGGCATGCGGCGGGCGGTTTTCACACGCTCAACGGCGACACCAATATGGCCGCGCTTCAGGGCTATACCATCAAGCTCTACAAGGAGCTGGAAGAGATCACCGGCCTGTCCTGCGGCCTGCATCACGTGGGCGGTGTGACCCTCGCGGACAGTCAGGACCGCTTTGACATGCTCAAGGCAGAGCGCGCCAAACACCGCTTCATGGGGCTGGAGACAGAGATCGTCAGCCCCGAGGAGATCAAGAAAATCGCCCCCGTCACCAATATCGACGGCATCATCGGCGGGCTCTACGATCCGCTCGACGGCCACCTTGACCCCTCCGGCACCACCCATGCCTACGCCAGGGCCGCACGTCTGGCAGGCGCAACGATTGAAACCCATTGCAAGGTGGTGGAGACCAACCAGCGCCCCGACGGCAGCTGGGATGTGGTCACCGACAAGGGCAGCATCCACGCCGAACATATCGTCAATGCCGCTGGCCTCTGGTCGCGCGAGGTCGGCGCCATGGCGGGGCTCTACCTGCCGCTGCACCCGATGGAGCATCAATATATCGTCGCCGACGAGGTGCCACTGATCGCCGCCATCAGCGACAGCGGCGGCGAGCACGCCCATGTGATGGATCCGGCGGGCGAGAGCTACCTGCGGCAAGAGGGGCGCGGCCTCTGCATCGGCTTTTACGAACAACCCTGCCGCCCCTGGGCGGTGGACGGCACGCCCTGGGACTTCGGCCACGAATTGCTGCCCGATGACTTTGACAAGATCGAAGCCAGCATCGAATTCGCCTATCGCCGCTTTCCGGCGCTCTCTGAGGCCGGAGTGAAATCGGTGATCCACGGCCCCTTCACCTTTGCCCCCGATGGCAATCCGCTGGTGGGGCCGGTGCCGGGGCTGCGCAACTACTGGTCCGCCTGCGCGGTGATGGCGGGCTTCAGCCAGGGCGGAGGCGTCGGGCTGATGCTGGCGCAATGGATGGTGGAGGGCGAATGCGAACGCGACACCTCCGCCATGGATGTCGCCCGCTTCGGCGACTGGATCACCCCCGGCTACACCCGGCCCAAGGTCATCGAGAACTACCAGAAACGCTTCTCCATCGCTTATCCAAACGAAGAACTCCCCGCCGCGCGCCCCTTCCGCACCACACCGATGTATGACATCTTCGATCAGATGGGCGCGGTCTGGGGGCAGTCCTACGGGCTGGAGGTGCCCAATTACTTCGCCGCCGAGACTGAGCCCCGCTATGAGACCCCCTCCTTCCGTCGCTCAAACGCTTTTGACGCCACCGCGCGCGAGGTAAAAACCGTGCGCGAGGCGGTCGGCATCAACGAGATCCACAATTTCGGCAAATACCGCGTCAGCGGCGCCTCAGCCCGTGCCTGGCTGGATCGTATCATGGCGGGCCGCATCCCCAAACCCGGGCGGATCAGCCTGACGCCGATGCTCTCGCCCAAGGGGCGGCTGCTCGGCGATTTCACCGTTTCCTGCCTTGCGGAAGACGACTTCCGGCTGACCGCCTCCTATGGCGCGCAGGCCTATCACATGCGCTGGTTCCAGCAGCATCTCGACGCGGGCGTCGCCATCGACAACCTCTCCGACCGGGTGAACGGCTTCCAGATCGCAGGCCCCAAAGCGCGCGAGGTGCTGCAAGCCTGCACCCGCAGCGACATCTCCGCGCTGCGCTTCCGCGATCTGCGCCGCATGACTCTCGGCATGGTCGATTGCCTGGTGCAACGCCTCAGCTATACCGGCGATCTCGGCTACGAGATCTACTGCGACCTGCCCAGCCAACGCAGCCTGTGGGAGACACTCTGGCAGGCCGGACAGCCCCATGGCATGCGGCCCTTCGGCATGCGCGCCATGATGTCGCTGCGGCTGGATAAGTTCTTCGGCTCCTGGCTTTCGGAATACTCCCCCGACTACACCGCGGGGGAAACCGGGCTGGACCGATTTATCTCCTTCGAGAAACCCGTTGATTTCATTGGCCGTTCCGCAGTCGAGGACGAACGGAACAAAGGCGCCACGCGCAAGCTCTGCGCCTTTGAGGTCCGCGCCGAGGACGCCGATGTCACCGCCTATGAGCCGATCTGGCTGGAGGGCAGCGTGGTCGGTTTCTGCACCTCCGGCGGCTATAGCCACAGCGCGCAGAAATCCATCGCCTTGGGCTTTGTGCCAACGGAGCGCGCGCAAGCTGGCCTGGAGGTCGAGATCGAAATCCTGGGCAAAAAACAGCCCGCACGGCTGATCACCACGCCGCTGTTTGACGCCGACAACAGCCGCATGCGGGGCTAGGCGCAAAACAGGTCAGTCCTGCTGACCTATCCCCCGCCCCGTTGCCGCCCCAGCGCGCGCGGCGCGGCCCTCGCGCGCAATTTTCAGGGCAGCCTCCCTGCCCCAATGTTTCGCAAGCGAAACAATAGGTCATGATCTCTGACCTATCTCCCCTTGGCATTCCCCTTCATCTTTTCCAAAATATCCCCGCCGGAGGCTCCCCAACCCGCCTCCCTGCCAAAAGGACGCGGCTCTTGCCCCATTCCCTCGCCATTCTCCTGCTCGCCGCAGGCGCCTCCTCGCGCATGCGCGGCGGGGACAAGCTGCTGGAACAGGTCGCAGGTCGCCCGCTGCTCGCCCAATTGCTGCACCAGGCGCAGGCCAGCGGCATGCGGGTCTTTGTCACCCTGCCAGATCTGACCCACCCAAGGGCAAAGGCGGCAGAGGGCGCCACGATGATCCCGGTCCCAGAGGCGGCGGAGGGCATGGGGGCCTCGATCCGACGGGGGCTGCACGCCCTGCCCGCTGACATCGACGGCGTGATGCTGCTGCCCGCCGATATGCCAGAGCTCACCACTGCGGATTTCCAACAGCTCGCGGCGCAGTTCCAGGGGCCCGACGGTGCCATCCTGCGCGCCACCGGGGTGGATAAATCTGGCCGGACGCGCCCGGGTCACCCGGTGCTGTTCCCCCGCCGCTGCTTTGAGGCGCTGCGCCAGCTCCGCGGCGATGACGGCGCGCGCGCTGTGCTGCGCGACGACCCGCCAGAGCTGGTCGCTCTGCCCGCAGCCCATGCGCTCACCGATCTGGACACGCCAGAGGATTGGGCCGCCTGGCGCCGCGCAACTTCTGCCCCCAGATAACAAAAGAGCGGCCACTCTGTGCCGCTCCTTATAATCCTCACAATCCTCAACCAGTTCAGGTGCTTAATGCACCAAGAGCTTGGCCTCGTGTTTCTTCAGCGAACGGCGCGCCGCAGCATAGGATTCCTTGCCCGCAGCGGTCTTCAGCTCGGGGAAGATCTCAAAGATCTCGTTGCGCTGCGCATTGTCGAGCCCGCGCAGGGTGAGATCGCCGGGCTGGAAGCTCTCGGTCCAGGCCCCATCGGACAGCACCACCTCGTGTTGATCGAACATGAAGTGGATATAGGTCACAGCAGACGTTTCCACCGCGTCCACACCTTCAAGGCCGGTCAGATGTTTCGCCGCCACCAGAACCTCGCGGTCCTCGAAATAAAGCGCGGTCTTGTCATTGGCGACCAGCACCCGGTGGTTCGGGCTGACCATCATGTCGCGTTCCGGCAGACCATTCCCCAGCGCGCCCTGACGGATCAGCACCGGCTGCAAATGGGCCGCGCCCACCAGTGCGGCGCCGTCCAGCTGACGATGGCCGACCCAGCGGATCGCCTGAATACCATTGTCGCGGGTGATGACGCGATCCCCGACTTCCAGATCTTCGACCAGACGTTCGCCACGCGGGGTGGCGATCAAGGTGCCCGGGGTGAAACAGGGCACAACCTGTTCAATCTCGGAGAACTCGAAGCTGCCGGTCACATTGTCATCATCATCCAACAGGTTGATGGTGCCGGAGAAACTGTTGCCATCCGCGTCTTCGGTGCGGGAGGCATATTCCCAGTTCAGGCCGGTCAGGTCGAGCACATCGTAATCGTCGCCACCGGCGCCGCCGTCGATGTTGTCGCCCGCAGTTGCCCCGAGAAAAGTATCGCGATCATCGCCACCGCTGAGGACATCTTCGCCTTCGCCGCCGGTGATCACATCATTGCCCGCGCCGCCGTCAACGGTATCGTCGTCGATGCCCGCGTCGATGGTGTCGTCGCCGTCGCCGCCGGTGATGAGATCGTCATCATCCTGACCGTAGATCACGTCATTGCCAGCGCCGCCATCCAGCGTGTCCATGCCGTTGGTCGGGTCCGGGTCGGGCGCGCGCCCGTCAGAGCCGTCATCGGTGATGTTCAGCACATCCGGGAACACCGGATCGAGACCACCATAAATGGTGTCATCGCCGTCCCCGCCCTCAATGAGGTCAGAGCCTTCGCCGCCGATGATCTCGTCGTTGCCCTCACCGCCGGTCACGGTGTCATCGTCGATGCCCGCGTCGATGAAATCGTTGCCGCTGCCGCCGTCGATCAGGTCATCATCGTCGCCGGTATAGATGGTGTCATTTCCGGACCCGCCAGAAACCGTGTCGAGATCATTCGACGGATCCGCATCCGGGGCGATCGCCGGGATCGGGGGCGTGGTGTCGCTATAGCCAGGAAAGCCACGGTCCACAGCCGGTTCGGTGCCGGAGGTGTCGATATAATCGTCATCATCGCCACCGTCGGCAGAATCATTGCCGTCGCCGCCGATCAGCGTGTCATCGCCTTCGCCGCCGATCAGCGTATCGCCACCGGGGGCGCCATCATCGGGATCCGCCGGGGTGGTGACATCGTAATACATGTCGGTGAAGACGATACCGGAATCGGCGGTGCCATCGGCGCTGTGTTCAATCACCAGCTTTGCAACCGGGCCGGGAATGGTCACCAGGATCGAGGTATCCGGGGAATCGGGGTCCTCATAGGGGGCATTGGCGCGGGCGCTGTCGTCTCCGGGCACGCTGTCCTGATTGCTGAGGACCACACCGCTGCCACCGTCGATCTGGATTTCGACGGGATTTCCATCGGCATCATAGGCTGTGATATGGACCAGAGAGTCACCGTCCAGGTCATTGATACGGAAGGAGACATTCTCCACCTCGTCGGAGAAATCAAACGAGTGGGTGGCGCTGTCATTGTCGCCGCGAATCACGTTGATGGCGGCGCTGTTGGGATCGGCGGGCGTGCCGCCGGTATCAATACCACCGACATATTGATCGCCGTTGGTGAAGACCTCGCCGTCGGAGTACTCCATGCTGCTGCCGCCGGTCTCGTCGTAGCCATAGGTGACCGTGACCGAGCCGGTATCCAAGCTAAAGCCGGGTTCCAGATTCTCGCCATGTTCCAGGCTGCCGGATCCGTCCACATCCGGCACCTCGTCCCAGCGGAAAACCTCGCGGTGGGAGACCTCTGCCCCCTCTGCGGTGCCGTCGCCGTCGAGATAATCGTTGCCGGTGCCACCGATCAGGCTGTCGTCGCCAGCGCCGCCGTAGACCTCGTCATCGCCCAGGCCGGCCACAACCGTATCATCGCCGCCCGCCGCATTCACCACATCGTCATTGGGCCCGGCGCTGGGATCGATCGCATCCTCGGAGTCGATCATGTCGCCTTCGGGATCGCCGGTATAGGTGATGTCGATCAGATTGTCGTCGTCGTCGCCCTCGACAATGCCGTCCAGGCCGCCCGCGTTGCTGACGTCGTCGTCCAGTACCGCAACATAGTCAATCAAGCCGGTGAAATTCTGGTCGAAATTGCCCTCGGAGACCTCGCGCGCACCGATGGCAAAGCTCTGTTCGTCAACCTCGGTGATATCAAAGGTCAGCCCGCTGACATCCGAGGTCAGCGTGGTGTCGGTATCCTGGGTGGAATTGACCACCGTGAAGGTGACGCCGTTCTCGTTCCAGGAATAGGTCACATCGACGATATCGCCCTGCGCCGCAAAGCCGGGATCGGTCGCAAGCGTGACCGAATTGCCGTCGTCGCCATGATAGACCTCGATCGCGCCATCGTCGGTGAGGCGGATCTCGAAGTAGTTGTCCGGAGTCTCAGCAAGGCCGCGGCTGACCACGGTCTGATCGCCGGACCCGAGGCTGCCGGTTTGAAAGCTGGTGGTCAGGGTGCCACTGGTCAGATCAAAGGGGGCGTCGTCGCCGTCGTCCACATCCATATGGCCATAGCCGCCGGCGGTGTTGAGCCAGCCGCCAACGAAAGACCCGCCCCCCGCAATCGTGCCATCCTGGGCGATACCGTCGCTCAGGCCGGTATCGTCGCTCTCATAGCCGTCACGAAAGTCCCAAAGGCCGATCACATCAGCCGAATACGGATTCTCAAAATTCTTAGCCATCCCACATACTCCTACGACCGCGACCCGGCGCTGCTCTCCCGCAATTGGCAGAGCGTTATTAACGCCGCGAAGCCCCAGTCTTTGGACAGATCGCAGCCAACCTTAAGCCCAAGAGCTGAGGAAAACGTAAAACCACAAAAAAGCACCAGGTCTCTCGACCTGGCTCACCGCCAGAATACGGCTGTGTTCCGCTTGGACGTGCTCGGGAAACTGGCGAGTTTCCGCCCCAACGCCCCATTCGAAACAAACTTCTTTGAAGTCCCCCCCATTGGGCAGTTTCAGAGATACCGAAGCACGGCGCTTCGACAAAGGTAAAAATTGAATTAATGAACAGCTGCCGCCCGCCGAGTGCTGCCTGACACGCCTCGCCCCTGGCGTCGCCGCAGATATTGTTTCGCGCGACTGCCTAAAGTTCAGGCCAGATATCCAAAGGAAGTAGGTTTTTCGGCCAAAATTGCGGGAAATCTCTCGGATTCTCGCATTTTTGCGGCGGTTTTTTTTTCAATTTTTTCACAAACACAAAACGGGGGGGGTGTTGCTTTCCCCCGGGCAACCGTCGCCGCGGGGTAGTTTACCGTCTTCAAATCGGACACAGTTTGCTGGTTTGATGAAGGATTAGGCAGGAAATTTCGAACCGGCCCGCCCAAATGATGCATCGAATCATTCAGATATCTTACATCCTGAGCGCCTGGTGATGCCGCGCCAGCGGTCCTACGCCCCATTTTCGCAACAATGACCATGGGGCGTTTTGCGAAAACTTTACTCTCCAGTCCACTCGGGCATGTGGGACTTCGACAGGAACGCGCTGATCCCCGCCTCGGTGTCGCGGGCCATCATATTCTCGGCCATCACCCGCCCGGCATATTCATAAGCCTCCGCCAGCGGCATCTGCGCCTGCGCGTAAAAGGCCGCCTTGCCGATCTTGACCGGCACCGGCGATTTTGCGGCGATCTTGCGGGCCATCTCCAGCGTCGCATCTGACAATTCGGCCAGCGGCACCACCTGATTGATCAACCCGATCTCGGCGGCACGGGAGGCGGGAATGAAATCGCCCAGCAAGAGCATCTCCATCGCGTGTTTGCGCGCCACATTGCGGGTGAGCGCCACCATCGGTGTGGAACAGAAGAGCCCGATATTGACGCCAGAGGTGGCAAATCGCGCTTCCTCTGATGCCACCGCAAGATCGCAGCTGGCAACCAGCTGGCAGCCCGCCGCGGTGGCAATGCCCGACACCTCCGCGATCACCGGCTGCGGCAGCTCCACGATGCTCTGCATCATGCGCGAACAAGTGGCAAAGAGGCTCTGGAAATAAGCAAAGCCGCCATCGGCACCGTCATCGCGCGCTGCCGTCATTTCCTTGAGATTATGGCCGGCGCAGAAGTGATCGCCCGCCCCGCGCAGGATCACCGCGCGGATCGCCGGCTCCTTTGCCAGCGCGTCCAGCTCGGCCTGCAAGGCGGCCATCATCGCCTCGGACAGCGCATTTATGCTGCGCGGGCGCGACAGCGTCAGTATCGCAACCCCGGCGGTATCCTGCCGCAAGACCAGCGGATCGGTGGTATCAGTCATCATGTGCCTCCCTGTTGCCGGGCAGAGCTTAGATCAGCCACCCCACAGCGCCAAGGGGTCGCGGATCAGCGGAGATCAAATGCCGCAACGACCTCGGCATGGAGCCGGGGACCGCTGGAGACCGTAAGCTCGCCCTCGGTCAGGGTCGGCGCATAGGCGCGCCCATCCGAGAGCTGCGCATGGCCGCCGGCTTCCAGCGTGGCAAGCACCCCGGCAGCGTGGTCCCAGGCGTTCATGCCGCAGGCCTGCACAAAATCCGCCCGCCCCTGCGCCATCAGCCGATATTCGTGACAGGAACAACAGAGCGAGGACACCCGGTTTCCGGCGATCATCCCCGCCGTCAGCGCGGGCTGGCGCTCCTTGGGATAGAGGTAATGCGGGATGAAGCCGGTCGCTTCGCTCAGGGGGCGCTCCGGCGCAACCTGCAACCGTTCCGGCGCGCGGCTCGGCGAGGCAAACCAGCTGCCGCCACCAAGGCTCGTCTGCACCCAATCATCCATCACCGGATCATAGAGCAGGCCAAACACCGTCTGCCCCCGCACCGTCACCGCCAGGATCACACCAAAGGTGGCGAGACCATTGGCGAAATTCCAGGTGCCATCGATCGGGTCCAGAATCACGGCCACTTCGGCCTCAGGCAGCCGCGCGAGCGTTGCGGGATCCGCAGACACCGCCTCCTCGCCAATCACCACCGCACCGGGCAGGATCGCTTCAATCTCACGGCTCATGCGCTCTTCGGCCGCCTCATCCGCCACGGTCACCAGATCAATCGCCGAGGCCTTGGCGGAGATATCCGATGCTGGCAGGTTGCGGAACCGCGGCAAAATCTCGGCCCGGGCCGTCTCGCGCACCATGGTGATCAGGGCCTGTTCCGTCGACTGTTCCAACCGCATGAGATGCCTCCTGTTTCCGATCCAGGAACAGTTCTAGCGACCTGCGCAGCGAGCACCAGCCCGAAACGCGCCCGCGCGCGTGAAACATCCATGACAGGGCACCGTATTCGGCGCCCCGATGTCACTTTGGTCATGATTTTGGGGTTATGGCGGAGAGACAGGGATTCGAACCCTGGAGACGGTTTCCCGCCTACACACTTTCCAGGCGTGCGCCTTCGACCACTCGGCCACCTCTCCGTGGAGCGCATATCTGATGTATTTCCAAAGGGATTGCAAGAGGCTTTCCGACAAAAAACAAACATTTTTTGCTCCCCCGCAAAAAACAGCTAAATATCTGCGAACACAGCTATAAATTCACCTTCCACCGCGCGAGAAGCACTGCCCTTCTTCTTCTAACTGAAAATATCCCGGGGAGCGCGAGGGGCAGCGCCCCTCGCATGGATACCCCAACCATCGACAGCGCGTCAGAGCAGCCCTCAGCTGTCCTCTGCGCCCTCGGCGTCGGCAGAAAGGTCCGACAGATCCGGCTTCACCGGCGCGCTCACGCTCGCGGGCTCGGGTGTCGCTGCTGCCCCGCTCTGCCCACGCGGCTGGAGCGCCTCGGCGTTGCGAATCCAGATATCGCGCTGCGCAAAGGGAATTTCGATCCCCTCGGCCTCGAACCGCTTGGCGATCTCGTAGTTCATGTCGGATTTCACACTCAGCACCCAATTCACATCCCGCAGGATCGCGCGGATCTCGAAATCCAGACTGTCGGCGCCAAAGCCCTGGAACACCACATAGGGTTCCGGGTTCAAGAGCACCATCGGATGCGCCTTGGCGATCTCTGAAAGGATCGCCTCCACACGCCGGGGATCGGTGCCATAGGCGACGCCCACCGGCACGATCACCCGTCCCACCGTATTGCCGCGGGTATAGTTGGTGACGGTGCCGGAAATCAGATCGGAGTTGGGCACGATCACATCGGTGCGGTCAAAGGTCTCGATCCGGGTCGAACGCACCGAGATATCGCGCACATAGCCCATCAGCCCGCCGACCTCGATCCAGTCGCCCTTAGAGACCGGCCGCTCGATCAGCAGGATGATGCCGGAGACAAAATTCGACACGATGGTTTGCAGACCAAAGCCGATCCCGACCGAAAGCGCCCCGGCCACGATCGCCAGCGAAGAGAGATCCAGCCCGGCGGTGGAGACCGCGATCAGCGCCGCGAGAAAGATGCCGATATAGCCCACGCCGGAGACGATGGCGTTCTGGCCGCCCGGATCAATCCGCGTCTTGGGCAGCAACGAGGAGCGCAGGCTGCCCTGCACCAGCCGCGTCAGCACATAGCCCACCGCAAAGACCACCACGAAGGTCAGAAAGATGGTCGGCGAAATCCGGGTGTCGCCAACCGAGAAGCCTTCGAGGAAGCGCGACCAGAGCTCGGTCAGGTCAGAGACCCGCGCCCCCCAGATCAGCGCCAGCACCGGCAGCGACAGCAGCGCCAGCACAAAGCCGGTGATCACCGCAAAAAGCGAATCCTCCGCCGCCTGGCCCTTGCGCATGATCCAGCCATAAACATCGGAAATGAACTTTTGCAGCACCATCAGCGTGGTGACCAGCATCAAGGTCAGGATCATTGGATAGATCAGCGCGATCGCGGCGTTGATATAGCCAAGCGCCCCAACCACCGGCGCAACAACCGCCAGCACAAACACAAAGCGGCGCAGCACCGACATGGCGCGGTTGGCGCCCATGGCAATCGCGCCTTCGTCATCCTCGCCGCCATCGACGGTGTCCTCGCGCCGCTGTCGCGCCCGTATCCGGTTCAACCGCAGCAGCAAGAGCGAGGCGAGCAGGATCAATGGCCAACTCAGCACGCCAAAGCTGGCATCATCGAAATTCTCGATCGCATCGAGCCGCTCCAGCAGCAGCTGACAGACCAGCACCACCGCCAGCGAATCCAGCAGCACCCGCACCTGACGACGCGCGCCCGGCGCAACCGGGATCAGCTCATTGGTGATCTCATAGACATAGAGCCGCTCTCCCAGCCAATGCGCCACCAGAAGCAGGAAGGACCAGACCGGCACGTCAGAGAGCAGCAAGGTGCCCCGCACCCCCAACACGCCAGAGATATCGATCGCGCGCACCAGTAGCAGCGTGCCGATATAGGGCAGCAAGACCTGCAACAGGGACACCACAAAACGCCAGACGCCGGTGCCGCTGCCGCCCAGCTCGCGCAGGAAATCGCCGGCCATATGGGACCAATGCCGCCCCCGCCAGATCAACAGCACCGCGGCAAAGCTGAGCGCCAGAATCAGCGGCAGACGGCTGCGGATGGTCTCTTGGGTGGTGGCAGAGGCCAGCAAGGTGGCGCTTTCGTTCCAGAAGGCCCCAAGCACCTGGATTGCATCACTGACGGCGGCAGGCCAGTTTTCCGGGTTCACCGGCATCGAGACCCGTTCCAAGAGGGTGCGCGTCGCGCGGTCCCGGATCAGCTGGTCGATCTCGGAAATCAGCCCCTGGGCGCGGCTGTAGCCCAGATCCGCCAACACCTGCGGCGCGGTCAGCACCGCCAGCTGGCGTTGCAGTTCCTTGCGCAGATTGGTGATATTTGCAGGCTCGCTGTCGGCATTCTCCGGCGCCGGACCGAGCGCCTCGATCTGGGCGCGCAGGGTCTTGATGCGGTCGGAATTCTGGCTACCGGCCTCCAGGAACTGCTGGCGATAGTTGCTCAGCTCCAGCCGCAGCGATTCCAATGCGCCATTGGAGGCGCGTTTGGCGTCCAGCACCCGTTCGGCCCGGTCAGCGGTGCGCTGCCAGGCGTCATAGGTCTCCCCAAGCGAGCCGGAAATATCCGACTGCGCATAGCTGCGGGCCTGCGACAGGCCCGGGCTTTCGGTCGTGGTCTGTGCGGGTTCCTGCGCGGCCAGCGTCAGCGGCACAAGCAGGCAGGTCAGCCAAAGCAGGCCGACCTGGAAAAAACGTTTCAAGTCGGCCATCTGGGTCAAATGTCCTCGAACACGCCGGGAATCGACGCCGGGGTATGGGTCATCCAATCCGGCACCGGCAGTCCTTTTTCCTTGAGGAAGTCAGGATTGAAGAGTTTCGACTGATAGCGGGTGCCATAGTCGCAGAGCACGGTGACAATGGTGTGGCCCGGGCCCATGTCCTTGGCCAGACGCACGGCACCGGCGATATTGATCGCCGAAGATCCACCCAGCACCAGCCCCTCGTCGTGCAGCAGATCGAACACATAGGGCAGCGCCTCGGCGTCGGGGATCTGATAGTTGAAATCCGGGGTCAAACCTTCGAGGTTCTTGGTGATCCGGCCCTGACCGATGCCCTCGGTGATGGAGGACCCTTCGGAGGCCAGCTCGCCCGTGGTATAATAGGAATAGAGCGCAGCGCCCATCGGATCGGCCAGGCCGATCTTGACGCCCTTGGGCTGGAGCGCCTCGGCGATGCCCGCCAGGGTACCGCCAGAGCCCACCGCGCAGATGAAGCCATCCACCTTGCCGCCGGTCTGTTCCCAGATCTCCGGCCCGGTGGTTTCCACATGGGCCTGACGGTTGGCCACATTGTCGAACTGGTTGGCCCAGATCGCGCCATTGGGCTCGGTCTTGGCCAGTTCATTGGCCAGACGTTCGGAATAGCGCACATAGTTGTTGGGGTTCTTATAGGGTGCTGCGGGCACCTGAACCAATTGCGCGCCCGCCAGACGCAGCATGTCTTTTTTCTCTTCCGACTGGGTTTCTGGGATCACGATCACCGTCTTGAACCCCATGGAGGCCCCCACCAGCGCCAGACCAATGCCGGTGTTGCCGGCGGTGCCCTCAACAATGGTGCCGCCGGGCTGCAAGGCACCGCGCGCGATGGCGTCCTTGATGATATAGAGCGCGGCGCGGTCCTTGACCGATTGGCCGGGGTTCAAAAACTCCGCCTTGCCAAGAATT
>NZ_JAATOX010000118.1 GCF_011806385.1 Phaeobacter sp. HF9A | reverse complement strand
AGGCGCGGCTGGTAAACTCCGCGCTGACCCCCCGGCTGCGCAGATAGGCGAGATCCTTGGCCTCTGCGGCCTTGATGTCATAGCCGGGCAAATGCACCCGCATGCTCAGTCCATAGCCGTGAAACCCCAGCCGCGCGCCCGGCGTGAGGTGGCGCTCTGCGCCCGCCAGGAACAACAGCGTACAGGCCGAGGCGCAATCGCCGCTGGCGCTTGTGGTCAGCCCCGCCGCCAGGATCGCCTGCGCCGCGGCCCGCGCGGCAAAGACTTGGCCGCCGGGGCTGGTCAGCTGTATCTCGCGCAGCTCCGGCGTCGCATTGACCGCCTGTAGGATCCGCGGCTTCAGCCCATAGGTGATCTCGCCTTCAAAGCGCAGAACGCGCCGATCCGGGCTCAGCTCCAGCCGATAGAGCGCCTCTCGCTCGCGCTGCATGCGCAGATCGAACCGTTCCTCGGCAGGCGGGCGGGTTGCGATCAGGAGCGTGTCCCACCAGAGGGTGGCGCTGGCAAACACCGCCAGCAGGCAGGCGAGATAGCCGCCCCAGCTCAGCGCCATAGCGCCGGTATCGCGAATGTGGCGTTCGGCGCTCAGGTGGTATTGGCGCAGCTGCGCTAGCAGGAGCAGCGTATCCGAGGCAAGGAGCGCCCCCGCGAGCCAGAGCGGCAGCGCCAGCAGCTGGTTCATCGCCCAAAGCAGCGCCAGCACCCCGGCGCGGGGCAGGATCAGCAGCAGCCAGAAGCTCCGGCCAAAGGAGAGCGGCGGCCTGTCCTGGCTCATCGGCGTGAGGGGCAAGCGTGAAACATGACGCCAGCCTAGCACCTGCGCGTGTCCTGGGGCCAGTGTCTTTGCAGCGATGGCTCCGGGGGGGTTAGTCGGCGGAAAGCGGTGGCAGCAGATGGGTCGCGGCCGCCGCGCGCATGGCCCGGGTCACCTCGCGCAGCGCCGGCGCCATGATGCGGCTCACCTGCCAATAGAGCGGCGTATCCAGCGCGCTGTCGGGCACCAGCGGCACCAGCGCGCCGCGCGCCATATAGGGGCGGGCCAGCGCTTCGGGGTTCATCCCCCAGCCAAGCCCCGCCACGGCGGCATCCAGAAAGGCCTGCGTGGACGACAGATAGTGGGCCGGCGGCGTCAGCCCCGGGGCGACAAAGCGCGCGAGCCAGCGATGCTGCAAGCTGTCCTTGGTGTTAAAGACCATGCAAGGCGCCAGCGCCGCCGCAGCCGCGGTGACCCCATCGGCAAAATAGCGGGCGACAAAATCGGGGCTGGCCATCGCCACGTAGCGCAGCCGCCCCAGCGGGTAGACATCGCAGCCGGTCACCGGGCGGGCCTCCGCGGTGACGGCGGCCGAGACCGCGCCGCGCCGCAGCCATTCGGTGCTGTGATCCTGATCGTCGATCTCCAGCTCATAAAGAATATCATCCGTCGCCACCATCGCGGGCACAAACCAGGTGGCAAGGCTGTCGGCATTCACCGCGACCTTCAGCCGGGTTGGCCGGGTGTCTTCCTCCAGCGCCAGATCGCGGCTGAGCCGGTGTTCCAGCAGCGCCACGTCTTCGGCGTGTTTGGCCAGCCGCAGCCCCGCCTCGGTGCCGGTGCAGGGGCTGGCGCGGCGCACAAGCGGGGTGCCGAGACGATCCTCCAGCGCCTTGATCCGCTGCGAGATCGCCGAGGGCGTCACCCCCAGCGTCGCGGCGGCGGCGTCAAAACTGCCGAGGCGCAGCACGGCAGAGAGGGCGGCGAGATGAGGCGGGTCGAACTGCATTAGTCAGTCTTAATCGGGGTCAGTATCTTTAATTGGATTACGCTGAAAAACCGGACTAGTCAAAGCCTCAGCCCCGTCCGCTCAGGGCGGATAGATTTCACCCTCAGACCCGAGACGCCCATGACCTTGCCTTTTCTTGCCGCTTTCTCCCCTCAGCTCCTGATGCCAGTGATGGCCGGGTTCAGCCTTGGCTTCAGCCTGATCCTGGCGATCGGGGCGCAGAATGCTTTTGTCCTGCGGCAGGGGATCCGGGGGCAGCATGTCTTGCCCATCGTGCTGACCTGCGCGCTCTCGGATGCGCTGTTGATCACCGCCGGGGTGGCGGGCTTTGGCACGCTTGCCGATTGGCTGCCGTGGTTTGAAACCGCCATGCGGCTGGGCGGGGTGGTGTTTCTGACGCTCTATGGGCTGCGGGCACTTCGGGCCGCCTGGGTCGGTGGCGCCGCGATGGAGGCGGCGGGCGAGGGGCAGCTGGCGCTTTGGCCCGCACTTCTGACCTGTCTCGCCTTCACCTGGCTGAACCCGCATGTCTATCTTGATACGCTGGTGCTGCTGGGCGCGATCTCGGCGCAATATAGCCCGGCCTGGGGTTTTGGCCTTGGCGCGGTTGCGGCCTCCTTTACGTTTTTCTTTTTGCTGGGCTACGGCGCGCGGCTGCTGGCGCCGCTCTTTGCCCGCCCGCGCGCCTGGCAGGTGCTGGATCTGCTGATCGGTCTGGTGATGCTGGCGCTGGCGCTGAAACTCCTGCTGATGTAGGGGGCCGCCCGCACACAGGCACCGCCAGCACAGAGGCACCGCCAGCACACAGGCACCGCCAGAACACAGGGGCTGTGCGGTCATTGGGGGTGTGCAATCGCGCCGCCCGGCCTACATTCCTGTTACGTTAGGAGGGCAGGAACATGAGCTGGAACCCATTGCTGGACCCCGAGACCCCGCAGGCGGGCAACCCCTACAGTATCGAGACGCTGATCATCCCGCGCGCTCGCGACATTGGCGGCTTTGAGGTGCGCCGCGCGCTGCCCGCGCCACGGCGGCAGATGGTCGGGCCGTTCATCTTTTTTGACCAGATCGGCCCGGCGGATTTCCTCACCGGTCAGGGGCTGGATGTGCGCCCGCATCCGCATATCGGGCTGGGCACGGTGACCTATCTCTATCAGGGCGAGTTCGAGCACCGCGATTCCCTTGGCACCCAGCAGATGATCACCCCCGGGGCGGTCAACTGGATGGTGGCGGGGCAGGGGGTCACCCATTCCGAACGCACCACAGCCGAGACCCGCAGGGGCAGCAGCGACCTGTTTGGGGTGCAGACCTGGGTGGCGCTGCCGGAGCACAAGGAAGACATGGCGCCGATCTTTGAGCACCACAACAAGGCCGCGCTGCCGCTGTTGCAGGGCGAGGGCAAGGAGGTGCGGCTGATCCTGGGCACCGCCTGGGGCGCGCAGGCCCCCGTCACCATGCTCTCTGAGAGCTTCTATGCCGATGTACGCCTGGATCCGGGCGCGCGGCTGCCGATGCCCGAGGATCACGAGGATCGCGGGCTTTATGTGATGCAGGGCGCGGTGGAGATCGCAGGCCAGACCTTTGATGCCGGCCAGATGATGGTCTTTCGCCCCGGCGATGCGATCACCGTGACCGCCGGCCCCGAAGGTGCGCGGCTGATGGCGCTGGGCGGCGAGACGATGGGCGGGCCGCGCCACATCTGGTGGAACTTCGTCTCCTCCTCCAAGGAAAAGATCGAAGAGGCCAAACAGGCCTGGGCGGCGGGCGATTTTGCCAATAACCCGCGCTTTCAGCTGCCACCGGGCGATGACGCGGAGTTCGTGCCTCTGCCCAACCGCTCCTAATGCGCTGATCACAAGGTATTTTTGCGCCTCTCTTTGGCTGGTCGAGGTGGATGCAGAAGGGGTACAATATTTCACAAGTGAAGGGTTGTCTTGCGCCGCCAAAAGGTATTTTTTGGGCGCCATGAGCAATGCAACCCTCCGTGCCCCCGTGCCATCAACTGCGCCCTCAACCACGCCGTCTTCCGCGCCTGCGCCATCCCATCCCATGCGCGGGATTTTCTGGATGCTGGTGACCGGCGTCTGCTTTGTGGCGGTGACCGCATTGGTCAAATTCCTCGGCCCGCGCATCCCACCGGCCGAGAGCGCCTTTTTGCGCTATTGTCTGGGGCTGGTGTTCCTGCTGCCGATGATTTCCGCCCTGCGTCTGGTGCGCTGGACACCGGCGGTGCTCGGGCTTTCCGCCCTGCGCGGCGGGCTGCATGCGCTGGGGGTGATCCTGTGGTTCTTTGCCATGACCCAGATCCCGCTGGCCGAGGTAACGGCGATGAACTACCTCTCGCCGGTCTATGTGACGCTGGGCGCGGCGCTCTTCATGGGCGAAAAGCTCGCCTTTCGCCGGATCGCGGCCATTGTGGTGGCGCTGCTCGGGGTGCTGGTGATCCTGCGTCCGGGCTTTCGCGAGGTCTCGCCCGGGCACCTGGCGATGCTGGTCACCGGCTTTACCTTCGGCCTGTCTTACCTCCTGGCCAAGGTCATCGTGGGGCGCACCAACCCGGTGGCGGTGGTCGCCATGCTCTCGGTCTGGGTGACGCTGGCGCTGGCACCCTTTGCGATGATGCATTGGGTGACGCCGACCCTCTATGAGCTGGCGATCCTCTTTGCGGTGGCGAGCTTTGCCACCGCGGGCCACTACACAATGACGCTGGCCTTTGCCGCCGCGCCGCTGGCGGTGACCCAGCCGGTCACCTTCCTGCAACTGCTTTGGGCGACTTTGCTGGGCGCACTTGCCTTTGGCGAGGGGATCGACGGCTGGGTGGTGCTGGGCGGCTGCATGATCCTGGGTGCGATCAGCTTCATGACCTGGCGCGAGGCGGTGGCGAAACGGCGCGAGATCACCCCGACGCCTATGGCAACCAAGATGTGACATTCGCAAATTTGTTACCTTTTGCGCCTAGCCTGAGGTTTGGACTGACTGAATACGACTAGGATCTCATGGCTTTATGCCTTTTTAGACGGTTTATTTTACTGTTGTTTTTCCTTTTGGGCCTGACAACCACTGCCCGGGCAGAGCTTGAACTCTGCAATGATACCAATGCGGAACAACAGGTCGCCATCGGCTATTGGGGCACCGATGACTGGGTTTCAAAGGGCTGGTGGCAGATCCCGCCGATGCAGTGCCCGGTGGTTGTTGCAGGTCCGTTGACCGAACGCGATTATTATCTGCGGGTGGAAACTCCGGGCTGGGACTTTCGGGACGACAAGCTGATTTTCTGCGTCAATAACGATGACTTCACCATCGTTGGCGATGAAAACTGCATCCGCCGCCGGCATCGGCAGGCCGGGTTTGCCCGCATTGATACCGGAACCGAGCAGTCGGCGTTTCGCTATCGGCTCAGCAATAACCTGACGCGATCAGCCTCTCACTCAGTGGCCCATTCCGGTGACAAAGTCATGGATCTTGGCGCGCTGGTGTTCCAGGGGTGCCGCAATGACACAAGGTCACATGATGCGTTTTGCACCTTTGTCGGCGAGGAAAAACGCTATCTTGTCTATGATAACGAACGGAACTCCGACGAGATCTGGGAGAAGATTCAAACGCTTGACGAGGGGCGGCGGGTGCATGTGCGGGGCAATTGCACCGAACTCTTTGACACCACAGAGGCGCTGACGATCACAGAGCTGGAGCTGCTGCCGCTGAACGAGGCGGATCGGATGTTGCAGCGTCTGCAAGGGGCCTGGCAATCGGCCCTTGATACCAACGACAGCTTCCGCATTCGCGGCGCGGAGCGGGTCAGCAGCTATGCGGGCGCGGAAACCGCAGAGGAATATGTCTCGGTTCAGCGCCATTGCGGGCAGGCCGATCAGGCCGGGCAGGGGCTCTATCTTGACAGTTGGGACAGCAACACCGGCACCTGGCTTTGCTATCGCATTGCGCAGGTCTCGGCGCATGAGCTGACCCTGATCTACCTGCCGCAAGGACAGAAGCTGCGCTATCTCCGCGTCGAGGAGACCGGCAGCAAGGGGTTGAGCCTAGGGCTCTATCCCGGATGAGGTGACCAGATCCACCACCTGATGCGCGGCGCGGCGGGCGGCTTCGGCGTTCAGCGGCCCCTCGGATTGGGCCGCTTGCAGCCAGACCCCGTCCATATAGCTTTGCAGCGCCTGACGGGCGGTTTCCACCTGCGCGGCGGGCAGGAGTTGTCCCAGCTCGGCCAGGAAATGGCTGCGCACCCTGGCGCGGTTGATCCGGTGCAGCCGCGCCAGGGTGGTGGAATAGGGAGCATTGGCCCAGAACTGCATCCAGATGTTGCATTGCGGCACCGAAAACAGCGAATCTGCAAAATTCGCATCCATCACCGCATAGAGCCGCTCTTTGGGGGTTTGGGCGCGGTCATAGCCGGCCACCATCGCGGTGCGCAGCTTGCGCAACAGATGCCGCATCGTGGCTTCCATCAGCCCCTCCTTGGAGCCGAAATAATAGCTGATCGAGGCGGCGGAGCTCCCGGCTTCGCGCGCGATTTCTGCCATGGTTACAGAAGCATAGCCCCGTTTGTGGACGGTGACGATGGTGGCTTCGATGAATTCTTCGTTGCGGATATCGCGAATGCGTTTGCGTGCCATAAATCAGAGTGTGCCAGCTCGGTTATCGTTCAGTAGTTGTTTCACGAATCAAAAACTTGAATGATCATTCAAAATTTGATTAGCTCACCCAAGCCTCGCTTATCTTGGACGGGGCCACCAATAACAATAACATCGACCCACCGAGACGCCAGTCCGCGTCTTTGCGACTTTTTCACTGGGAGGTGAAACGAATGACATACCTGATTTCCGCAGGGATCCTGCTGGCCTTCGCGCTGGTGGTTTTCTGCGTCATAAAGTGGTGGAATCTGGAGGTGGTCGGCGTGACGCCGGTGCATCTCTTTACCTTCATCGCGATCCTGTTCACATCCGGCCTTGATGTCGGGTTGATCATGTTTCCGCTGGCCTGGGATTTCCCGCTTTATGCCGATACGGCCACGGAGCCGGCCTATGGCTTTACCAACCCGCTGGCGCTGGAGTTCGGCTTCTGGGGCTTTTTGATCTGGGGCTTTTATTTCCTGACTAGTTTCTATTTTTGCGTGATCGAGCCACGGGTGAAATTCTTCGAGATCCCGCTGGTGAAATGGATCAACAACATTGTTATCATCGGCACCTGTGCCTTTACCGGCGCATTGTTCCTGATCTATCTGCCCTATTACGCGACCTTCATGGGCGATGGCGAAAGCGTCATTCCGGCCTTTTATGTGATGACCTTCCTGGTGATCCTGGTGGCGGCCTTCTCCTCCACCGATCTGAAATATGTCCGGGTGCTCTCGGTGGGCTCGACGGCGCTGTTTCTGGTGCTGATCCTGGGCATGTGGGCCTATTCCGGCATGGGGCTGGGCGCCTTTGCCGATACCGCAGGCAATATCGGCGGCTATTTTGCCAATATCCACAAATTCGTGCTGCCGCTCACCGATTACCATGAATTCTACCTGTTCTGGTGGTTTGCCTGGTCGATCATGATCGGTCAGTTCACCTCGCGCTTTGTGGGGGGCATGAAGACCTGGCAGGTGCTTGCGGCGCTTCTGATCTTCCCCTCGATCCCGCTCGGCATCTGGTTCTCGGTTCTGTATTACTACTACCTGAACGAGATCCCGACGACGCTGTTCATCAATGTGTCGATGCTGGTTGTGGGCATGATCTTTGTGGTCAACTCCTTTGACTCGCTGATCCGCCTTTACACCGACAACCTCAACCTCACCGTCGCGCGCCTTGGTCGCGTGCCCTATGTGATCGGCAATGCGATCGTGCTCTTTGCGCTGACCCTCGCGTTTCAGAGCCAGTGGCTGAAAATCCAGTGGGTCGGCGGCGTGGTGATCGGGCTCTATGTGGCCTGTCTTGCCTATATCCTTGTCTACAAACGCAAAGAGGTGATGGCGATCAAGGCCAGCCCGGCGGAAAACCTGCTCGATTTCCACAAGATCGAAACGGTCCACTGACACAGCTGCCGCGCCCCTTGTCCGAAGGGGGCGCGGCCCGCCCGACCCAGCCACAAGGGGCGCGCGCCGCCGCTTTTGACTGTGCCGGATCCAGAGATGACCCGGTGCATTGCGCACTCGAATATCCTTAGGTGAAAAGACGAAAGAATGACTCATTTCGCGCGCCCCGTTGCCGGCCCTGTCATCAAAGGCGGGTATATCAACACCCGCTCAGGCCAGCCGATCCCGGTGATCCGCTCTGCAAGGACACTGCGGTTGACCTTGATGCGCAAGGGCGCGTGCGCCGTGGCTTTGTAAGAGGCGCCCTCAACCGATTGGCCTCGTCCCTTTGGGCGACGCCCACCCACCCTCCCCGTCGCCCAAAGGGACGAGGGGGAACAAAGAAGCTATGCCCCAGGCCGCCGCTGGCGGTTCGGAACTGTGACAGGAGAAAAGACGCGATGAACGCGGATTACGTGATTGTTGGCGCCGGGAGCGCGGGCTGTGCCATGGCCTACCGTCTCAGCGAGGCGGGGAAGTCGGTGCTTGTGATCGAGCATGGCGGCTCTGATGCGGGGCCGTTCATCCAGATGCCCGGCGCACTCAGCTATCCGATGAATATGGCGATGTATGACTGGGGCTACAAATCCCAGCCCGAGCCGCATCTGGGCGGGCGCGAATTGGTCACCCCGCGCGGCAAGGTGATTGGCGGGTCGTCCTCCATCAACGGTATGGTCTATGTGCGTGGCCATGCGGGCGACTACAATCATTGGGCCGAGAGCGGCGCCACCGGCTGGTCCTATGCCGATGTGCTGCCCTATTTCAAACGGATGGAGAGCTGGGACGCGCGCGGCCATGGCGGTGATCCCGACTGGCGCGGCACCGACGGCCCGCTGCATGTCACCCGCGGCCCGCGCGACAACCCGCTGCATGACGCCTTTGTGAAGGCAGGCACGCAGGCGGGCTATCCGGCCACCGCGGATTACAACGGCGAGCAGCAAGAGGGCTTTGGCCCGATGGAGATGACGGTCTACAAGGGCCGCCGCTGGTCCGCCGCCAATGCCTATCTCAAGCCCGCCCTGAAACGCGAGAATTGCAGCCTGATCCGCGCGCTCGCCCGCAAGGTGGTGATCGAGGAGGGCCGCGCCGTCGGCGTCGAGGTCGAACGCGGCGGCAAGGTCGAGGTGATCCGCGCCAATGTGGAGGTGATCCTTGCGGCGTCCTCATTGAATTCGCCGAAACTCCTGATGCTGTCGGGCATTGGCCCCGCCCACCATCTGGCCGAACATGGCATCGAGGTTCTGGCGGATCGCCCCGGCGTCGGCCAGAACCTGCAAGACCATCTGGAGTTCTACTTCCAGTTCGCCTGCAAGCAGCCGATCACCCTGTTCAAATACTGGAACCTCTTTGGCAAGGCTTTGGTCGGCGCGCAGTGGCTGTTTAGCAAGACCGGGCTTGGTGCCTCGAACCAGTTTGAAAGCGCGGCCTTTATCCGGTCTGACAAGGGCGTGGACTACCCCGATATCCAGTATCACTTCCTGCCGCTGGCGGTGCGCTATGACGGTAAGGTCGCCGCCGAGGGGCACGGGTTTCAGGCCCATGTGGGCCCCATGCGCTCGCCTTCGCGCGGCGAGGTCACCCTGGCCAGCGCCGACCCCAAGGCCGCGCCGAAGATCCTGTTCAACTATATGTCGACCGAGCAGGACTGGATTGATTTCCGCAAATGCGTGCGCCTCACGCGCGAGATCTTTGCCCAGGACGCGATGAAACCCTACCTCAAACACGAGATCCAGCCCGGCAGCGATCTGCAAACGGATGACGAGATCGACGGCTTCCTGCGTGAACACGTCGAAAGCGCCTATCACCCCTGTGGCACCTGCAAGATGGGCGCGGTGGATGACCCGATGGCGGTGGTTGACCCCGAATGCCGGGTGATCGGCGTCGAGGGGCTGCGCGTGGCGGATAGCTCGATCTTCCCGCGCATCACCAACGGCAACCTCAACGGCCCCTCGATCATGACGGGCGAGAAGGCCTCGGACCATATTCTGGGCCGCCGCCTGCCGTCCTCCAACGCCGAACCCTGGTTCAACCCGAACTGGCGCGAGGCGCAGCGCTGAGCGCCTGCCGCCGTCCCTGTGCCTAGGGGCGGCGGCTGCCCTGCCGCACCGGTGCGGCGCTGTTGCGAAAGACCTCGGAGAGCTCTGATTTCTCTACCCATCCGGCGGGCTGGAAGGCCGGGTTCTGACCCCCCGCCGCGTTGTCCTTCCAATAGGGGCGCAGCACCGCCACATCAAAGGCCACCTCGGTGTCGGTGCCGCGGATCTGCTGCAACCCCTTGCCCCTGAGCGCGATGCTCACATCCGCACCCTTCAGCAGCACGGTAAAACCGCCATCCGCCCGGGCCTCGCCATTGACCTTGAGCTCGATCCCGTCGCCATAGGTCACCTTGCGGATCAGGACATAATAAAGATCCTTGTCGTTCACCGCCTCCTTGAAACGCCATTCGCTCATCAGATCGCCGTCCTCGCGAATATCTGCGCTCAGATACCGGCTGAGCCGGCTCAGGTATTTGTCAAAGGCGACGGTATTGGGATAGCTGATCTCGAAAGAGGAATTGGCGGCGATCATGGCATCCGCCCGCGCCTGGATCACGCCCTTTTTGCCACCAAGCCCAAGATCCGCGCCACCGGCATATTGCGCCACCTGCAAGCTCTTGTCGCGCGGGTTTAGCGGGGCGTCAAAGCCGCCGATATCCGACAGATGCATCATCTTGCCCTCGGCCTTGTTCCACAGCAGAAAACTGCCGGCCTGGAAATCGCCAGAATTGATATAGCCGTAGTTGGTATAGGCGAAATCAAGGTTCACCGGCACCACATCGCCATCATTGAAACAGGCGGCGGTCAGTAGCAGTGCGGCGCATGCGGTAAAACGGATCGGGGCTGACATGGCAAATACTCCGGAACTGGAAACCGGGGCAGGGACGCGCCCCCTTTTTTGGAAATTATCCTCCAGCCTAATCCGGTGGTGCAAAAAGTCACGCCTTTTCCGAATATGTTCCGGGCGGAAAAAGCTCCGGCTTTGATCCCGGTCAAAGTGTGCCTGCGAGTCATCTTCTAAGCTCTTGGAGAAACACGCAGACAAGGAACGAACAGATGTCTCACACCCCGCATGAACTGGCCGCTGAATTTCCCGACAAGGCCGCGCTCATCAGCGAGCTGAAGCAGAAAGACGCACATTTCGCCAAACTCTCGGAGGAGTATCACGAGGTGAACCGCGCCGTGCACCGGGCCGAAACCAATCTGGAGCCGGTCTCCGAGCAGGCCGAGAGCGAGCTGCGCAAGACACGCGCCGCCCTCAAGGACGAGCTTTGGGGCATCCTGTCCAAGGCGTAATTCGCGATCTAAGCAGCAAAAAAAGGGCCGCCCGGACATGGGCGGTCTTTCTTGTTTTTGGGGGGTCAATTCACCCGATAGGGCAGCAGGCTGCGCTCGTTGCTATCCACCGTGAGCCGTCGTTCAAGCGGCGGAACAGAGCGCTGGTGGCAATGCTGGCGCTCGCAGATCCGGCAGGAAATCCCGATCGGCTCAAAGGCGCTCGCCTGGGTCACATCCAGCCCGTCGGCAAACACCAAGGCATCGGCATGGCTCACCTCGCAGCCCAGCGAGATCGCATAGCGCCGCACCGGCGCACCAAAGGATCCGCCGGGTTTGGAGACATCCCGCGCCAGCGAGATATAGCGCACCCCGTCCGGCGTTTCCGCCAGCTGCCGCAGGAAACGGCCCGGGGTTTCAAAGGCGCGATGCACATTCCACAGCGGGCAGGCACCGCCGAAGCGGGCAAATTGCAACCGCGTGGCGGAGTGGCGCTTGGTGATGGTGCCGGCCTGATCGACGCGCACAAAAAAGAACGGAATGCCCTTGGCGCCGGGCCGTTGCAGGGTGGAGAGCCGATGCGCCACCTGCTCGATCGAAGCGCCAAAGCGGATCGCCAACAGCTCCAGATCGTGGCGGCAGGCCTGTGCCGCCTCCAGAAAGCGCCCGTAAGGCATCAGGGCGGCACCTGCGAAATGATTGGCCAGACCGATCTTTGCAATCGCGCGGGCCTCTTCCGTCTGGAACTTTGCAAAATCCAGCGTGGCGTCCAGCAAATCGCCGTATTTCAGCAGCGCCAGTTGCAACAGCATCTGAAACAGCCGGGTCTGCGGCGGCGAGCGATGTGACAGCGCCAGCACCTTGGTGTTCGGGTCATAGGCCCGCAGCCCGTCCATGTCGCGCAGGGTCAAGGTGATCCCCATCTCCCGCAGCGCGGCCTCGGCGGCGACGCCCGGCTCGCCGGTTCCGGCAACGCGCTCGGCGGCGCGGTCCACGGCGTCGATATAGTTGTCGCAATAGTGGAAAAAGTCGCGCACCTCTTCCCAGGGGCTGGCCTGGATGCGCGCATCCTCGCGCCCCAGTGCTTCGTCCAGCGAGGCGAGCCGCTCGTGAGTCTGGCGATAGGCCTGATGCAGCGTCAAGAACGCTCGCGCCAGGGCCGGCGCGTTGGAGGCGGTGAGGCGCAGGTCGGAGAGTGGCGGCTGATCATCGGCAAAGACCGGATCCGCCATCGCTTCGCGCATGTCAGAGATCAGCCGCTCGCTGTCGCCAGAGGAGAGCTCGGTCACATCCAGCCCGAACTCCTGCGCCAGCGCCAGCACCACGGTGGTGGAGACGGGGCGGTTGTTGTTCTCCATCTGGTTCAGATAGGGCAGGGAGATGCCGAGCTTGGCGGCGAAGTCCTTCTGAGTATGGCCGAGCCGACCGCGCATCTCGCGCAGCTTTGCGCCAGCATAGAGTTTCTGGGTGGCCATCCGGCGTGCCTTTGCAAATTACGGGTGTGGTAATTGTAGAAATGCAAAGTCGGCTTTGCAAGCGATCAAGGCAACTGATCAAGCTCAGTGACGAAGGTTTGGGATCAAGGAGCGGGAGGCTCCCGCCTACGGCCCCGGCTTTAAAAAGCCAGGGCAGCAGTTGGGCCC
>NZ_JAATOX010000117.1 GCF_011806385.1 Phaeobacter sp. HF9A | reverse complement strand
AGGCAGGCGGCTTCTTTCAGGCTCACCCCCGCCGGGATTGGCAGGCAATGGGCTGCTGGGGTCGCGACATATTCGGCATAGCCGCCGCCGGGCAGCAGCGCGCAGACCTGATCGCCCAGCTGCCAGCCGGTGACGCCCGACCCCAGCGCGACAATCTCGCCCGAGGCTTCCAGTCCGGGCAGATCGCTGGCGCCCTTGGGCGGCGCGTAGGAGCCGGCCCGTTGCAGCGCATCCGGGCGGTTCACCCCGGCATAGGCCACGCGGATCACCACCTGGCCATGGCCCGCTTCGGGCAGCGGGCGTTCTGTTGGCGTCAACACATCCGGCGCGCCGGGTTGGGAAATCTCGATCACGCGCATGGTCTGGGGCAGGGGGCTGGACATCTGGGAGATCCTCTCTCGTGGGGTGGTGACGGTCCTAGCACTCCCAGGCCGGCGGGCCAAGCCACGCAACAGCGGCCAGGCCCCGCGCCCGGAACGGTGCAAGGGGCGCGCGGGGTGGCGCGGGGCTACCAGCGTCCCGGCAGGTCGTCGCGGGTCCTGGGGGCGCGGATCTGACTCAGCAGCCAGTTCGGCCCGGCCATGAGGGGTTTCAGCAGCGGGTTCTTGTTGACGCTGGATTTCAGGCTCTCGATTTGCATCACATTATCAATGCGGCGATCAAGAAAATCCCAGGTCGCCTGATGCTCCGGGCTGTCATCGCCGAGCCAGAACAAAACCGTGGCGGAATAAACCCCCGAGAGGGTCGCGCGTTTGCTGTACCAATTGGCGTCCTCGGAATGATCGCCGAGCGCCGTCCAGATCGCATCCGCCGTGCCCCAGATCAGTTTCGCGCCATCCGCAGCGTGTTGCGGCAGGGCAAATAGGGTCGCCCCCCGACGCACCGCTTCCTTGTCCTCGGCGGCTTCCAGCCGAAACCGCACCGCGCTGGCGACCCGATCACGGAACCGCAGGGCGCTGAGGTCGCTTTGGGCCAGCCGTTCCAGCATCAGGGCATCCCCGCGCTTGTGATAGGCGATGGCCAGATCCAGCGCCCGGCGCGGAAACAGCGCCTCGGCCACTGCGGGCTCCACGCCCGAATCGCTCACCGCAGCTTGCCACATCGCGGGGCTCCAGCCGTCAAAGGCGACATGCAAAAGGGCGGCATCCAGCAGTTTTTCCTGCAAAACCCCGGTTTGATCTGCGTTTTTTTGGTGGTTTTCTGACATGATGCCCCTGCTCCTCTGTGCGGCTGAACCCAGTACTAGACAATTTAGGCCGGCCTTGCTATACGGCCACCTCCTGCAAATCCTTGCAACTCAACTTAGAAAGGTGGTGAAAACCACATGCAGGTTAGTGTTCGCGACAACAACGTCGATCAGGCGCTCCGTGCCCTGAAGAAGAAGCTGCAACGCGAAGGCGTCTTCCGCGAAATGAAGCTCAAGCAACATTTCGAGAAGCCCTCCGAGAAAAAAGCGCGCGAGAAAGCTGAAGCTATCCGCCGTGCCCGCAAGCTGGCACGCAAAAAAGCACAGCGCGAAGGTCTCCTCTGAGATCACTCGCCCGTTTCCAGTCTCTTCTGGATGCTGTTTAAGAATAAAACCCCCGTGGCCTGCGCTGCGGGGGTTTCATTTTGTCTCTGGCCCCCCGCTCGCTCCGGTGTCTCGCGCCTGTGTGCCGCGCGCGATCCGTCGTTTTGGCGGCAATAGGCCGTTTGGGGGCGGATTGTTTACCGACGTTCCACACTCCTTAAAATAGTCTGAATGGCGTCCGCATTTTTGCTCTATCGGGCCGACAGCCTCATCCCTGGGTGAGCCTCTTTGAGGCAAGGAATGGGAATGAATAGCTGCTATGAGTATTGCAAGCGACCTGGAGCGCCAGATGCTGGCGCTCATCAATGCTGAGCGCGCGGCCTTCAATCTTGCGCCACTCCAACTGGAGTTGCGCCTGAACGATGCGGCCGAGGATCACAGCGCCTGGCTACTTGAAAACAATGTTTTCTCCCACACCGGGGAAGATGGATCATCATCAAAAGATCGCATGGAGGCATCGGGATTTTCATTTTCCGGCGCTTGGTATGCGGCGGAAAATCTCGCATGGCAGAGCCTGCGAGGGGCGGCGGGCCTTTCGGATGACGTGGTCGACCTGCACAACAGGCTGATGGACAGTCCCGCGCACCGGGCCAATATCCTGAATGCGCAGGTCACCGTTGTGGGCATCGGCATCGAAACGGGAGTCTTTGACGGCATGAACGTGGTGATGGCCACGCAGGACTTTGCCCTCACGGGCGCCGATCTACAGCTCGACACAGGGGGCGCGACCGCGGGGGATGATATCCTTTATATGGCCGACCCCGGAGGCAAGCTGCGCGGGCTCGCCGGCAATGACGAACTGTTTGGCAGCGCCCAGGATGATATCATTCTGGGGCAGCGAGGCCATGACAGGATTAGCGGCGGGGAGGCAAACGACATCCTCCGCGGCAATGTCGGACGCGATACGTTGTACGGCGATGACGGCAACGACCGGCTCTTTGGAGGGTGGGGACACGACCGCCTTGATGGCGGCAACGGCAACGACGTCTTGTTCGGTGGCAGAGGTCACGATGTCTTTGTTTTCTCCACCGGCAGGGACAGGCTGCGCGATTTCGCGCCCAACGCGGACGGAGATAAAATCGACCTCGGCGCCGCGGTCGGGATTTCCGATTTCAATGACCTGATCGACGCACATGTCATTGAAAGAGCCGACCGGCTCGTCATCCTTGATGACGATGGCAATAGGCTGATTTTGCTCAATACCAGTATGGATGATCTGAGCGCGGACGACTTTATATTCTGAACGATCTGGCCTGTGTTGCCGTGCGAACCGTCCCCCGGCACCTTGGTGCTTGGGGGACGGTCCTGCCGTGTCAGTAGATCTTTGGAACGTAGAGCTCGTCCGGCAAGACCCGGCGTTCATAGCTGGGGTTGTATTCGCGGTCCGGCAGGCTGACTTTTTCGCTGGGCACCTCGTGATAGGGGATCTTGGTCAGGAGGTGTTCGATACAGTTCAGCCGTTCGCGTTTCTTGTCGTTGCCTTCGACGATATACCAGGGCGCCTCGTCGATATTGGTGCGGAAGAACATGTCTTCCTTGGCCTTGGTGTATTGTTCCCAGCGGATGCGGCTTTCCAGATCCATCGGTGACAGCTTCCACTGTTTCATCGGATCGTGAATGCGCATCATGAATCGCAGCTGCTGTTCCTCGTCGGTGATCGAGAACCAGTATTTCAGCAGGATCACACCCGAGCGCACCAACATGCGTTCAAATTCAGGAACGTCCTGAAAGAACTGTTCCACCTGTTCGTCCGTGGCAAAGCCCATGACCCGCTCGACGCCGGCGCGGTTGTACCACGAGCGGTCAAACAGGACGATTTCGCCCCCGGCTGGCAGATGCGGAACGTAGCGCTGAAAGTACCACTGGCTTTGTTCGCGGCGGTTCGGGGCGGGCAGTGCCACCACCCGCGCCACTCGCGGGTTGAGCCGCTGGGTAATGCGCTTGATCACGCCGCCCTTGCCAGCGCTGTCACGGCCTTCAAACAGGATGCAGACCTTGGCGCCGGTATGTTGCACCCAGTCCTGAACCTTGATCAATTCGGCCTGTAGGCGCAGCAGATTGCGGAAATAGACCTTGCGATCCAGCATCTCGGGGTGCTGGCCGCGATAAATCTTGCGCAGCTCCATCGACAGCATGGGCTCGGCAAATTCGATCTCGAAATCCTCGTCCAGCGTGTCTTGCAGCTCTGCTTCCAACCAATCGAAGGAGGTATTCTCTGGATCGCTGCTCACACTGTGTCTCCTTTATTCATGCTACAGAGTCGTCCCCACATAGCGGCGGCATGTGATCCTTTGGTGTCAGATCGAGCCATGGAGGTCGAAAAACGGCCATCTCACCGGAATAAAATGCTGGGTTGCTTGCTTTTTGGTCCCCCAAGTCGGCGGGGTCACCGGGAGCGGGGCGATCTCTTGCTCAGGCTATCAAATGCGGCGAGTCGGGCGCAAGCGCTCAGCGAGGTTCCCGAGCTAGGAAATCGGCAGGGCGGTGGTCTTGAACACGGTCCGCAGCGCAAAGCTCGATTGCATCTGGACCACCCCGGGCAGGCGGCTCAGGTGTTGGCGGTGGATGCGGGCAAAATCGTCGGTGTTCTCCGCCACCACCTTCAGGATATAATCCGCGGTGCCCGCCATCAGGTGGCATTCCAGCACATCCGGGATGCGGGCAACCGCCTTTTCAAAGGCTTCCAGCACTTCATCCGCCTGACCTTGCAGGGTGATTTCCACAAAGACCGTCGTCGGCACGCACATTTTGCGCGCATCCAGCAGCGCCACGTAGCTGCGAATATAGCCGTCGTTTTCCAGGCGCTGCACCCGTCGGTGGCAGGCGGAGGCCGAAAGGTTGATCGTCTCGCTCAGCTCCGCATTCGAGATGCGGCCCTGTTTTTGCAGCACCGAGAGGATTCGACGATCTATCTGATCTATTGCCATGGGGCGGCTCTTTTTTGCTCGAATGTTTTATTTGGTCGTAGATTATTCGAAATATTGCGGTCTGCGCAACTCAGAACCGCAGCACATTTGCGCCGAGGGGTGCGACACTATTGCTCATACAGAGCGGAGGAGTACCCCATGAAAATTGGATGTCCCACAGAAATCAAACCCCAGGAATTCCGCGTCGGCATGACGCCCGAGGCGGTCCAGGAGGCAACGGCCCATGGCCATCAGGTCTTGATCCAGACCGGGGCAGGCGCGGGCGCGGGCTTTAGCGACGAGGATTATCTCGGCGCCGGTGCCACCATGATTGACACCGCCGAAGAGCTGTTCGCCAGCGCCGATATGATCGTGAAGGTCAAGGAACCTCAGGCGGTGGAGCGCAAGATGCTGCGCGAAGGCCAATTGCTGTTCACCTATCTGCACCTTGCGCCCGACCCGGAGCAGACAAAGGATCTGTTGGCCTCCGGTTGTACCGCCATCGCTTATGAGACCGTGACCGATGCGCAGGGCGGGCTGCCGCTGCTGGCGCCGATGTCCGAGGTTGCGGGCCGTCTGGCGCCGCAGGTTGGTGCCTGGACGCTGCAAAAGGCCAATGGCGGGCGCGGTGTGCTGATGGGCGGTGTGCCCGGCGTCGCGCCGGCGCGCACTGTGGTGATCGGTGGCGGGGTTGTTGGCACCCATGCCGCCAGAATCGCCGCTGGCATGGGGTCTGATGTGACCGTGCTGGATCGTTCGCTGCCGCGGCTCAAATATCTCGATGACGTCTTTGGCGGGCTGTTCAAGAGCCGTTATTCCACCGCCAGCGCCACGGCAGAGCTGATCCGCGCGGCGGATCTGGTGATCGGTGCGGTGCTGATCCCCGGCGCCGCCGCCCCCAAGCTGGTGTCGCGCGCGGATCTGGCGATGATGCAGCCGGGCGCTGCCCTTGTGGATGTGGCCATCGACCAGGGCGGCTGCTTCGAGACCTCGCGCGCCACAACCCACGCCGACCCGATCTACGAGGTGGATGGCATCATGCATTACTGCGTCGCCAACATGCCGGGCGCGGTGGCGCGCACCTCAACCCAGGCGCTGGGCAATGCCACCCTGCCGTTCCTGCTGGCGCTGGCCGACAAGGGCTGGAAACAGGCCTGCTCCGACGATCCGCATCTGCTGAACGGTTTGAACGTGCATGCGGGCAAGCTCACCTATGCGGCCGTCGGCAAGGCGCTCGGCATTGATGTGCTGTCGCCGAAACTGGCGCTGCGCGAGGGCAACTAAGATCCGGCCCCCGGGGGACGTGCGACTGTGGCCTCGCTGCCCGTCTCTGTCTCCCGGGGTTGCCCCAGATGCTTGCTTTCGCCGCCGCGTGTGGTAGCAGGGCATCAAAGCGAGACTTGAGGGGCCGTCATGGACGATCTTAAAGCAAAATACCTGGCGCAGATTGCCGATGCGACGGATGAGAATGCGCTGGAGGCCGTGCGACTGGCCGCCGTGGGCAAAAAAGGCGAAGTGGCGCTGAAAATGCGCGAGCTGGGCAAGATGACGCCAGAGGAACGCCAGGTGGCGGGCCCGGCGCTCAACGCGCTGAAGGACGAGATCAACGCCGCGCTGGCTGCCAAGAAATCCGGCCTGGCTGATGCGGCGCTGGACGCGCGTCTGCGCACCGAGTGGCTGGATGTGACCCTGCCGACACGTCCCCGCCGCACCGGCACGCTGCACCCGATTTCGCAGGTCTCCGAGGAGATCACCGCGATCTTTGCCGAGCTGGGCTTTTCCGTGGCCGAGGGGCCGCGCGTGGACACCGACTGGTATAACTTCGACGCGCTGAACATTCCCGGCCACCATCCCGCCCGCGCCGAGATGGATACCTTCTACATGCACCGTGCCGAGGGCGATAACCGCAATCCGCATGTGCTGCGCACCCATACCTCGCCGGTGCAGATCCGCTCGATGGAGAAGATGGGCGCGCCGCTGCGGATCATCTGCCCCGGTGGCGTCTATCGCGCCGATTACGACCAGACCCACACGCCGATGTTCCACCAGGTCGAGGGGCTTGCGCTCGACAAGAACATCTCCATGGCGAACCTCAAATGGGTGCTGGAGCAATTCTTTGCCGCCTTCTTTGAGATCGACGGCATCAAGACCCGGTTCCGCGCCTCGCATTTCCCCTTCACGGAACCCTCCGCCGAGGTGGATATCCAGTGTTCCTGGGTCGATGGCCAGCTCAAGATCGGCGAAGGCGACGACTGGATGGAGGTGCTGGGCTCCGGCATGGTGCACCCCAAGGTGATCGCCGCCGGCGGCATTGATCCCGACATCTATCAGGGCTTTGCCTTTGGCATCGGCATCGACCGTCTGGCGATGTTGAAATACGGCATCCCCGACCTGCGCGCCTTCTTTGAAAGCGACCTGCGCTGGCTGCGTCACTACGGGTTCAGCTGCCTTGATGTGCCGACGCTGCATGGCGGGTTGAGCCGCTAAATGTTCCCGATTGGCTTCTACCTGGCGCAGTACATCGACTGGTGTGCTGCGCTTTCGCATAGGGTGAAGCGATGGCAGGTCGTTCTCGTGGACCTAGCTTTTGTCGCAGGCTTCTTCGGCCTTGTTGCATATGCGCCGGGTTGGGTGAGTATTGTCTGGCTCGGGGTGTTTGGAATTCCTCTGGGGGTTTTTGGCTCCGTTGACAGGCGCGTGCAGTTCGAGAAACGGAAAGATGCCGAGGCAAAGCGCTCTCAGCTGAACAAGACCCAAAAATTGCTTCGCGGATTTCGCAAGTAAACAAGTAGGGCGGTGGCACCCTCTGTGACGGGTCAAGCCAGAAATGACGCATCGGCTGACCTTCCCGCCCATCGCGGGGCTTCGGGCGCATGTTTGCGGTGCGGTGCGGCTTGTGTTCGCCGTGTCTTTCTTTAGCGTCCGGGCTGAACGTTAACTGCCGGAGGCCCTCATGATCTTTGAAACCGACCACAGGCAGCGCAGCCCTCGGATCCGGCGGCGCTACGCGATGTTTGAAATCGCGCATACCTGCGCCGATTTCGGCGCGGCGCTGTGCTTTGTTATCGGCTCGATCTTCTTTTTTTACAGCAGCCTGGTCACCGCCGGCACCTGGTTTTTTCTTTTAGGCTCCGTGCTGTTTGCCGCCAAACCCACCATCCGCCTGATCCGGGAGGTCAAGCTGGCCGCGATGGGCAAGGATGATGTCCTCGCCGAACGTCTGAACGACTAAGCGGCGACTTTCCCGCCTCAGTTTGCCCGGCGCGGGCGTGTTGCGCGCGGCGAGGCTTGAACCCGCGGGCAATCTTTGTCATTGCCAAGGGCAACAACTGCATGACTTTGCCAAAGGGCGCTGACCGATGAAATTCACCCTTTCCTGGTTGAAGGACCACCTCGACACCGACGCGAGCGTTGAGGACATCACCGAAACCCTGACCGACCTCGGGCTTGAGGTCGAGGAGGTCGTGAACCCGGCCGATGCGCTCAAGGCCTTTACCCTGGCCAAGGTGGTCGGTGCCGAGCAACACCCGGATGCGGATCGTCTGCGGGTCTGCCGGGTGCTGACCGATGAGGGCGAAAAGCAGATCGTCTGCGGTGCACCCAACGCGCGCGACGGTATCACCGTGGTGCTCTGCAAGCCGGGCGATTATGTGCCGGGGCTGGATTTCACCCTCTCGGTGGGCAAGATTCGCGGCGTCGAGAGCCACGGCATGATGGCCTCCTGGAAGGAGCTGCAACTGGGCGAGGATCACGACGGTATTGTCGAGCTCCCCTCGGGCGAGGTTGGCGACCGGCTGATCGACTGGCTGGCCGAGAATGACCCGGCCAAGGTGGATCCGGTGATCGAGATCGCGATCACCCCGAACCGCCCCGATGCGCTGGGCGTCTATGGCATTGCCCGCGATCTGGCGGCGCGTGGACTCGGCACCCTGAAAACCAAGGATTACGCGCCGGTCGAGGGGCAGTTTGAAAGCCCGATCAAGGTCACCATCGACGCCGACACGCTGGACGGCTGCCCGCTGTTCACCGGCCGGATGATCCGTGGCGTGAAGAACGGCCCCTCGCCGAAATGGCTTCAGGATCGCCTGACCGCCATCGGGCTGCGGCCGATTTCGGCGCTGGTGGATATCACCAACTTCTTCACCTTTGACCAGAACCGCCCGCTGCACGTCTTTGACGCGGCCAAGGTGCAGGGCAACCTGCGTGTCCACCGCGCCGCTGGCGGCGAGGAGCTGCTGGCGCTGGACGAGAAAACCTACCGGCTGCAAGCTGGCCAGATGGTGATCTCCGATGACAAGGGACCGGAAAGCATCGCCGGCATCATGGGCGGCGAAGAGACGGGCTGCACCGAGGACACCGTGGATGTGTTCCTGGAAAGCGCGTTCTGGGATTTTGTGCAGATCGCGCAAACCGGTCGCGCACTGAAGATCAACTCCGACGCCCGCTATCGGTTCGAGCGCGGCGTTGACCCGGAATACACCTATGAGGGGCTGGAGCGCGCAACACAGATGATCCTCGATCTCTGCGGCGGCGAGGCCTCTGATGTGGTCGCGGCTGGCGATGTGCCGGACCATTCCCGCGCCTATACGCTGAACGCCGAACGGGTGGTGTCGCTGGTTGGCATGGATATCCCCGAGAGCGAGCAACGCCAGACCCTGACCCGCCTTGGCTTCCGTCTGGAGGGCAACCTGGCCCATGTGCCAAGCTGGCGCCCGGATGTGCAGGGCGAGGCCGATCTCGTCGAGGAAGTCGCCCGGATCGCCTCCCTGACGAAACTCGAGGGCAAGCCGCTGCCGCGTCTCAGCACGGGGATCACCGCGCCGGTGATGACGCCGCAGCAACGCCGCTTGCAGATGGCACGGCGCACCTGCGCGGCGCTCGGATATAACGAGGTGGTGAGCTACACCTTTATCGACCAGGCCGCTGCGGCACTGTTTGGTGGCGGCACCGATGCCACCATGCTGGCCAACCCGATTTCCTCTGAAATGTCGCATCTGCGCCCGGCGCTGCTGCCCGGCCTGTTGCAGGCCGCCGCCCGCAATCAGGCGCGTGGCACGCAGGATCTGGCGCTCTTTGAGGTCGGCCCCGCCTTTCACGGTGGCGAGCCGGGCGAGGAGCAGGTGCTGATCTCTGGCCTTTTGGTCGGCAATACGGGGCCCAGGGACGTGCACGGGGCCGCGCGCCCGGTGGATACCTTTGACGCCAAGGCCGATATCGAGGCGGTTCTGGCCGCCATCGGTGCCCCGGCCAAGGTGCAGATCCTGCGCGGCGCACAAGGCTGGTGGCACCCCGGGCGGCACGGCAAGATCTGCCTTGGCCCGAAAAAGGTGCTGGGTGTCTTTGGCGAGCTGCATCCCAAGGTTCTGAGCGAGATGGGCATCAAGGGCGCTGCCGTTGCCTTTACCATCTGGCCGGACGAGATCCCGCATCCGCGGAAATCCGGCGCGACCCGCGCGGCGCTGAACATCAGTGACCTGCAAGCGGTGGAGCGGGACTTTGCCTTTGTGGTGGACGCCGAGGTCGAGGCGCTGACGCTGGTCAATGCCGCCGTTGGCGCCGACAAGGCGCTGATCGAGGACGCGCGTGTCTTTGACGAGTTCATCGGCGGCAGCCTGGGCGAGGGCAAGAAATCCCTGGCCCTGACGGTGCGCCTGCAACCCAGCGCCAAGACGCTGACCGAAAAAGACATCGAGGCGGTGAGCGAGAAGATCATCGCCAAGGTGAGCAAGGCGACGGGCGGCACCCTGCGCTCCTAAGTCTCGCGCCGCCGTTTTCTCTTTGGGCGAGGGGCTCTGCCCCTCGCGCTCCCCGGGATATTTTGGGTTAGAAGAAGCCTGCCGTCTGCGGCGGGCCTGTTGCCGTTGGCAGCTGCGGATCGAGTCGCTAGGATCCGGGGGGGGGAGGGAGGTGTGGCATGCAGATGAGTGACCAGAAAGAGATCGGAGCGGACCCTGCAACCGTATATGCGGCGCTGTTGACGCCGGAGGTGCTGAAGGCCTGCGTGCCGGGCGCGCAGGAGGTATCAGGCTCGGTGGCGGAGGGGTTCGAGGCCAGGGTGGTGCAGAAGGTTGGCCCGGTCAAAGCCACCTTCACCGGCAAGGTGACCCTGTCCGATCTGGTGGAAAATCAAAAGCTGACGATCACCGGCGAGGGCAAGGGCGGCGCAGCCGGCTTTGCCAAAGGGGGCGCCGAGGTGGTCCTGACCGCGAGTGAGACCGGCACGCTGCTGTCTTATGAGGTGGAGGCCAAGGTGGGCGGCAAGCTGGCGCAGCTTGGCAGCCGGATCATTGACGGCTTTGCCAAGAAAATGGCGGATCAGTTTTTCACCAACCTGCAAGATGCGCTGGCGCCAGAGGAAGAGGACGTCGAGGAGGGTGAGGCAGAGGCGGCGGATCGCCCCAGGAAGGGCTGGTTCAAAAAGCTCACCGGTGGCAACTGACACCGTTGTGTCGCTTTGAAAAAAACAAGGCTGCATCCCTGCACAGGTCCTTGCGCAACCATGTGGGTGGTTCTGCGCTCACGTTGCCGTTATCTCTGACGGGAAAGTGAACCAATTGGTTCGCTCCCAGGCATGTTCAGCCACAGTCGAACCGGAGGCCGTATGAGCTCTATTCTGTCTATTTCTGCCCTGCGCAAATCATATGCGGGCCGGTTTGAGGCGCTGAAGGACGTGTCTCTGGAAATCGAGGAGGGTGAGATCCTGGCCTTGCTTGGCCCCAATGGTGCGGGCAAGACCACGCTGATCTCCATCATTTGCGGGATCACCACGGCGACCTCGGGCCAGGTCAAGGTGGGGGGGCATTGCATCGAGAAAGACTATCGCGCGGCGCGGCAGATGATTGGGCTGGTGCCGCAGGAGATCAACCTGGAGCCGTTTGAAACGGTGATGAACTCGGTTCGGTTTTCGCGCGGTCTGTTCGGCAAGCCCCGCAATGATGCGTTCCTTGAGGAGATCCTGAAAAAGCTCTCGCTTTGGGACAAGCGCGGCAATCAGATCAAGGAACTCTCTGGCGGGATGAAACGTCGGGTATTGATCGCCAAGGCGTTGAGCCATGAGCCGCGGGTGCTGTTCCTGGATGAGCCGACCGCAGGGGTCGATGTGGAACTGCGCAAGGACATGTGGGAGGTGGTGCGGGAGCTGCGCGAAAGCGGCGTGACCATCATCCTGACCACCCATTACATCGAGGAAGCCGAGGCCATGGCGGATCGTGTCGGGGTGATTGCCAGCGGCGAGATCCTGCTGGTGGAGCCCAAGGAGGATCTGATGGCCCGCATGGGCAAGAAACAGTTGCAGGTGCAGCTGAGCGCGCCGATCGAGGCGGTGCCGGAGGCGCTGGCGCCGCATGATCTGCGCCTGGGCGCGGACGGGCAGTCGCTGATCTACACCTATGACGTCAAGGCGGAGCGCACCGGGATCACCGCGCTGCTGAACGATGTGGCGGCGGCGGGGCTTGTCCTGGCGGATGTTTCGACCCGGCAATCAAGCCTTGAAGATATCTTTGTCGATCTGGTTTCGGGAGACGACGCATGAACTGGACCGCAGTTGCATCCATCTATCGTTTTGAAATGGCGCGGTTCTTTCGCACCCTGGCGCAGAGCTTCATCTCGCCGGTCCTGTCGACCTCGCTGTATTTCGTGGTCTTCGGGGCGGCGATCGGCAGCCGGATCGACCAGGTGGAGGGCGTCGCCTATGGCGCCTTTATCGTGCCCGGGCTGATCATGCTGAGCGTGATTACCCAGGGCATCTCGAATGCCTCCTTCGGGATCTATTTTCCGAAATTCATCGGCACCGTCTACGAGCTGCTTTCGGCGCCGGTGTCGTTCCTGGAGATCGTGCTGGGCTATGTCGGGGCGGCGGCCACCAAGGCGCTGTTCATCGGAATGGTGATCCTGGCCACCGCGCATCTGTTTGTGGATCTGACCATCCTGCACCCGCTGGCGATGCTGCTGTTTCTGGTGCTGACCTGTGTCAGCTTTGCGCTTTTGGGGTTTATCATCGGCATCTGGGCAAAGAATTTTGAGCAGTTGCAGCTGGTGCCGCTGCTGATCATCACGCCGCTGATCTTCCTGGGGGGATCGTTCTATTCGGTCTCCATGTTGCCGCCGGTCTGGCAGACCATCACCATGTTCAACCCGGTGGTCTATCTGATTTCGGGCTTTCGCTGGTCGTTCTTTGGGGTGGCGGATGTGCCGATCGGGCTGAGCCTGATGGCGATCGCCCTGTTTACCGGGATTTGCCTGGCGGTGATTGGCTGGATTTTCAAAACCGGCTGGCGGCTGCGGTCCTGAGGCGCGGGCGCGGCGGGGCGCTCCCGCCCGTTGCGTCTGTATTAAAATACCGACG
>NZ_JAATOX010000116.1 GCF_011806385.1 Phaeobacter sp. HF9A | reverse complement strand
GCTCAGCAGCGTTTCTGGCCGCCTGGGCAGCACCAACATCGCCGCCAGCGCCACCGCCCGCACCGAGAGAGCACGCCGGTCCAGCAGCACCGCGACCAGCATCATGGCGACCATGATAAACGCCCGCTCGGTTGCGACATTGCCGCCAGACAGCAGCAGATAGAAAAAACTCGCAAAAAGCGCGACCGCGGCGGAGATTTTCTTGACCGGCCAGCGCAGGGCAATAGCCGGCCAGAGCGCAAATCCCCGGCGCAGGCCCGCAAAAATCACCCCGGCAAAAAGCCCCATATGCAGACCCGAAATGGCCAGGAGATGGGCAAGGTTACTGGCGCGCAAATCCTGCGTCACCTGTTGCGACACGCCCGCGCGGTCGCCGGTGATCAAGGCCGCGGCAACGCCGCTGGTGCGTGGCGGCATCTGGGCACGCACCCAGGGGGAAATCCGCGCGCGCAGGCTGGATATCGGCAAATCCTCCGCCTCAGCGCTCATCAGCAGCGGCACCCGGCTATAACCCACCGCGCCGAGCTGTTGAAACCAGGCGTGGCGACGAAAATCAAACCCTCCGGGCTCCGCCGGGCCCTGCGGTGGCGACAGATGGGCGGTGGTCATCACCCAGGCTCCGGGCACCGGCGCCGCGCCCTCGAACAGGGACACACGCACCCGTGCAGGCGTTTGTGCGGGGGCCATATCGTCCAGGCGCACGTGACGTAACGTCAGACGCAGTGCATCAGAGGCGGAGCGATCGACGGCAACCACCTGCCCCTCGACAGCGCCGTAATACCGGAACTTGAGCACAGGTGCAGAGAGCAGATGCGCGCGCAGGCCCATAAGGCAAAGCCCAAGGGCGACCAGCAGCAAAGCGGTTGCCACCAGGCCAAGCACATCGCCCCGCCGCGTCCCCCAGAGGCAGAGCAGCGATACCGCCATCGCCGCCCCATAAACGGGTACAGTCGGCTCAACAGGGCTAAGAAAATAGAGACCAATTCCAAGGCCAAAGAAAACGGGCACCCAGGGAAACAGAGCCCCTCTCTGGGTTTGGATCATTGTATCAAGGGCGCTCCAAATGCGCACGCTTGCTCCCTGCCTTCTGGCCCGGTACACAGGCCCCAAACGTAGGCCCCTCAAGGTTTCCAAAAGGTAAATGCCCCACATGTCCCAACCGGTCGTCACCCGTTTCGCCCCCTCGCCCACCGGATTTCTGCATATCGGCGGTGCCCGCACGGCGCTGTTCAACTGGCTCTATGCCCGGGGACGTGGCGGCAAGTTCCTGCTGCGGATCGAGGACACCGACCGGGAGCGCTCCACCCCCGAGGCAACGGCTGCGATCCTGCAAGGGCTGTCCTGGCTGGGCCTGGATCACGATGGCGAGGTGGTCAGCCAGTTCGACGGCGCCGCCCGTCACGCCGAGGTTGCCCATCAGCTGCTGGCCGAGGGCAAGGCCTATAAGTGTTTCTCCACGCAAGAGGAAATCGCCGCCTTCCGCGAGGGGGCGAAGGCCGAGGGCAAATCTACCCTGTTTCAGTCGCCTTGGCGCGACACCCCCGAATCTGAGCACCCGGATGCGCCCTATGTGGTCCGTATCAAGGCGCCGAAAGAGGGCGAAACCGTCATTCATGACGAGGTGCAGGGTGATGTGACCATCAAAAATACGCAACTCGATGACATGATCCTGCTGCGGTCCGACCGCACGCCTGTCTATATGCTGGCCGTGGTCGTGGATGATCACGACATGGGCGTGACACATGTGATCCGGGGGGATGATCACCTCAACAATGCCGCCCGCCAGATGATGATTTACACCGCCATGGGCTGGGATGTGCCGGTCTGGGCCCATATTCCGCTGATTCATGGACCGGATGGTAAAAAATTGTCGAAACGTCACGGCGCGCTTGGGGCGCAGGAATACCAAGCGATGGGCTATCCGGCGGCGGGCATGCGCAACTACCTGGCGCGGCTCGGCTGGGCGCATGGCGACGACGAATTCTTCACCGATGAACAGGCGAAAGACTGGTTTGATCTGGCCGGTATCGGCAAGAGCCCGGCCCGCTTTGACACCAAAAAACTCGAAAACCTCTGCGGCCAACATATTGCAATTGCAGAAGATGCTGCGCTGCGGCAGGAAATCGAAGCCTATCTGGCTGCGGCAGATCAGCCTGCCCTCACGGCGGCGCAGGCGGATGGTTTGGAGCGGGCCATGCCCTGCCTGAAGGAGCGGGCAAAGACCTTCCCGGAACTCCTTGAAAAAGCCCATTTTGTGCTTGCGTCACGTCCTTTGGAGCGGGACGCGAAGGCAGAAAAGGCGCTTGATTCAGTATCCCTTGGTATACTGGGTGAATTGACGCCGCAGTTGCAAAATGCTAGCTGGACGCGAGACGATCTGGAGGCTGCCCTGAATGAATTTGCAGCGGCCAAGGATACGAAGTTTGGCAAACTTGCTGGCCCGCTTCGGGCCGTGCTCGCAGGCCGCGCGGTAACGCCTTCGGTCTTCGACATGATGATCATTCTGGGCCGGGACGAAACCCTGGCCCGGCTCAAGGACGTAACAGGCTGACACGCCCGCAGGGATCTGACGTTAAGATCTGGGTAAGCCCGTTCGGATAGGACTTCGCCTGCGCCGTTTTATCGGCGTTGGCGCCCCGCTGCGCGGACCGGGCCTGTTGCCCCTTCTGCGCCTGTAACAGGAAGGGACATCTATGACCGATACAGAAAAATCTGCCCAGCTCTCGTTGAATGGCGAAACTTACGAGCTTCCCATTTTCTCGCCGACCGTTGGGCCCGATGTTCTCGACATCCGCAAACTCTATAGTCAGGCGGGCGTCTTCACCTATGACCCCGGCTTCACCTCGACCGCGAGCTGCGACAGCACCATCACCTATATCGACGGCAATGCCGGGGTGCTGCTGCACCGGGGCTATCCGATCGATCAGCTGGCCGGAAAATCTCACTATCTCGAAGTCTGCTATCTGCTGCTCTACGGCGAGTTGCCGAGCGCCGCACAGCTGGAAGATTTCGAAACCCGCGTGACCCGTCACACGATGGTGCATGAGCAAATGCACAACTTCTTCCGCGGCTTCCGCCGTGATGCGCACCCGATGGCCACCATGGTCGGTGTGGTCGGCGCGATGTCCGCCTTCTATCACGACTCCACCGATATTGCGGACCCCTGGCAGCGTGAAGTGGCCGCGATCCGTCTGATCGCGAAACTGCCCACCATCGCGGCGATGGCCTATAAATACTCCATCGGCCAGCCCTTTGTGTACCCGCGCAACGATCTGGATTACGCGGCGAACTTCCTGCACATGTGTTTCTCGGTTCCGGCTGAGGAATATCACGTCGATCCCATCCTGGCCCGTGCCATGGACCGGATCTTTACGCTGCATGCCGACCACGAGCAGAACGCCTCCACGTCGACCGTGCGTCTGGCGTCCTCTTCCGGCGCGAATCCCTTTGCCTGTATTGCGGCCGGGATTGCCTGCCTCTGGGGCCCCGCGCATGGTGGCGCCAACCAGGCCTGCCTGGAGATGCTGAAAGAGATCGGCACCGTGGATCGTATCCCGGAGTTCATCGAACGCGCCAAGGACAAGAACGATCCGTTCCGCCTGATGGGCTTTGGCCACCGCGTCTACAAGAACACCGATCCCCGCGCCACGGTGCTCAAGCAATCCGCCGACGAGGTGCTCGAACTGCTTGGCGTCGAGAACAACCCGCTGTTGCAGGTCGCCAAGGAACTGGAGCAGACCGCGCTCAATGATCCCTATTTCATCGAGAAGAAACTCTTCCCGAATGTGGATTTCTATTCCGGCATCATCCTGGAGGCGATGGGCTTCCCGACCTCCATGTTCACCCCGATCTTTGCGCTCTCGCGCACCGTGGGCTGGGTGTCCCAGTGGAAAGAGATGATCGGCGACCCTCAGAACAAGATCGGTCGCCCGCGCCAGCTCTACCTCGGCGAAGACCAGCGCGACTATGTGGATATCGAAAACCGCTAAGCGCAAGAAAAACGAAAAATTGGAAACCGTCAGCCCAGGCTGGCGGTTTCTTTTTTAGAAACAGACTATTTTCACTGTTTTGCCGTAAAGCCACCGTGATACATTGACCCGCGCGCGATAACGCTTAATATTTCGTTAAATATTGGGGAAAATGTATATGCTGTATCTCATTTTTGGATCGCTCCTGCTCGCAGGCGCATTTGTTGCGATAGATGGTGACGACGACACCGATGATGTGGTGCAGGATACCAATGAACAATTCGGCGGTGACAAGAACGATCTGCTGACTGGGACAGATCAGAATGACACGTTGATCGGCGGCAATGGCGACGATCTCATCTTTGGCCTCGGTGGCGCGGATGAGATCCACGGCGACGCTGGCAATGATGATCTGCGCGCCGGCGACGGCGACGATCTGGTGCGCGGTGGTGGCGGTGACGACACGCTGAACGGCGGCGACGGCAACGATTGGCTCGATGGCCGCGCCGACAATGATCTGCTGTACGGTGGCAACGGCAACGACACGCTGGGCGGCGGTTTTGGGAATGATACGCTGCGCGGCGAAGATGGTGACGATGCGGTCTATGGCGAGGACGGCGACGATTCCCTTCGCGGTGGCGAAGGGAATGACACGCTGTCTGGCGGCACAGGCAACGATACGGTGTTGGGCCGTAGTGACGACGATTTGATCGGCGGTTGGGACGGGGATGACCTCCTGTTTGGCGACGACGGGGATGACACCGTCTTGGGGGACGCGGACAATGACACGCTCTTTGGTGGCGAGGGCGCTGATTTCCTTCTCGGCGGCACCGGCTCAGATGAGGTAAGCGGCGGCACTGGTGCCGATATTCTGGAAGGGGGTAGTGGCGCAGATATCCTCTCTGGAGATGAGGGCCTCGATATTCTCCTGGGCGAGGAAGGTGACGACGATCTGAACGGCGGGGCTGGCAACGACTTCCTGAGTGGTGGTTTGGGTGATGATGCGCTCGCCGGTGGCACTGGCGCAGATGGGCTGCACGGTAGCTATGGCAGTGATACCTTGAATGGGGGCAGCGGAGACGATCTGTTGAATGGGGGTGACGTTATCCGCGAAGGCGGTCCAGCCAGTACGATCGAAGGTCGCGAGGAATTCCTAAATGGCGTGGCCCCCAATTCCATCGGGGATGCCACCATAACGATCTTTGACGACAAGACAGTGGATGAGTTGAATGGCGGCGCCGGAAATGACACGCTGATTGGCGGCGCGGGCGACATCCTGACCGGTGGCCAAGGCGATGACCAATTCACCGTCGGTGACTGGCTCCAGTCGGGCGAACACGCCAAAGTTACCGATTTTGACGGCAGCAGCGATATTCTGGTCTATCGCTATGACGAAGGTGCCGAGGTTCCGGTCATGGGCTTCGAAACCGTTCTCAATTCAGATGGCAGCCTGGATATCGAACTTCAGGCCGATGGCGAAACCGTAATAATTATCGAAGATCTTCAAGGTAATTTCAGTTTGACGGACAATGTCGTGTTGCAACCACAAACAGCATCGGCGTAACCGATTAGAAATCTATCTTCACGAAGGAAAACCGCCCCTCTGGGGCGATTTTCTGCAATCACAAGGTCGGGAAATGTCAGCGCCCTTCAAACTCCGGCTTGCGCTTGGCGACAAAGGCGGTGACACCTTCCATAAAATCGCGGCTGCGCCCGAGTTCCCCCTGCAAATGCGCCTCCAGGGACAGCTGGTCTGCCAGGCTGTTGGTGGTGGATTGGCGCAGGGCCTGTTTGATCGCGGCAAAGGCCAGCGACGGGCCGGTGGCCAGATGATGCGCGCGCGATTTCCAGTGGCTTTCGAACTCTGCGTCGGGCACCGCTTCCCAGATCATGCCCCAGTCGCTGGCCTGCCGGGCCGAGATCTTCTCGGCAAAGAGCGCGGCGCCCATGGCCTTGGCCAGACCAATCTGACGCGGCAGGAACCAGGTGCCGCCAGCATCAGGCATCAGGCCAATCCGGCTGAAGGCCTGTAGAAAATAGGCGCTCTCGCAAGCTATCACCACATCGGCGGCCAGCGCCAGATTGGCCCCTGCCCCGGCGGCCGGTCCGTTGACAGCTGCAATCGTTGGCACCGGGCAATCATAGAGCGCCTCCAGCATCGGGGTGTATTCATCCCGCAAGCTACGTTCCAGATCAATCTGATTGCCGCTGGAGGACGCATCCTTGAGATCCTGACCGGTGCAAAAGGCGTTGCCCGCCCCGGTCAGGACCACGGCGCGCGCCTCGGTCGCGGCGGTTTTCAACGCATGGGTCAGCTCGGCCCGCATCTGGCTGGTGAGCGCATTCATGCTCTGTGGCCGGTTCAAGGTCACCGTGGCGAGCCCATTGTCGAGCGAATACTGAATGTCGCGATAGTCCATGCGTGAAAATCCCTGTTCGAGTTATGCGCATGTTGACCTAAGCACTCGACCTGGGAAAGACAAACGCCGCGTCAGCTGTTTCTTGCGGTCTTGCCGCTTTTTCGCGCTCTGCCAGATGCGCAAGCAGCGCCGCCGCCTGCGGATCCATCGGCGTCTCGACCCGTGCATAATCGGACCCGTCGGCCCGTCGCGTCATCAGCCGCATCTCGATCAGGCTGCGCCGGATCTGGGCGGCGTCGCGAAACAGCGTTTGCTCGTCGATCACCGCGCTGATCTCGCGCTCACTCCAGCGCTGGCGGGCGGGCAGCCGTGCCCAGATCACCCAGAGACAAAGCTCCCGCAAGCCGCGTTTTGTCGGCCAGCTCTTCCAGCGCCCGTCGTCATCGAAATACCGCGCCGCACGGGCGATGCGTTTCTGGTCGATCATGGGCGTGGGCGGGTGCTGCGCGCGCAGATGCTGGAAGTTGCGAAACCCGGCGGCCTTGGCCACAAGGTTGAGCATCTCCACATGGCCCGGGCCATCCGGCAGCGCCGCGCGCAAATGTTTTGAAAATTCCGACACATCCGGGATGGTCAGGCGGATCACGTCCTTGGACATCATGTCCTCCGTCACTGAGGGATGCCTGGCACGCCGTGGCGCGCGGATGTCCGCCCTTATCCGAAGGCACCCCGATCAGGAGAGACCAACAAGGATATCAATCAAGCGCAGGTTTAGCGTCTGGCGGAGCCTGGGTGAACTGCGGACCAATGCTGTGATAGCAGATGTGCGCGTGTGCGGCAATTCACTCTTTCAGGATCTCCTGAAGCCGCGCCTCTTCCTCAGCGCTGAGGCCCTTGCCCGCCTGTTGTGGCTCTGCCGCTGCCCGTTTGCGCAGATACAGCAATGCAATCAGCAGCGCGATCGCCAGCATCAGCGGCCCCGCCGCCCAGAGCAGCCAATTGGCGCCCTTGGTGGTGGGCTTCAGCAGCACATATTCGCCATAGCGATCCACGATAAAAGCAATCGCCTCTCCGTCACTGTCGCCCGCCTCCAGCCGTTCGCGCAGCAGGATGCGCAGATCGCGGGCGAGGTCGGCATTGGATTCGTCGATGCTCTCGTTGCGGCAAACCAGACAGCGCAGCCCCCTGGACAGCTCCCGCGCCCGGCTTTCCAGCACCGGATCATCAAGCACCTCGTCTGGCTGCACCGCAAAGGCGGGCGTCAGGCTCAGCAGCAGAATGGCCAGGGCGGCCCGGATCAGGCGGGTCATTCTGCGGGCACCCCTTCAGTTGGCGCCTTGCGCGCCCCGGCCGCAACGCGGAAGCGACGATCAGAGAGGCTCAGCAGCCCGCCAAAGGCCATCAGCAGACAGCCGCCCCAGATCCAGTTGGCAAAGGGTTTGATATAGGTGCGCATAGTGAAACCGCCGCCCTGCTGCGCATCGCCAATCACCACATAGAGATCGCGAGTGAAGCGATAGTCGATCGCCGCTTCGGTGGTGGGCATGGCGGCAACCGGATAGACGCGTTTCTCGGGATAGAGCGTGGCAACCTCCCGCCCGTTCCGGGTGACGTCAACCACCCCCATGGTGGTGAAATAATTCGGCCCGCGCCCCTCTTCAACGCCGGTCAGGGTGAGCTCATAGGAGCCAACCATAAAGGGCTCGTTGAGATTGGCGACGCGGATATCCTCCTGCTGCCAGGCGGTGAGACCGGCAATGGCGAAAATCGTGATCCCCAGCCCGGCATGGGCGCAGGCCTTGCCCCAATCGGCGCGCGGCAGCCGCATCAGGCGCGAAAGTTTACCCTTGCGCCCGGCCCGTTGCCACAGATCCACCAGCGCGCCGCAGACCACCCAGGCGCCCAGCAAGGTGCCGACCGGGCCAAGGAGGCTCTGGCCGCTTTGAACGGCCCAGGCCAGCCCCGCCAGCGCCAAAGACAGCACAAAGGCATAGCGCAGCGTCCAGCAGATCTTGCCGATCTTCGCACGTTTCCAGGGCAGCATCGAGCCCACCGGCAAGATCAGACCAAGCGCCACCATGAAGGGCGGGAAAGCGGCATTGAAAAACGGTGCCCCGACCGAGAGTTTGCGGCCAAAGCCCATCTCGGCCACCACGGGCCAGAGGGTTCCGACAAAGACCACAAAACAGCTCACCGCCAGCAGCAGGTTGTTCACCACCAGCGCGCTCTCGCGGCTGACCATGGAAAACACGCCCTTGGCCTCCATCGCCTGCGCGCGCAGGGCAAAGAGCAACAGCGCGCCACCGGTGAAAAACGCCAGGATCAGCAGGATCGCCACGCCGCGCTCCGGGTCGTTGGCAAAGGCATGCACCGAGGTCAAAAGCCCCGAACGCACGATGAAGGTGCCGATCAATGAAAAGCCAAAGGCCAGGATCGCCAGCAGGATGGTCCAGCTTTTCAGGCTTTCGCGTTTTTCCACCACGATGGCCGAATGCAGCAGTGCGGCAGACAAGAGCCAGGGCATGAAGGAGGCATTTTCCACCGGGTCCCAGAACCAGAAGCCGCCCCAGCCGAGTTCGTAATAGGCCCACCAGGAGCCAAGCGCGATGCCGATGGTAAGAAAGATCCAGGCCGCCAGCGTCCAGGGGCGCACCCAGCGCCCCCAGGCCGCATCGACGCGCCCCTCGATCAGTGCCGCCACCGCGAAGGAAAACGCCATCGAGAGGCCGACATAGCCGAGATAGAGAAACGGTGGATGGAAAGCGAGGCCGGGATCCTGCAACAGCGGGTTCAGATCCTGCCCGTCAAAGGGCGGCTGTTCCAGTCGCAGAAACGGGTTCGAGGTCAGCAGGATAAAGCCATAGAAGGCAACACCGATCGCCGCCTGCACGCTCAGCACACGGGCCTTGAGGGTCGGCGGCAGCCCACCGCCAAAGAGCGAGGCCGCCGCGCCAAACAGGCTGACGATCAGCACCCAGAGCAGCATGGAACCCTCGTGATTGCCCCAGGTTCCGGCGATCTTGTAGAGCATCGGCTTGGCGGAATGGCTGTTCAAGGTCACCAGCCGCACGGAGAAATCCGACGTCACAAAGGCCCACATCAAGGCACAAAAGGCAAAGGCGGTGAACAGGAACTGCGCCTGCGCCGCCGGTTCTGCCACGGCCATCCAGCCGGGCCAGCGCTTATGGGCGCCGATCATCGGCACCACCATCTGCACGATGGCAATCATAAAGGAGAGGATGAGGGCGAAGTGACCGAGCTCTGTAATCATGTCTCTTCCTATAGCGGTCTCATCGGGCAGCGCCAATCACATTTGCCGCGTCCAGCCGCCGCAGGGGGGAGCTCAGGATACGCCGCTGTTTTGCCAATCCGCGAGGGCCGGATTTGTGTCCTGCGCGGGCTTTGGCGTGGCGGTGGCTTCCAGCTGTTCAATATTCTCAATCACCTGCGGCACCCGCGCGAGGCTGCGGGCTATGCCCTCGTGAAAGGCTTGCGTCTTGGCCTGGCTGCGGGCGCCAAAATAGAAGGACACAATTATCCCAAGGAGCCACCACAGGGGCTCCGGCACCAGCGCGATGCCCTGCATGCGGGCAGAAAACCAGATCGGATCAAACAGCGCCGAGCCCATCAGCGCCAAGGTTCCCAAGGCCAGCAAGGGGCGCGGCAGGCGATTGACCCCATCCATGAAGCGATCAAAACCGCCTTTCTGCGTCTGCGAAAACTCCGCCGCAAACTGCGCCAGCGCCGCGCCTTGCAGATCATGCGCCCGCACCGCGGCCTGTTCGCTGTTTTCGCGAAAGACCTCGACCGTTTCGCGCACAAGATTGCGCCGATCCCCAAAGAAGAGCTGCCAAAGACCTGAAAACATGGTGTTCTCCCTAGCTCCACTGTGCAGTTCGGGCGGCGAATTCCGCGGCGCTCAGATGATAGCGGGGCGAGATGAACTCCTCGGCGCGTTTGATCCAGCCGCCTTTGCCGCCTGCCCTTGTGCGGGCGTATTTGCGGCTTCTAGGCCGACGGTCGGCAAGATCGAGGTAGTAGTTGCGCCGCGCGATCCCATAGGCATCGACCAGCGCCGCCATATTAACCTGCCCCGCCGCCTGCGCTGCCTTGGCGGTCTGCGGCCCCATGGCGCCATCCACCGCCACGTCATAGCCCATTTCACCAAGCAAGCCTTGCAGGATCCGCACGCCATTGGCGCCAGCGTTGACGGTCATGTCAAACACGCTCGCCTGGAGCGGCTCCGGCAGCAGATGCAGGCGGGGACGGTGGAAATATTCCTTGAGGAAGATCTCGACCGCCTTTTGCTGATCCAGCGCGCGAACATCCTGTGCCGTGACCGCGCCGTCGCCGGTCAGATCAAGGCCAAGCCGCCGCAGGGTGTGAATGGTGACGCCGAAATTGGTCGCGCCGCCCGGATCATCGGGATCATTCACGTAACCGCCTTCCCGGGCCACGATCTCGCGGGCGATTTGGGAAACATCCATAGGTCGTCCTCCACCAGGGGTATGGTGAAGAGACTAGCAATCCGGTCTTGCGATCCGGTGGGTGGCGCGTGCGCCGGGGGGGCAACGGGGGGCTGCTGTTAGCTGTCGCTCTCGCGATAGACGCCCTGTTCCTTCAGCGCGTCGGTGACTTCCTTCGGCATGTAACTCTCGTCATGTTTGGCAAGAATTTCAGAGGCTTCAAAGGTGCCGTTGACGTATTTCCCAGTTCCGATCATGCCCTGGTTCTCGCCAAAGAGATCGGGCAGCACGCCAGCGAAACGCACCGGCACCGTCGCGCCACCATCGGTGACGGAGAAGGTCACCACCTCGCCCTGACCGCGCTGCAAACTGCCCTCTTCGACCAGACCGCCCAGGCGGAAGGTCTCGCTCGGCAGTGGCGGCTCTTCCATCACCTGGCTGGGAGAGCGGAAATAATTGATCCCGTCGCGCATGGCATAGCCGATCAGAACGGTGGCACCGACAAGCGCCACCGTGGCCAAAGCGATGACCTGGATCCGCCGCTGTTTCTTGAGGGACTTCATTTCCGCCTCCGGGATGATTTACGGGAACAGCGGCGCCATCATCAGCCCCGTTGTTTCCTCCTCACCTAACATCAGGTTGGCGTTCTGCAAGGCCTGACCGCTGCTACCTTTTGTCAGGTTATCCAGCGCCACGATGACAATGGCCCGCCCCGCGATGCGATCCGCCGTCACCCCGATATGCACGAAGTTGGAGCCGCGCACATGGTGGGTCGAGGGTGCCTGACCAAAGGGCAGAAGCTCGATAAAGGGTTCATCTTTATATGCGGTCTCAAACGTCTGATAGATCGTCTCCGCATCGCCCTTCACATAGGTGGTGGCGAGAATCCCGCGATTCACCGGCAGCAGATGCGGGGTGAACTGGACCTGCACCGGCCGACCCGCAAGCCGCGAGAATTCCTGGTCAAATTCGCCCAGATGCCGATGAGTGCCGCCGATCGCATAGGCGTTGTAGCCTTCGCTCAGTTCCGCATGCAGCAGGTTTTCCTTGAGCGCCCGACCAGCACCCGAGACCGCGCATTTCATGTCGAGGATGATCTCGTCCAGATCAATCACCCCGGCGGAGATCAGCGGGCGCAGGGCAAACTGACCGGTCGCGGCGTTGCAGCCGGTGCCAGCCACCAGCCGCGCCGCGGTGATTTCCTCGCGGTAAAATTCGGTGAGCCCGTAGACGGCCTCCTCCTGCTGGGCCAGCGCCGCATGCGGGTTGCCGTACCATTTTTCGTAGTCCGCCGGATCGCGCAGCCGGAAGTCAGCCGAGAGATCAACGATCTTCAGATCACCGGGCAGCTTGGCGATCACCTCCTGGCTGGTCTTATGCGGCAGCGCACAAAAGCAGAGGTCGATCTTGGAAAAGTCGATTTCCTCGATTTTGCAAAGCGTTGGCAAGGACAGGTGACGCAGATGCGGAAAGACATCGGCCATCTGCATGCCTGCTTTGCGTTCGGCACCAAGGGCGGTGATGGTGATATTGGGATGCTGAGAAATCAGCCGGATGAGTTCGGCGCCGGTATAGCCGGATGCGCCAAGAATTGCCACGTTGTGGGTCATGTCGAGACCTCTAATAGTCAGATGTATCGGGAAGCCCGCGCGACGCGCGGGAGAGAGATCAGCTTGGGCGGGAGGTTAGGAAACCTCAGGCTGCAACAAAAGAGATTTCTCGTCGCAAGAACTGCGTGGCGCGGCTGCTGACGCGCGAGGGGTTGCCGGAGGTGAAATAGCCACCCGGCCCGGTGCCCAGCATGTCAGGATGACGGCCCAGATAATGCGCAAGACTTTCGGCCACGAGGTTGCCCTGGCTGAACACCTGCACATCCGCGCCGAGCGCGGCCTGAAAGGTCTCTTCCATCAGCGGGTAATGGGTACAGCCCAGAATGGCCGCCTGTGGTTTTGGCATCTTGCGCAGGAGCGCATCGACGTGGCTTTTGACCAGCGCCTCGGCCAGGATCATGTCGCCCTCCTCGATCGCATCGACAACGCCGCCACAGGCCTGCGCTTCGACATCAACACCAATGGCGCGAAAGGCAAGCTCGCGCTGAAAGGCACGGCTGGCGACGGTCGCCGGGGTGG
>NZ_JAATOX010000115.1 GCF_011806385.1 Phaeobacter sp. HF9A | reverse complement strand
GGTCGCTTCGGGCTATGCCCGAAGCGAAATCCCTCCTGGCGGAGGGATTCAGTTTGGCGGGGTGGTTTATAACAGAACCGAGACGGGCGCGGGGCCTTATGCGGCCAGGCGCAGCCGTCTTTCGCGCCGGATCACCAGCAGGATGGAAACCAGCCCGCAAAGTCCGCTGGCCCACATGATGGCCAGCAAGGGTTGCGCGGTGGAGCCGGGCACCAGCAGCCAGCCGGCGATCGCGCTCAGGCCCGCGCCGGCGCCGATCATGATCGCCGAGGAAAGCCCCGCGGCCGTGCCCGCCAGATGCGGGCGCACGCTGATGGCGCCGCTGGTGCCGCAGGGGATCGCCATGCCATTGCCCAGGCCGACAAAACAGGTAAAGCCAAAGAAGCTCCAGACCGTATCCATCCCGGCCACCGCAATGAACAGCGAGGTTCCGACGCCGATCGCATTGACCACCGATCCCCAGAGCACCATTCGATTGATGCCGATCCGCTCTGAGTACCGCCCTGACAGGAAGTTGCCGACGAAATACCCCAAGGCCGGAGCGGAGAAATAGAGCCCCAGCTCGGCGCTCCCCAGCCCGTAGACCTCGGAGCCGACAAAGGGGCTGCCGCCGAGATAGGCAAAGAAGCTGCCCGCTGACAGGCCCGCGGCCAGCGAATAGCCCCAGAACCGCGGCGAGCGCAAAAGCTCCGGGTATTCCTGAAACTGCGCCAGCAAGGACTTGCCGCTGCCCTTGGCGGTCTCGCCGAAGTCGAAATAGAACAGGATCAAGGTCAGCGCGGCGACGCCGAAAAGCAGCCAGAAATTCGCATGCCAGCCAAAGGCCTGATCCACCAGCCCGCCCAATGCTGGCCCCAGCATCGGTACCACGGCCATGCCCATCGTGACATAGCCGATCATGCTCGCGGCCTTGGGGCCTTCATACATGTCGCGCACCGCCGCGCGGCTCAGCACCATACAGGTCGCCACCACCGCCTGCGCCATGCGAAAGCCCAGGAAGACCCCCGCCGTGGGGGCGAACACGCAGCCCAATGTCGCCAGCAGGAACAGGACCAGCGATACCATCATCACCGGCCGCCGCCCCATCTGATCCGACACCGGGCCGATCAGGATCTGCACCACCGTGCTGGTCGCCAGATACAGCGGCACCGTCAGCGACATCAGCCGGTATTCCACCCCGAAATAGCTCGCCATGTTTGGCAGCGAGGGTTGAAACAGGTTCATCGCCAAGGCCGAAAGGCCCGAGATCAGGATCAATGTCCAGACCGTGGGCGGGCTGCGATGGGCTGGGTTTTGTGGAAGCACGGGCTCTTGCTGGGACACGAGGGGGGATCTCAAATAGTTTACCTGTGAATTGTTTAGTCGCGCGCCGGAACAGAGTCCACCACCGCCGTCTTAGCGGTACATCTCGGGGTACAATGGCGCGCCGTGGCGGGAGATGAGGTTAGCAAATTTTCAGGTTTGCGACCGGCCTCTGCATTGAATTTGCAAATTTGCGATATTTGCCTTGGGGCAGCGGCGGCGGCAGGCTAGTCTGCGGCGCAACGACCTCGGTTCAACTCTGTTTGACACAGTGGGCCCAAAACGATCAGGGGGCATTTGCCATGAAGGATATCCTTGCCGAACTCGAAGCGCGCCGCGAAGATGCGCGCCTTGGCGGTGGACAGAAACGCATCGACGCCCAGCATGCCCGCGGCAAGCTGACGGCGCGCGAGCGGATCGAGCTGTTGCTGGATGAGGACAGTTTCGAAGAATTCGATATGTTCATCAGCCACCGCTGTACCGATTTTGGGATGCCGGAAAACCGCCCTGCGGGCGATGGCGTGGTTACCGGCTGGGGCACCATCAATGGCCGTCAGGTCTATGTGTTCAGTCAGGATTTCACCGTGCTTGGCGGCTCGGTCTCGGCGACGCATGCGCAAAAGATCTGCAAGATCATGGATATGGCGATGCAAAACGGCGCGCCGGTGATCGGGCTCAATGATTCCGGCGGCGCGCGTATTCAGGAAGGCGTCGATGCGCTGGCCGGCTATGCCGAGATTTTCCAGCGCAATATCATGGCCTCCGGGGTGGTGCCGCAGATCTCGGTCATCATGGGGCCCTGCGCCGGTGGCGCGGTCTATTCGCCAGCGATGACCGACTTTATCTTTATGGTCAAAGACAGCTCCTATATGTTCGTGACCGGCCCCGATGTGGTGAAAACCGTCACCAACGAGCAGGTCACCGCCGAGGAGCTGGGCGGCGCCTCCACCCATACCCGGAAATCCTCCGTTGCCGATGGCGCCTTTGAAAACGATGTCGAGGCGCTGGCCGAAGTGCGCCGCCTGGTCGATTTCCTGCCGCTCAATAACCGTGAAAAACCGCCGGTGCGGCCCTTCTTTGACGATCCCGCGCGGATCGAGGACAGCCTGGATACTTTGATCCCGGAAAACGCCAATACGCCCTATGACATGAAGGAGCTCATCCACAAGGTCGCGGATGAGGGCGATTTCTACGAGATCCAGCAAGACTTTGCCAAGAATATCATCACCGGCTTTCTGCGCCTTGAGGGGCAGACGGTGGGGGTGGTGGCGAACCAGCCGATGGTGCTGGCGGGCTGTCTGGATATCGACTCCAGCCGCAAGGCGGCGCGGTTTGTGCGCTTCTGCGATGCCTTTGAGATCCCGATCCTGACCTTTGTGGACGTGCCGGGCTTCCTGCCGGGCACATCCCAGGAATATGGCGGCGTCATCAAACACGGCGCCAAGCTGCTGTTTGCCTATGGTGAGGCGACGGTGCCAAAGGTCACCGTGATCACCCGCAAGGCCTATGGCGGCGCCTATGATGTGATGGCCTCCAAACATTTGCGCGGTGACTTCAACTACGCTTGGCCCACCGCCGAGATCGCGGTGATGGGGGCCAAGGGCGCGACCGAGATTATCCATCGTGCCGATCTCAACGACCCGGAGAAAATCGCCGCCCATACCAAGGATTACGAGGACCGCTTTGCCAATCCCTTTGTCGCCGCCGAGCGCGGATTTATCGACGAGGTGATCCAGCCCCGGTCAACCCGCCGCCGGGTGGCGCGCGCCTTTGCCTCGCTGCGGGGCAAGAAGCTGCAAAACCCGTGGAAGAAACACGACAATATTCCGCTGTAGGGGCAGGTCTATGGCATCTCGCTGGCATATCTCGCGCGCGGAAGGAGAGCTGACGCTCAGCCGTGAGCGCCCCGCGCGGTTTGACGTGGTGGCCTCCACGGTTCTACCGCAGGGCGATCCGCTGCGGCTGGCGCATCAGGTGCGGCAGGACCTCTGGCGCGCGTTGCAGCGGGTGCGGGGCTTCTCGCCGGTGGTGCGTCTGACGCGGCAGGGTGAGGCGATTCGCGTTGAGGCTGGAGGCCGTGTTGCGCCGCCGGTGGCGCCGGGTCTGGCGGCAGAGATCGCTGCGCTGTTGGAGAGCCCGGCGCGGCGGGACCGTTGGGTGGCGCAGGCGAAACGGTCGAAGAAGGTGCTTTGAATGACGCAAGGTCATCGCAAAATCGGACTGTTTCTCTCGCTTTGCGTGCGGGTTTCTTCTGCGTTCAACCAATGGGGTGTCGCACTATCCTCATTTCGCCGCTCGACCGGGCAGGCGACGGGGAAATTGCACAAATTTGTAACAGTGTTTGACAAGAGACCCGAATCGGTTGCATGCTCCCGATCAGTTAAAACGAGATCAGCGCGCGCCAATGGCGCAGCGCCCGCAACCCCGGCAGGAGGAGCCCAATCTGATTGGGGTCGGGGTTGCGGTATTTTGACCAAATCACCTCTACAGTCCTGGGTTGATCGACGCGGCGTTGTGGCGCGGCTTGTCTCTGCAATCGGGCTTTCCGGTCTCTGTGCCTGCCTGCTGAGCGGCGCTGCCGCGGCCGCCAGTGAACAGGCCAATTCGCAGATCAACGCGCAGCCCCCGAGCCCGGATGCCCCCATGATCCCGGTGCCCTCCGGCCAGCCTGTGACCCTCTCAGAGGTGCTGCTGGACGAGGCCCCCGGGGCGCTTTGGGCGCGGTTTCGCTTTGTCGCGCCCCAGATTGCGGGCCAGACCGAGCAGGGCGACAGCGCTGAAGATATCGACTATCTCTGCGCGCGGCTGGCACTGCCCTATGTGGCGCATCACCAGATCAGCCCCGCGCGGGTGGTGATCTCGCTTGCGGATCGTGCGGTGCCCTTTGGCACCAGCGCGCCTGAGGCGACGCAATTCTTTGAAACCTATCGGATCGCCGATGACACCTGCGTCTGGGAGGGGTTTTGATGGCACTTCCGTCACAGCATCAGCGTTTTTCTGCGTTTTTCGCCACTCTGATGCGCAAAGCGTGGGAAAACCCATATGTTCCCGCCGATAATGGCGCTATGCTGCGCGCGGGACGCAAATATGCGCCTGGGTCGGTGGCGGTTTGTCCGCATCGGCCGGCAGAGTTGCGGGTTGCGACCCGTGCAGGTTTTATCAAGGATCTTAGGAGACTGACATGTCCAAGAGCTTCAAACTCATCACATTCGCCGGCGTTCTGGCAGCCGTGTCTGCTTGCGCAGCCAAGGAAGAAGAATACGTCGTGGTCCAGCCCGAGCCGATCTCGCAAGAGCCGGTCTACACTGGCAAATACAAGTAATCACCACTGGGGTCCGGCCCTGTGGCCGGACCTTTCCGACCTGCGGGGTGCCGGACCGGAGGCACTCTCATGTTGAAACATCGCGGCTTTCCCGGCCGTCTTCCGGGCACTGATTTCCAATTCATTATCCGCCGCCCCAACCCCAAAGGGGTCACGCCGATCACCCGGCGCGAGCGGTTCCGCGACCGCAAACCCGCCGACAAGCGCGCCGATGCGGGCTTTATGAAGGCGCTGGTCGAGGCCTTTGGCGATCAACCTTTCGAGCGGGGCAATCTTGATGCAGGGCGGCTCAGCTGGCTGTTCGGGCGCGAGGTCCTGCCGGTTGACGATCCCTTTGATCCTGAAAGCTACGAGTCGCTGCTTGTGATCGACGTCGAGGCCGCGCGCCGCTCCTTCCCCGAGGCCTTCGAGGGCTAAGTGATGGAAAATAGGCGTCATATGACCGATATCGGGCCAGGCGGGCGGCGAAAAGCCGCGCAGCCGTATGCGCCCCTGTCGCGACCTGGCGTCTTTCCGCCGGTGACTGCGCGAAATGCGCGTAAGGCTGCTGAAAACGGCGCAGGGCCGGTCGGGCGCTATGCAAGCGGGCGCGGGGCTGACAGGCTGAGGCAGCCTAAACAGCCATTTCGTCCCTTCTGGCTGTGTTTCTGGCCCCAAAACCTGACTGGGCAGCTGCGCACCCCCCAGTGTCAGCTGCCCGCTTTTGGCGCTCACTTGGCTCTTGTTCAATCCGGTCAGATCCCCAGCCCGCTGGCTTTGCCCTTGGTGGGCGGCTGCGGCGATACAAGCAAGGCTCACGCGGCTGTGATCCCGTGCCGGGCGCGGGCATCCCGGTGGGCGAAACCTCGCCGTTTGCGGGGGATTTACGCGCGATCCATCGCCCAATCCCGATATATGATCAAAGCAGGGCTGGACGCGCCGCGATTTTGGAACACATTGATGTGCAATAACATCTTTCGATCCAAAGGAGCATTTAGATGCGTAAATCACTCATTGCTGCCCTGCTTGCAGGATCTGCCACCCTTGCCGCCTGTGGCGACACCACCGGTGAACAGGCGCTTTATGGCGCGGGCGCAGGGGCCGCGGGTGCTGCGGTGCTCAACGGCAACCTCGTTACCGGTGCCGCTGTCGGCGCCGCGGGCAACCTCATTTACTGTCAGGAAAATCCGGGCCGCTGCTAAGCGCGCTTCGGGCGCGGGGGCAACCCCGCGCAGATCTGACCTCTCGCTTGGATGCGGGCAAGACGCCGCTTGGGGATCACTGGTCCCCGGGCGGCGTTTTTGCATGCGCCGTTCACATGCTCAATTCAGACCACTTTCACCACAAGGGACAGCCGATGTTTGACAAGATCCTGATCGCCAACCGCGGGGAAATCGCCTGCCGCGTCATCAAGACCGCGCGCAAGATGGGGATCCAGACGGTCGCCATCTATTCCGACGCCGACAAGCAGGCGCTGCATGTGCAGATGGCGGATGAGGCGGTGCATGTGGGCCCGGCGCCTGCCAATCAATCCTATATCGTGATCGACAAGGTCATGGCCGCGATCCGCGAAAGCGGCGCGCAGGCGGTACATCCGGGCTATGGCTTCCTCTCCGAGAACTCCAAATTCGCCGAGGCGCTGGCCGCCGAGGGCGTCGCCTTTGTCGGCCCGCCGGTGGGTGCGATCGAGAAGATGGGCGACAAGATCACCTCCAAGAAGATCGCGCAGGAGGCCGGCGTCAGCACCGTGCCCGGCTATATGGGCCTGATTGCGGATGCCGAGGAGGCGGTGAAAATCTCCAACGAGATCGGCTATCCGGTGATGATCAAGGCCTCCGCCGGGGGCGGCGGCAAGGGCATGCGCATCGCCTGGAGCGACGAGGAGGCCCGCGAGGGGTTCCAATCCTCCAAGAACGAGGCCGCCAGCTCCTTTGGCGACGACCGCATCTTTATCGAAAAATTTGTGACCCAGCCGCGCCATATCGAAATCCAGGTGCTCTGTGACGGCCATGGCAATGGCATCTACCTGGGCGAGCGCGAATGTTCGATCCAGCGCCGCAACCAGAAAGTGGTGGAAGAGGCGCCGAGCCCCTTTCTGGACGAGGCGACCCGCCGCGCGATGGGTGAACAGGCGGTCGCGCTGGCTAAGGCGGTGGGCTATGCCTCTGCGGGCACCGTGGAATTCATCGTCGATGGGGAAAAGAACTTTTATTTCCTGGAGATGAACACCCGTCTTCAGGTGGAACACCCGGTCACCGAGCTGATCACCGGCGTTGATCTGGTCGAGCAGATGATCCGCGTTGCCGCCGGTCAGCCGCTGTCGATCACCCAGGAGGATGTCACGCTCACCGGCTGGGCGATCGAGAACCGGCTCTATGCCGAGGATCCCTATCGCGGCTTTCTGCCCTCCATCGGCCGTCTGACCCGCTATCGCCCGCCGCAGGAAACCGAGGCCTACAGCCCCGGTGTGGCCGCGGGTGCTGCGGGCGATGTGGTCGTGCGCAATGACACCGGCGTCTATGAAGGCGGCGAGATTTCAATGTATTACGACCCGATGATCGCCAAGCTCTGCACCTGGGCGCCGACCCGCGATGCGGCGATCGAGGCGATGCGCATCGCGCTTGACAGTTTCGAGGTCGAAGGCATCGGTCACAATCTGCCGTTCCTCTCGGCGGTGATGGATCATCCCAAATTCATCTCCGGCGAGATGACCACCGCCTTTATCGCCGAGGAATACCCCGATGGGTTTGAGGGCGTGGACCTGCCCGAGGCGGAGCTGAAACGCATTGCCGCCTCCTGCGCCGCCATGCACCGCCTGGCCGAGATCCGCCGCACCCAGGTGTCGGGCCGGATGGACAATCACGAACGCCGCGTCGGCAATTCCTGGGTGGTGACGCTGGGCGGCCAGACCTATCCGCTGGTCGTCAAGGCCGACCCCGAGGGCGCAACCGTCGTGTTCGAGGATGAAGGCGCAATCCGCGTGACCTCCGACTGGACGCCGGGCGATCTGCTGGCCCATGTGGATACCGACGGCGCGCCCTTGGTGCTGAAGGTGGACAAGATCACCCAGGGCTTCCGCATTCGCAGCCGCGGCGCCGATCTCAAGGTGCATGTGCGCCGCCCGCGTCAGGCCGAACTCGCTGCTTTGATGCCGGAAAAACTGCCGCCGGATACCTCCAAGATGCTGCTCTGCCCGATGCCGGGGCTGGTGGTCAAGATCGACGTCGAGGTCGGTCAGGAGGTGCAGGAAGGTCAGGCGCTCTGCACCATCGAGGCGATGAAGATGGAAAACATCCTGCGCGCCGAGAAAAAATCCACCGTCGCCAAGATCAACGCCAGCGCCGGCGACAGCCTCGCGGTGGATGATGTGATCATCGAATTCGAGTGACGCATGACCGATTTTCGCCCCATATCCCCGCTGCGCCAGCCGCCTCCCTCCGGGGCTGCGGCGGTGGCGGGCTATGGGCGAAAATCGGCGCAAAATCATCACGCTATAGGGGTGTTGTTAAACCTTTCTGAAGCCTCCGCTCCTAGGGTCGGCAGAAACGCACATCTGGCCCGCGCTGCGGGCCGGGCTCGGGTGCGTGCCCCTGTTGCTGGAGTTTTGATCTGTGCCTTTCCCCGTCCTGGCCCTGTTCCGTCCGCGCGTGACCCCGGCGCGCCTTCTCAGGGTGCTGGCGCTGTGCCTGCCGCTGGGAGTGTCGGCATGCAGCCTCGATCACGAGGAAGAGGTGCGCGCGCAGTTGCAGGATTGGGTCAAGCTGGGCGAGACCTATTATTTCCACTCCCGGGTCAATTGCACCGCCGCGCTCTTTGCGATCAAGGCGACGCGCATCAGTTCGATGGTGAAAAAGGTGCGCGATGTGGAGTCCGGCATGCGCGCGATCTCCGAGGGGCGCGCGGTCGCCTTCGAAATCGCCAATACCTCCCCCACGGCGGTGACCGAACAGATCATGTCGCAGGACCTGCCAATGGGGCTTGGGGTGCTTTCTTCGGGCACCAGTGGCAAGGATTGCATGGCGGTGGAGATGGAAGAGGCCTATTTCAACGCGCTGCTCGATCCCACTTCGGTGCTGCTCTACGCGCCGGAGCGTCGCTTCATGGCGATCTTCGACCGGCGCAACAAACGCATGTTCTATTCCCGCGGGCGCAGCAGCTAGATCAGTTCCCCGGCGCGCTGCGGCGTTCTTCCACCTCTTGCAGGCGGGTGGGCGTCTTGTCGATGCTGCGGCTGATTTCACGCACGCTCCAGGGCAGGGGTTTGCGCAGCTTCACGCCGCCATCCTTGCCGATCAGCACCAGCATGAAGCCGCGCGGGCGCAGCTTCTTGCGCAGGGCGGAGCGGGCGCTCGGGTCGGTATCGACAAACACAATCACATCCCGCCGCGCCAGCGCCTCAGGGTCCTGCATCAGCTCGCGGATCTGTTCGTGGTATCGCGGATCCGCCGGGCTGTCGGCAAAGACCACCACGGGGCGATGGGTCCAGCGATATGCATCAAGGTCGATGTCATACCCGTCGTTGATCACCACCGCCGGCAGCGGATCCGCCGCCGGTTCCGGGGGCAGGGTTTGCAGCGGTGCTCCGGGCGCGATTTCCTGCGCCAGCAACGGCGCCGAGGTCAGCGCCATCAGGGCGGCCAGGGTCAGGCGGATGATTGATGTCATAGGCACTCCTCTAGACGCAAATATATGTGATCCCAGCGTAAATGCGACCGCTGAAACCGGGAAAGGCACAAAAAAATCATCTTTCATTAAGCAAGTTGGAACGGCTTTTGCGCCATTCTCGCCTCATGCGCATGTCCCGCGCCAGGAGGTTCAGCGATGAAAGTCATTTTGCATATAGGTGCCCACCGCTGCGCCAGCCGCAGTTTCCAGAATTATATGTCCCGCAAGGGCGATCAGCTGGCGCAATATGGCATTGCCTGCCTCGGTCCGGAGCGCACCCGTGCGGGGCTTCTGCACGGCATCCAGCCCGGCGGGCTTTCGCTTGGCCGGCGCGATCCGATGCGCCGCGCGCGCGGGCGTATCGCGCTGAGCCTGCGCGCACAGCGCGACGCGGGCACGGCGGCGCTGGTCATTTCGGATGCCGCCTTGCTGGGCTCACTGGAGCGTTGCCTCACCGACGGCGCGCTCTATTCCGGCGCGGGCGAGGGGCTGGCGCGGCTCGACCATGGGTTTGACGGCGCGATCACCGATGTGATGCTGAACATCCGCAGCCCGGAGAGCTTTTGGGCCTCGGCCCTGGCGATGCAGCTGGAACATTCCCAGCGCCTGCCCAACGGGCGGCTGCTGGCGCGGATGGCCGCCGCCCGGCGCAGCTGGCGGGATGTCATTCAGGACATCTACTGCGCCATGCCCGGCGCCCGCATCCGGGTCTTTGCGCATGAGGTTTTTGCCAGCCAGCCCCACGCCCAGCTTTCGGTGGCCACAGGGGTGGATTGCCCGGTGGCGCGCGGCGGCTTTAAGCTCAACACCAGCGCCCAATTGCCCGCCCTGCGCGCCGATCTGCCCGCAAGCATTGCCGCGCAGCTGCCCGAGGGCGATGGCCGCTGGATGCCCTTCTCGGCGGGCGAAATCTCCGCCCTGCGCGAGAGTTACTACGACGATATGATGTGGCTCGTTGGCGGTGCCGACGGGCTCGCGGACCTGGTGGAAGATCCGAAAAAAGCGGACGCCATCACCATTCCCACCGCCGCGACGGGCCGCCCGCCGCGCGATGACCTGACAAGAGGATTACCCCATGACCCAGACACCGGACGACTGGCAGGCGCTGGCTGAAAAAGAACTTCGCGGCCGCGCGCTGGAGGATCTCACCTGGCAGACCCTGGAGGGCATCGAGGTCAAGCCGCTCTATACCGCCGAGGACACCGCGGCCCTTGACCATATGGGCACGATGCCCGGTTTTGGCCCCTTCACCCGGGGCGTCAAGGCGACCATGTATGCCGGTCGTCCCTGGACCATCCGCCAATATGCTGGCTTTTCCACCGCCGAGGAAAGCAACGCCTTTTACCGCCGCAACCTTGCCGCCGGTCAGCAGGGGGTCTCGGTTGCCTTCGACCTGGCCACCCACCGGGGCTATGACAGCGACCACGAGCGGGTGATGGGCGACGTCGGCAAGGCGGGCGTGGCGATTGATTCCGTTGAGGACATGAAGATCCTCTTTGACGGCATCCCGCTGGATCAGGTCTCGGTCTCGATGACGATGAATGGCGCCGTGGTGCCGATCCTGGCGAGCTTCATCGTCGCGGGCGAGGAGCAGGGCCACGACAAGGCGCTGCTTTCCGGCACCATCCAGAATGACATCCTCAAGGAGTTCATGGTCCGCAACACCTATATCTATCCGCCCGAACCTTCGATGCGGATCATCTCGGACATCATCGAATATACGTCGAACCAGATGCCGAAGTTCAACTCGATCTCGATCTCCGGCTACCACATGCAGGAGGCGGGCGCGAACCTGGTGCAGGAGCTGGCCTATACGCTGGCCGATGGGCGCGAATATGTGAAAGCCGCCATCGAGGCGGGTATGGACGTCGATAAATTCGCCGGGCGGCTCAGCTTCTTCTTTGCCATCGGCATGAATTTCTTCATGGAGTCCGCCAAGCTGCGCGCCGCCCGCACGCTCTGGCATCGGGTGATGACGGAATTCGGCGCCCAGAGCGAACGCTCCAAGATGCTGCGCACCCATTGCCAGACCTCGGGGGTGAGCCTGCAAGAGCAAGACCCCTATAACAACGTGATCCGCACCGCTTACGAGGCGATGAGCGCGGTTCTGGGCGGCACGCAATCGCTGCACACCAATGCGCTCGACGAGGCGATCGCCCTGCCGACCGATTTCTCCGCTCGAATTGCGCGCAATACGCAGCTGATTTTGCAGGAAGAAACCGGCGTCACCAATGTGGTCGATCCGCTGGCGGGCAGCTATTACGTCGAAAGCCTCACCGCCGAGCTGATCGACAAGGCCTGGGCGCTCATGCAGGAGGTCGAGGAGATGGGCGGCATGACCAAGGCCGTCGCCTCCGGCATGCCGAAACTGCGCATCGAGGAAACCGCCGCCCGCCGTCAGGCGATGATCGACCGCGGCGAAGAGGTGATCGTCGGCGTCAACAAATACCGCAAGGAGAAGGAAGATCCGATCGACATTCTCGACGTCGATAACGTCAAGGTGCGCGAGAGCCAGATCGCCCGGCTGGAGCAGATCCGCGCCAGTCGCGACGAGGCCGCCTGCGTCGCCGCGCTGGACGAGCTGACCCGCCGCGCATCAGAGGGCGGCAACCTGCTTGAGGCAGCCGTCGAAGCAGCCCGCGCCCGGGCCACCGTGGGGGAAATCAGCATGGCAATGGAAAAGAAATTTGGCCGCCACCGCGCCGAGGTCAAAACCCTCGCCGGGGTCTATGGTGCCGCTTATGAGGGCGACGAGGGTTTTGCCGCCATCCAGAAGAGCATCGAGGATTTCGCCGAGGAGGAAGGCCGCCGCCCGCGTCTTTTGGTGGTCAAGATGGGTCAGGACGGTCACGACCGCGGCGCCAAGGTGATCGCCACCGCCTTTGCCGATATCGGCTTTGACGTTGATGTCGGCCCGCTGTTCCAGACCCCCGCCGAGGCGGCGCAGGACGCGATCGACAATGATGTGCATGTGGTGGGGATCTCCAGCCAGGCCGCCGGGCACAAGACGCTGGCACCCCAGCTGGTGGCGGAGCTCAAGGCCGAGGGGGCGGGCGATATCATCGTGATCTGTGGCGGGGTGATCCCGCAGCAGGATTATGATTTCCTCTATCAGGCGGGGGTGAAGGCGATCTTTGGCCCCGGCACCAATATCCCCGAGGCGGCGCAGAATATTCTCGGCCTGATCCGCGCCGCGCGGGGCTGAACGGTCATGGGGAAACGGGCGCAAATCCTTCTCGGCATGGCGGGGGGCGGGGTCTGGGGGCTGGTGCTGATCGCCCTGCCGCTGTGGTTGCAACTGCCCTATATTCCGGCGCCACTGGCGCTGCCCGGTGCCTTTGTGGCGCCGGGGCTGGTGATGGTGGCGATGATCGGCTTTCTCGCCACGCGGCGCTTCTTTGATGATGCGATCATCGACGGCGGGGCCTTTGTTCCGGGCTCGAGCGAGGATATCGCCCAACGGGTGCTGCGCAACACCGGCGAGCAATTGCTGATCGCGCTCTTGCTCTGGCCCTTTGTGGCAGTGACGCTCGGCGGCGCGGTGGTGATCGCGCTGGGGCTTGGGTTTGCGCTGATGCGGCTGCTGTTCTGGATCGGCTATCTCCTGTCGCCGCCGCTGCGGGCACTGGGGTTTGCGGGCAGTTTTTATCCCACGGTGCTGGCCAGCCTCTGGTCTCTCGTGGTCTGGCTGACCTGAGAGCGAGGGCGCTTGCGGCAAAAGGGGGGCGCTCCCGCATCCGCTTGTGCCCTGGCC
>NZ_JAATOX010000114.1 GCF_011806385.1 Phaeobacter sp. HF9A | reverse complement strand
CTTTCCTTCCTTCCTCCCCCTCCATTCCGCTGATGGTCATCTCTTCCTCTCCCAGCGCAGCCCCAGCAGCAGCAATATCGCCGCCGCCAAAAGCTCGCGCCAGCGCCACAGCGCCGCCTTTGCTTCGGGTCGAATAAAACTCATCTGCCCCCCTCCCCCCGGCTTGCCATGATCCGCACCGGCGTCGCGTAAAGCACCAGCGCAAATGCGCCCGCGGGCTGGAACCCGATGGCCTGATAGGCGCGCGCCGCCTGTGCACTCGCAGCGAAAAGCACCGCCTGCGAAGCGCCGCGATCCCGCGCTTGCAACAAATGCCGCCCGACGACGCGGCGCGCGTAGCCGGATCCGCGCAGGGCGGGCGGCGTATAGACCCCACCGACCTGCACCACATCGCCGACACTGGCATTGAGGCCGGTCATGGCCACGGGCGTTCCCGCTTTGATCAGCACCCGATGGCTGTCTTTCGCGATGAACTCGGCGATATCCGCGCGGGCCTTGTTGCGCGCCTTCTCCGGGGCGGCATGGATCGCTTCCATCTCGTAAGCTGCCCGCCAGTTCTCGACCAGGTCGCGCGGCGCATCGGCGAGGGGAATCATCTCCTCATCCGGCCGCAGCTCGAGGCGCAGCGCGCCAAGGTCGAGATGAAAGGCCGGATCGTCCCGGTTCAATGTCGCGGGTGCATGCTGCATCCCATTGGCCGCGATAAAGCGCCGCACCTGGGGCGCATCGCCCAACACGCCGTGGATCTCGCGGTCCGCAATCAGCGCCCCCGCCGCGCGCCAGTCCTCTGCGTCGGCCTCCGGCGCCTGCATCAGCACACTGCCGCCATTGGTGATGCCAAAGACGCCCGGCCCCGCCGTCTGCCGCCAGAGCGTCAGCCCGTTGGCATGATCGGAGCCCAAGCCGTGCCGCCCGAGGTTTTCCAGCAGGAACATCGAGCTCTGCACCCGCGCGCGCAGGACCGGCATCAGCGTCGGCAGGTCCTCCCCGGTTGCGGCACGCCAGGCCATTACCAGTCTCCCAGCCGTTTCTGCCACAGGGTCATCGCCGCCACCGCCGCCGTATCGGCGCGCAGGATACGCGGGCCAAGGCTGACCACATGGGACTGTTCCATCGCGTGCAGGCGTTTGCGCTCGGCGTCGGAAAAGCCCCCTTCCGGGCCAATCAGAATCGCCCAGGGACCGGCGCTGGCTGCAGCGACATCCAGAAACAATCGCTGCCCCACCTCGGCCTCGTCACAGAACATCAGCTGACGCTCGGCAGGCCAATGGTCCAGGAGCGCGGAAAGCTTTTGCAGCTCTGCCACCTCGGGCACATAGGTGCCGCCGCATTGCTCGGCGGCCTCTACCGCATGGGCCTGCAAGCGGTCCTGGCGGATGCGCTCGGAATTGGTGAAATCGGTCGCCACCGGCAGGATGCGCGCAGCCCCCATCTCGGCCGCTTTTTCAACGATGAAATCGGTGCGCGCCTTCTTGATCGGCGCAAAGATCAGCCACAGGTCGGGTGGCAATTGCAGCGGTTTGGATTGCGCCACGCAGGCGAGCACGCCGCCGCGCTTGCCCGCCTCAAGCACCTCCGTCTGCCATTCCCCATCGCGCCCGTTGAACAGCGCCACGCGCGCCCCAACGGACAGCCGCATCACCCCAAAGAGATAATGCGCCTGATCGCGGTCCAGAGGAACCGTTTGCCCTGCCCCCAGCGGGTGATCTACATACAGTCTGACTTTAGCATTCATGAGGTCCTACATATGCAAGGCCAGTCGCCAACACCAGATGGTCAAGTCTCCGATGCGGTGAAAGGCAATTGGGTCGACATCCATGCCCCGGTCTGGACCCGCCCCTATCTGCGCCTGAGCCGCGCGGATCGCCCCATTGGCACCTGGCTGTTGCTGCTGCCCTGCTGGTGGGGGCTGACCCTGGCGATGCTGGCGGATCAGGCGCCGCGCTGGGGTGATCTGTGGATCGCGATTGCCTGTGGCATGGGGGCCTGGCTGATGCGCGGCGCGGGCTGCACCTGGAATGACATCACCGACCGCAAGATCGACGGCAGCGTCGAGCGCACCCGCTCGCGCCCCATCCCCTCTGGTGCGGTGACGGTCAAAGGCGCGGTGATCTGGATGGCGTTGCAGGCGCTGATCTCCTTTGGGCTCTTGCTGACCTTCAACACCGCCGCCATTGCCATGGGGATCCTGTCGCTGCTGCCGGTGGCGATCTACCCCTTTGCCAAACGCTTCACCTGGTGGCCGCAGGTCTTTCTCGGGCTGGCCTTCAACTGGGGCGCGATGCTGGCCTGGGTGGCGCATAGTGGAAGGTTGGAGTGGCCGGCGGTTGTGCTCTATGTGGCGGGGATGGCCTGGACGCTGTTTTATGACACCATCTACGCCCATCAGGACACCGAGGATGACGCGCTCATCGGGGTGAAATCCACCGCGCGGCTGTTTGGCGAGAATTCCCCCACCTGGCTGCGGCGTTTCATTGTGGCCACGGTCAGCCTGATGGCGCTGGCGATCATCGCGGCGGTGCAGCCGGTGGGGTCGATCCTGGCGCTGGTGCTGGCGCTCTGCGCGCCCTGGGCGATGGGCTGGCACATGACCTGGCAGCTGCGCGCCTTTGACGCCGACAACAATGACCGGCTCTTGGCATTGTTCCGCCTGAACCGCGACACCGGCTTGATTCCGCTCATATTCCTTGTGGCGGCGCTGTTTGCCTGAATGCAGCGCCCCGCATGATTGATCCCGCAGGGCCAGCCCTGTATGACCGTTACCAGCTCAACTGCCGGAAGACCTGACCTGATGCGCCTATCCTCGCTGCTGTTCCCGACTCTCACCTTTGCAGCGGCTGCTGGCCTGAGTTTGGTGGTTGCGGGATTTGCGGCAACGGCGCTGGAAGACAACACCGAAATTGTGGTGCGCCGGACCCTGGACAATGCCGGGCTGACCTGGGCCGAGGTCACCGCTGATGGGCTGCGGGTGGAGCTCTCGGGCGAGGCCCCGGACGAGGCCACCCGTTTCAACGCCATTTCCCGTATCGGCGCCGTGGTCGATGCCGCCCGCATTATCGACAACATGCAGGTCACCCCGCCCGAAGGCATTGCGCCGCCGCGCTTTTCCACCGAAATCCTGCGCAATGACGCGGGGATTTCGATCATCGGCCTGATCCCGACCGCCTCTGACCATGCCGCATTGCTGCGCAAACTGGGCCGAATCAAGGGCAACCCGCCGGTCACCGATTTCCTGGAAACCGCCGACTACCCCATGCCCAAGGGCTGGGCCGACGCCATGAGCTTTGCGCTCAAGGCGCTGGCGCTGCTGCCGCGCACCAAGATCTCGGTCGAGGCGGGCGCGGTCAGCATCACCGCCATTGCCGACAGCCCCGAGGCCAAGCAGGAGCTGGAAACCGAGCTGAACCGCATGCTGCTCCCCACGGTGCATGTGACGCTGGATATCGCGGCGCCGCGTCCGGTGATTTCGCCCTTTACCCTGCGCTATGTGCTGGAGGCCGAGGGCGGGCGGTTCGATGCCTGCTCCGCCGAGAGCGAGGCCAGCCGCAGCCGCATCCTGAAGGCCGCCGAGGCGGCAAAACTGACCGGCGACCGGGATTGCACCATTGGCCTCGGCGTGCCCTCGGCGAATTGGTCGCGCGCGGTCGAGGTTGGTCTGGCCGCGCTGACGGAACTGGGTCAGGGCTCCATCACCTATTCCAATGGCGACGTAACGCTGGTGGCCGAGCAAGGCACTGCGCCGGTCTTGTTTGAACGGGTGGTCGGCGAGCTAGAAAACGCGCTGCCGCAGGTCTTTGTGCTGCATGCGGTGCTGCCGGAACCCGAAGAAAAGGGCGCCGATACCACGCCGGAATTCTCTGCCACGCTCAGCCCCGAAGGCCAGGTGCAACTGCGCGGAAGGCTGAGCGACGACGCCCAGCGCCATATGGTGGACAGCTATGCCAAGGCGCGGTTTGGCTCCGATGCGGTCTATCTTGCCACCCGCAATGTGCCGGATCTGCCCGGCGTCTGGCCCATCCGGGTGCTGGCGGCGCTGGATGCGCTGGCGCAGCTGGAGCGCGGCGCGGCGACGGTCACCCCGGATCTGGTCTCCGTGCGCGGCATGAGCCATGACGAGCACGCCAGCGCCGAAATCGCCCGGATGCTGTCAGACAAGCTGGGCGAGGCCGAGGATTACGACCTTGATATCACCTATGAAAAGCCGCCCGAGCCGCAGGACAGGCTGATGGCGCCCAAGCTCTGCGAGGCGGAACTGGCCGCCATCCAGCGCGCCGAGAAAATCGCCTTTGAGCCCGGCTCCGCCACCGTGGCCGCCGACAGCGCGCGGGTGATCGACAAGATCGCCAAGCTGTTGCAGCAATGCGGCGAGATCCCGTTGGAAATTCAGGGCCATACCGACAGCCAAGGCCGCGAGGAAATGAACCAGAACCTGAGCCAGGCGCGGGCACAATCGGTGCTGAACGCGCTGCGGGCGCGGCGTATCCTCACTGGCAGTTTTGTCGCCAAAGGCTATGGCGAGGACAATCCCATCGCCAGCAACGACACCGAAGAGGGCCGCGAGGCCAACCGCCGTATCGAGTTCCGCCTGATCGAAAGCGATCTGCCGCAGGCGACGACTGATGATGCCGAGGACACCGCCGCCGAGCAGCAGCCACCACAGGACGATGTCGCGTCAGACGACAACGTCCCCGCCGAGGAGACCGACGGACAATGAACAGGACCGAATTCATCCTGACCACAGCCATCATCCTATTTGTCGCCTTTGCGATGGGGTGGTTTGCCAATTGGCTTCTGCATCGTTTCACCCGCGTGCGCCAAAGCGACGTGGCCGATCTGGACCGCATGAGCCAGGAGCTGCACGAGGCCGAGGAAACCCGGGATCAGGCGATCACCTATCTGCAACAGCGCGAGGCGGAGCTGACCAATCAGCTGAACCAGACCGAAGCCGAGCTGCGCGCTGCCATGGATGGGTTGCGGGAGGCCCGCCAGGAGGCCGAAGAGCTGCGCAACCAGCTGCATGGCGCCCATTGATCTTGCATGAATCAGGGGCCTGAGCGCACAGCCCAGGCCCCTTTGTTGCGAGGCGGGTATCGCCCGCCCCGCTGCCCCGTCACGCCGCCAGCATGCCATGCGGGTCGAGCACGAATTTCTGCGCCACCCCCTTGTCAAAGCTGGCATAGCCCTTGGCCGCATCTTCCAGCGGAATGATGGTCGCATTGACGATATCGGCAATCGGCAGGCGCTCGTGCAGGATCGCCTGCATCAGCTGGCGGTTGTACTTCAGCACCGGCGTCTGCCCGGTGTGAAAGCTCTGGGCCTTGGCCCAGCCGAGGCCAAAGCGCATCGACAGGCTGCCCTGTTTCGCCGCCGCATCCACCGCGCCCGGATCCTCGGTCACATACAGCCCGGGAATGCCGATGCCGCCCGCCGCACGGGTGATCTCCATCATCTGGTTGAGCACGATCGCCGGCTGTTCGCCGCCCGCATGGCCGCGCGCCTCAAAGCCCACCGCATCGATCGCCGCATCCACTTCCGGCGCGCCGATGATCTCGGCGATCAGCTCTCCCAGATTGGCGCCCTTGATCAGATCGACCGGCTCAAAGCCCACGCGCGCCGCATGGGCCAGACGCTCGGGATTGAAATCACCGATCATCACCACCGCCGCACCAAGGATCCGTGCCGAAGCCGCCGCCGCCAGCCCGACCGGCCCGGCCCCCGCCACATAGACGACAGAACCCACACCGACACCGGCCTGCATGGCGCCGTGAAACCCGGTGGGCAGAATATCAGAGAGCATGGTCAAATCGCGGATCTTGGACAGCGCCTGATCCTTGTCGGGGAATTTCAGAAGGTTGAAATCCGCATAGGGCACGGTGACATAATCCGCCTGACCGCCGATCCAGCCGCCCATATCGACATAGCCATAAGCGCCGCCCGCGCGCTCCGGGTTCACCGTCAGACACACGCCGGTGTCTTGTTCGCGACAGCAGCGGCAACGCCCACAGGCAACGTTAAAGGGCACCGAGACCAGATCGCCGACCTCCAGCATCTCCACGTCGCGCCCCTTTTCTATCACCTCGCCGGTGATCTCGTGCCCCAGCACCAGCCCCGCCTGGGCGGTGGTGCGGCCGCGCACCATATGCTGGTCGGAGCCGCAGATATTGGTGGATATCACTTTCAGGATAACGCCATGCTCGATCCGGCGCCCATCCGGGGCTTCCAATTTGGCATCGGCAATATTTTGCACTTCGACCTCATTGGGGCCGAGGTACACCACCCCTCGATTGCTCGACATGATCTAATCTCCTCCTCAGGATTATCGCGGTAATCGCCGCCGCGTCAAAATTGCGCAGCATACCATTGCACGCTAAGCGAGAACGCCGCGCGCCAATGTGCAAAATGCGACTCCATTTAGGAGAAATAAAACATTCAAAACACGTTTTGATTGTACTTCATGGCGTAACCTACCAACGGGTCAGCGCGTCCTCGTCGGCCTCTTTGGCGGCGACCCAATCGGCGCCGCCATCCCGCAGGATTTCCTTCTTCCAGAAGGGGGCGCGGGATTTCAGATAGTCCATCAGATATTCGGCCGCCTCAAAGGCCGCAACGCGGTGGCGGGAGGCGGTGGCGACCATCATGATCTGATCCCCCGGCAGCAGACGCCCATAGCGGTGGATCACCAGCGCATCGGTCAGATCCCAGCGCGCCATCGCGTCCGATGCAATCTTTTCCAGCGCCTTTTGCGTCATGCCCGGATAGTGCTCGATCTCCATCATCGCCATGTCACCGCCATCGGCCTCGCGCACCACGCCGGTAAAGGTGACCACCGCGCCGGCGCCCGATGCACCACTGGCAAAGCGCTCGGCCTCGGCACCAAACTCAAACGGGGCCTCCTGCACCACAACGCGCATCACCTCAGCCTCCGGTCATCGGTGGGAAAAACGCCACCTCGCGCACGCCCGCAAGCGGCGCATCAAACTCGGCCAGCTCCTGATCCAGCGCCACACGAAGGGCGGAAAGATCAGAAAAGGCCGCGGCATAGCGCTCCTCGCGGGCCTTCAACTCCTCCACCAGCTCCGCCACGGTGACGGCACTGGTTTCAACACGCTCCTTGGGCAGGCCGATCCGTTCGCGCACCCAGGCAAAATACAGCACGTCCATCAGCCTGTCTCCCTCAGATGCGGCAGGGCCTTTTTGAGGTAATCCACACCCGTAAGCAGGGTCAGCGCCGCCGCCAGCCACAAGAGCCAGAGACCGATCCGCCCGGACCAGACCATGCCTTCGAAATAGAACCGCAGCCCCTGGGTATCCTCCACCGTGCCGGCCAGAACCCCCTGCACGAACTCGCGATCCATCCCAAGCCCGCCAATGCCGAGGTGATGTTCAAAAATCCCCTGGGAAAACAGCGTGGCAATGGCGATCATCTGCGTGGTGGTCTTCCATTTTGCCAGCTTGGTGACCTTCAGCGTGCCCGCCGTATCGCCCAGATACTCGCGCAGCCCCGAAACAAACACCTCGCGGAACAGGATCACCGTGGCGGGCAGCACCAGCCAGGGGATCCAATGCGAGGCCGCATAGCCGACAAGGATCATCAGCGCAATCACCACCATCGCCTTGTCGGCGATCGGGTCCAGCATCGCGCCCATCTTGGTTTCCTGCTTCCAGGTGCGCGCGAGATAGCCATCAAACCAGTCGGTCACCGCCGCGCCAACAAACAGGATCAGCGCAAACCAATCCGCATAGGGGCGCGTGAAAAACAGGAACATGACAGCGAGCGCTGGCGCCGCCAGCAACCGCAGAACCGTGAGGATGTTGGGTAAATTCCATATCATAGGCGTTTATCTACAGGCTGGCTCCGCTGTCGGGAAGGGGCAATTCACGCGCCCCTTCCCTTTCATCTTTTCAGAAATATCCCGGGGAGCACGAGGGGCAGCGCCCCTCGTCTGTTGCGCGCGCCCTATCTGTCCTGAAAATAATTATAGATCGTCTCCGCCAGCGCACTGGAAATCCCCTCCACCGCCTTCAGATCCGCCAGATTGGCACGGCTCACCGCCTTGGCACTGCCAAAATGGGTCAGCAGCGCCTTCTTGCGGCGCGCGCCCACGCCGGGCACATCATCCAGCGGGTTGGCGGCCATGGATTTCGCCCTTTTTGCACGGTGGGTGCCGATGGCAAAGCGGTGCGCCTCGTCCCGCATGCGCTGGATGAAATACAGCACCGGGTCATTGCGTTGCAGCGCAAAGGGACGCCCGCCGGGGCGGTGGAACTCTTCCTTGCCATGGTCGCGATCCACGCCCTTGGCGACCCCGATCATCGGAATATCCTGCACGCCGTGCTGCTGCATGATCTCCGCCACCGCAGAGACCTGCCCCGCGCCGCCGTCAATCAGCAGCAAATCCGGCCAGAGCCCCTTTTTCCGGTCCGGGTCTTCCTTCAGCAGCCTGGAGAACCGCCGGTGCAGCACCTCTTTCATCATGCCAAAGTCATCGCCGGGCACCAGATCATCGCCCTTGATGTTGAACTTGCGATAGGCGTTTTTCATGAAGCCTTCCGGGCCCATGACAATCATGCCGCCCACCGCATTGGTACCCTGGATATGCGAGTTGTCATAGACCTCGATCCGCTGCGGCGATGCCTCAAGCCCGAACGCCTCGGCAATGCCGCGCAGCAGTTTCGCCTGTGTCGCGCGTTCCGACATGCGCCGTGCGAGGCTCTCGCGGGCGTTTCGCACCGCACCGGCGATCAGCTCCGCCTTTTCGCCGCGCTGCGGGATCAGGATTTCCACCTTGTGGCCGGCCTTCTCGCCCAGCGCCTCTGCCATCAGATCGGCGTTTTCAATGTCATCGGACAACAGCAGCTGACGCGGCACATCCTTGTTGTCGTAGAACTGGCCGATGAAGGCTTCCATGATCTCCGCCGGAGACATATCCGCCGCCACACGCGGGTAGAAATCCTGATTGCCCCAGTTCTGATTGGCGCGAATGAAGAACACCTGCACGCAGGCCTGACCGGCCTCCAGATGCAGGCCGATGATATCGGCCTCCGCCACGCTGCGCGGGTTGATGCCCTGGGCCGTTTGCACCTGGGTCAGTGCCTTGATCCGGTCCCGCAGGGCGGCGGCGCGCTCAAACTCCATCGCCTCGGAGGCCGCCATCATCTGCGCGCCCAGCTCCTCCTGGATCTTGGTGGAGCGCCCCATCAGGAAACGCTCTGCGTCACGCACGCTTTCGGCATAGTCCTCGCGCGAGATCAGCCCGACGCAGGGGCCGGAGCAGCGCTTGATCTGATATTGCAGACAGGGGCGGCTGCGGGTCTCGAACATCGAATCCGTACAATTGCGCAGCAGGAACGCCCGCTGCAACTGGTTCAGCGTCCGGGTCACCGCGCTGGCACTGGCAAAGGGGCCGAAATAGCTGCCCTTCTCCTTGCGGGCGCCCCGGTGTTTCTTGACCTGCGGGTAGTCGTGGCTCTTGCTCAGCAGGATATTGGGAAAGCTTTTGTCGTCGCGCAGCAGCACATTGTACTTGGGCTTCAGCTGCTTGATCAGATTCTGTTCCAGCAGCAGCGCTTCGGTTTCGGTGCGGGTGGTCAGAAACATCATCCGCGTGGTCTGCGAGATCATCGTCTCGATGCGCGCGGTATGGCCCGGGCGGGTGTAGTTCGACACCCGCGCGCGCAGGTTCCGCGCCTTGCCGACATAGAGAACGCGGCTTTCTGCATCCAGCATCCGGTAGACCCCGGGCGAGGAATCCAGGGTCTTCAGATAGTCGTGAATCACACCATATCCGGTGCGGGGCGCGTCCGTTTCATCGGGCGATTCTGGGCTGGGATCACTCATGGGATCAGACATATGATTCTGCGCTCATCGCTGCAATCTTCAGAGGTGGAATTCAAGCGAGGATACATCCACCATTCCTGTGGATAACTACGCGGACAACTTTGGGCTTGTTTAAAATTTCCCTTTAGATTTGGCGACTTCGCCGAATTGACTATTTTTTAATCACTTTGTTAAGGCATTGATTTCAATATCAATTTTTATACCGCCTGCGCAAAGTGTTGAAAATATTAGTCTTTTTGTAACGCCTTGGTGAACGATCTGTGACAAGTGCATAAGTTCCCGCATCCCCTTGTCCATTGGACATTGGCGCCAGCTAGAACATTGCCCGCAAGGGACTCATTCGGGCAGCTGGGTATCCGCCGTCTGCCAGGCCAGATGCTGGCCGCCATCAACGCAGATCAGCTGGCCGGTCACGGCGGGGGCGGTCAGGAAATAGCGCAGCGCGGCGGCGATATCGTCCTCCCCCGCCCCGCGCTGCAAGGGCACAGCGGCGCGCTGCGCGGCGAAATCCTCGGCGCTCTGGCGTGGGCCTTGCAGCGTCGGTCCGGGGCCGATGGCATTGACCCGGATATGCGGCGCAAGCGCCTGTGCCGCCGTCTGCGTCAGCGTCCACAGCGCGGATTTGGCCAGCGTGTAGCTCATGAACTGCGGTGTCAGCTTGCACACCCGCTGGTCGATCATATTGACCGCCAGCGCCGCCGCGCGCGGTTCGCCATTTGCGTCCTGCTCCGGCGACAGATCCTGCGCCGCCAGCGCCTGTATCAGCAGGAACGGGGCGCGCAGGTTGCTTTGCATATGGCGGTCCCAACTGTCGCGGGTCGCTGTCTGCAAATCGTCGGGTTCAAAGATCGAGGCATTGTTGACCAGGCAGGTGATCGCCCCGCCAAGCGCCTCTGCCGCGCGGGGCAGCAATGTTTCAGAGTGCCGATCGTCCAGCAGATCCGCCTGAAGCGCAACGGCCTGCCGCCCCAGCGCGCGAATGGCCGCCACCGTGTCCTCGGCGTCGGATCGGGAGCTTGCGAAATGCACCGCCACGTCATAGCCGTCTTCGGCCAGCGCCAGCGCCATCACACGCCCCAATCGCTTGCCCGCTCCGGTGACCAATGCCCGCATCTGCTGCCCTCTCGCTCGTGGCTGTTGTTGTCACAGAAGCCTAGAGCAGCATCCACACATAGGCCACATAAAGCAGCGTCAACATGATCCCCCAGAGCCGGGTAATATCCTGCCGCAGAAACACGAAGGGCACGATCAGCAGCGAGGCACCCAGCATCACCCAGAGGTCAAAGCGCAGGAACTCCGGGTCGACCGAGATCGGACCGACAAAGGTCGCGATGCCGATGATGGCCAGCAGGTTGAACATGTTGGAGCCGATCACATTGCCCAGCGCAACATCCGCCTGCCGCCGCAGCGCCGCCATCAGGGTGGTCGCGAGCTCCGGCAGCGAGGTCCCCACCGCGACCAGCGTCAGGCCGATCACCGTCTCTGACAGCCCATACATCCGCGCGATGATGGTGGCGTTCTCCACCAGCAGCTCCGCCCCGAGCGGCAGCCCTGCCAGCCCAAGCACCAGATAGAGCCCGATACGCCAATACGGCATGTCGGGGTCGGCTTCCTCGATCTCTTCCAGCTCGTCCGCCTCGCCGGCGGCGCGATGGGCGCGGGCCTCGCGGAAGGCGGTGAACAAGACCCCGAACAGGGCGATCAGCAGGATGATCCCGGACACCCAGGTAAAGGTGCCGACAAACGCCAGCGCGATGAACAGCAGCGAGGCACCAATCATGAAGAGGTAATTCTTGCGGCTGTCACATTCGCTGGTGTGCAACGTCCGCAACAGCGCCGGCACCCCGAGCACCAGAAGGATGTTGGCGGTATTGGACCCCACCACGTTGCCCATGGCGATACCGTCGGCATTGTCATGCACCGCTTGCACCGCGATCAGCAATTCCGGCGCCGATGTGCCAAAGGCCACGATGGTCAGGCTGACGATCAGCGCCGGAATGCCGATCCGCAGGCTGAGGTTGACCGCACCGCGCACCAGCGCGTCACCGGCCAGCAGCAGGATCACCAGGCCAAGGGCTGAATACAGCCAGGGCATCATCATGTCTTGGGACCTCCGCGTCCGCAGGCGCAGGGCCCCTTGCCGATCCTGAACCGACCACAGGAGGGGCAGCGCGCTGAATTGAGCTTCTTCTGCCCCGGAAACCGCAGCCGCCCGAATATGGCCAGCACGGCCATAGCGACCAGGAACAGAGAAACGATCTTGAGTATCACGTCAGAGGCCAAAACGCGCGAACTGCGCGCGCTCCTCGACGGCGGCAAGCGCATCCTCGGCCATGGACAGGCCAAAGCGGCTGAGGAAAGGGCGTTTCATACCATAACGACGCAGGCGCAGCGTCTTGCCAAAACGCTCTTCCAGCACCGGTTTCAGATGGCCGATGCCGTCGATCAACCCCAGCGCCTGGGCCCGACGGGCCAGCCAGACTTCGCCGGTGAACAGTTTCTCCTCGTCCGAGAGCTTCTGCCCGCGCCGTTCGGTCACATGGTCGATGAAATTGGCGTGGATGTCATTGAGCAGCACCTTGAGTCGCGCCACATCCTCTTTGTTTTCCGGGCGAAAGGGGTCAAGCATGCTCTTGCTCTCGCCCGCCGTATGCACACGGCGCTCCAACCCCTGGCGCGCCATGAAGACATGGGCGCCAAAGCCGGCGGAAATCACCCCGATGGAGCCCACGACCGAGCTCGCATCGGCAAAGATCTCATCCGCCGAGGCCGCCAGCCAATAGCCGCCAGAGGCCGCCACGTCCTCGACAAAGGCGATCACCGGCACCTTGTGTTCCTCGGCCAGGCGGCGAATGCGGGCCCCGATCAGCGCACTTTGCACCGGGCTGCCGCCGGGGGAATTGATCTCCAGCACGACGGCGGCGGGCTTGCCCTTTTTAAAGGCGCGCTCCAGCACCGGGGCCAGCGCGGCGTCATTCAGGCTTCCTCGCCCGGCCATGCCAATGGCGCCGGACAGGCGCACAACAGCCACCAGGGGCGCGCGTTTCACAAAGGGCAGTCGTAAGGTCATGGCGCCGATGTAGAATGCCACCCTGCCGGAAACAAGGTGCGGGCTCCGAGGAATTCTCGCGATAGGGTGTTTGTGGCCCTGCCACGGGCAAAAATGCAACGTAAATTCCAGCCGCCCGCGGTGTTGCACCAAGACCC
>NZ_JAATOX010000113.1 GCF_011806385.1 Phaeobacter sp. HF9A | reverse complement strand
AACGCCTTCCAAAAACGCTTGGCCCTGGGCGGGGTGGCGGCCCTTAGAACGCACCAACCCCGCCAGGCGCAACGCGCAGCGCAACCTCTTCCAAGGCAGCAGAAAAACCGGCCCGCCCCAAACAGGCGGTCCGTTCTATCTGTGTCTCTTGCTACGTCAGTGTCCCAGGAAAGGACATATATATTGACGTGATAAGGAGGCGACGCCGCCAGATCGGAGATGGACGGGCGTATCCGCCCGCGCGCTAAACGTTGTCTCTGCACGCTCCCGCCGGGGGAGCCGGTTCCTGGGCGACCCGGCGTGTCAGGCCAGGTCAATGATCGCGATCCCCCTCACCCTAGCCGCCCAGGGCAAAGATCCCCCTGCCAAGGCGCACGCCCGGCCCGCAACACCCCTCAGGCGCGCAGGTCCTTGGGCGAGCCCATCACCACATAGGTGGTGAGCGCCGCCACATAGGGCGAAGTGCCCAGCACATCGGTGTGAAATCTCTTGTAGCTGACCAGATCCGCACATTCGATCCGCAGAAGATATTCGATATTGCCGGTGATGTTGTGGCATTCCACCACCTCCGGCGCCGCCTGCATCGCGCGCTCGAAAGCCTCTTGCGCCTCTTTGGTGTGTTCGCTGAGACCAACGCCGATATAGGTCACAAACCCCGCGCCCATGGCGCTGCGATCCAGCACCGCGCGATAGCCGGAAATCACGCCCGCGCGCTCCAGCTCCTGCACCCGGCGCAGACAGGCGGAGGGCGACAGGCCGACACGGTCCGAGAGTTCCAGATTCGAGAGCCGCCCATCGCGGCTGAGCTCTCGCAATATATGTTGGTTTATGTCGTCAATCTTCGCCATTTGTTGCTCAATTCAGCAGAAATCGCGCAAGAACGCAATTTCATTTCCGCAAAATTCGTGGAATATGTTGCGCATGATGACCTATGATCTCCTTGCCGCGCTGGCGCTGTTTGCCTTTGTCACCGCGGCCACCCCGGGGCCGAACAATCTGATGTTGATGGCCTCTGGCGCCAATTTCGGCTTTCGTCGCACCCTGCCGCATATGCTGGGGGTGTTGTTCGGTTTTGTGTTTATGGTGATTTTGGTGGGGGCCGGGCTGGCGCAGATCTTTGAGCTGCTGCCTGTGACCTATACGCTGCTAAAGATCGGCGCCGTGGCCTATTTGCTGTTTCTGGCCTGGAAGATCGCCCATGCCGGCCCGGTGCGCGCCGGCGATGCCTCTGGCCGGCCGATGACATTTCTGCAAGCGGTGGCGTTTCAATGGGTCAATCCCAAGGCCTGGGCGATGGCGCTGACCGCCGTCAGCGCCTATGCGCCTGCGCAGAACATCTGGGCCATTTTGATGGTGGCGCTGATCTTTGGTGCCATCGACGCGCCCGTGGTGATTTCATGGACATTGATTGGCCAGCAAATGGCGCGGGTTCTGACCAGCGCCAAGCGGCTGATGCTGTTCAACTGGACCATGGCAGCGCTGCTGGTGGGCTCGCTCTACCCGGTGCTCTGGCCGCATTGATCCGCCTTTGGGTGAAGGGGAGATGCGCGCGAGCCCCCCATCGAGGGGGCCTCGCGCGCGCTTTTCCCGGCCCTGCCGGAAAAAGCCGGGCGTCTCACTGCCGGTTCTTCATTTCAATGGCAGGCAGATCTCGGTCAGAAGATCCTCGGGGGCGGTGCTGCGGGGATCGTTGAGGTAGATCTCGTAGCAGGGCGCATCGGCGGGCTCCTCGCCGGAGGTGGGCAGCCAACAGGCTGTCATAGGCGACGGAAAGCTCCGCATAGGGGCCCTTGTGGGTCAGCACCGCGGTCTTGCCACCGGGCAGATCATAGGCTTCCAGGCCATCGGGGATTTCCGCACCGCGATAGGCACCACCGGCAAAGCTGCGCAGCTCTGCCTCGGGAACCTCGCCCGGGGCATCCAGATAGACCCCGATCGAGGCGGTGATATTGGGCCAGAGATTGCGCGCGGCGCAGAGCCCGGCAAAGCGTTCAAAGGCATGGCCGATGTCCATATAGGGGCCGATATGGGGCACCACCGCGAGGCGACGGGCGGGTTCGGTGCGGATTGCGATGTCAAACATGGGAAACTCCTCTGAGCGGCGCAGCAGGGCGGCGGGCAGATCCGCCCCCTTTGCGCGAAAAGCCGCTGGCGTCAGGCCATAGGCGGCGGTGAAGGCACGTGAGAAGGACTGACGGTTGGGATAGCCCACCGCCTGGGAGATCGCCTCGATCGAGCTGTCGCCGTGAACCAGTGCCGTTGCCGCGCGGTGCAGGCGGATGCGCCGCACCGATTGGCTACAGGTTTCGCCGGTGAGCGCGCGAAACACCCGGTGCCAGTGAAACCGCGACATTGCCGCCACCTCGGCCAGTTGATCCAGGCTGAGATCCCCGGCCGGATTGTCGTAGATGTAATCCCACACCCGCAGAATCCGGGCCTCATATGCGTTGGCCATATGCTGTCTGTCCTTTGCTGTCGTGCCGCACCCGTCTTGCCAGAGGTCGATGTGACAAATCTTGCTGACTTGCCTGTGCAAAACAGTGCCCGAGGGCGGCGCGGCGAGGCAAATCCGTCAAACCGATACGGAGAGTTGCATCGGCGGCGGCGGAAGTCCATATATCGGGGGAACCGTGACAGTAGAGACAGCATGACCCAGTATCTGGAATTCGAAAAACCCCTGGCCGAAATCGAAGGCAAGGCGGAAGAGCTGCGCGCAATGGCGCGCACCAACGAAGAAATGGATGTGGACGATGAAGCCGCCGCGTTGGACAAGAAAGCCGCGCAGCTTTTGGTGGATCTCTACAAGGATCTGACGCCCTGGCGCAAATGCCAGGTGGCCCGGCACCCGGAGCGTCCCCATTGCAAGGACTACATCAAGACGCTTTTCACCGAATACACGCCGCTGGCCGGTGATCGCAATTTCGCCGATGACCTCGCGGTGATGGGCGGGCTGGCGCGGTTCAACGACCAGCCGGTGATGGTGATCGGCCACGAGAAGGGCTCTGACACCAAATCGCGCATCACCCATAACTTTGGCATGGCCCGCCCCGAAGGCTATCGCAAGGCGGTGCGGCTGATGGAGATGGCCGGGCGCTTTGGCCTGCCGGTGATCACCCTGGTCGATACCACGGGCGCCTATCCCGGCAAGGGCGCCGAGGAGCGCGGCCAGTCCGAGGCGATCGCCCGCTCCACCGAAATGTGCCTGAAGATCGGCGTGCCGCTGATCTCCGTCATCATCGGCGAGGGGGGATCGGGCGGGGCTGTGGCCTTTGCCAGCGCCAACCGCGTCGCGATGCTGGAACATTCGGTCTATTCGGTGATCTCGCCCGAGGGCTGCGCCTCGATCCTGTGGAAGGACGCCGAGAAGATGCGCGAAGCCGCCGAGGCGCTGCGCCTGACCGCGCAGGATCTGAAGGCGCTCGAGGTGGTGGATCGGGTCATCCCGGAACCCCTGGGCGGTGCGCATCGTGACCCGCAGGCCAGCTTCAGCGCCGTTGCCGCCGCGATCCGCGAGATGCTGGCGGAACTGGGCGAGATGGACGGCAAGGCGCTGATCCAGGACCGCCGCAAGAAGTTCCTCGATATCGGCTCCAAAGGGCTGGCCGCCTGAGGCCGGCACCCCGCTGTGATGTGACATCAGCGGGCGCGCGCGAGGCTCCCTCTCTGGTCTCAACCCGTGGTATGCGCCCTGCGCACGCCCCTGCCCCGCCCGCCCCTGTGGCGGGCGCCTGCGTATTGATGTGCGGCCAGCTGTGCCAGAGGTCATCCTGCCGAAGGCGCCAGAGCCAACCCTGCCCTGAAGTTCGATTTCAACCACGCAAGTGGCACCATTCAAGGCGAACAGTCTGACACGTGCTCAATCTATTATTGCAACGACCGCAGTCTTTGGGGATAAGTGCGTATTCCCAAGCTTCTGGCGCATATTGTCGAAGTATATATTTTCAGGAATACATTTATGTCTGAAACCACAGATGCACCTGGCAGCATTCAATCTCCCTATCGGCTCAACTTTGAGGACGCCTTTCACGGGGTGTTGGAACGGTGGACTTGCCCGGGTTTTGTGGAGCGCGTTTAGCTCACTTCGCGTGCCTGGCGCTCGAATGCGAATAGGGTTTCGGAAGCCGAGCGATGAATGCCAACTCACGCGCTTATAGAATCCATCGATGTATCTTGCGATGGCGTTTTCGGCCCGACGGCGACGCGCCTTGCGTAAAGGTCGAGCACGACCGCGAGCTACAGCCAGCCTCGCACAGCCAGATATGGGAAATGTCGGCTGCCCATTTCTGATCCAGCTGCTCGGCCTGGACAGCGTTCAGGGGCTGGAGGATGCGATCTTTGTGGTCTGAGCAAGCGCCCTGCCCCCTTCCCGGCGCTGCCGTAGAGGGCAGCATCGCCGCGCGCCTTTGACGCGAGGAACCGCGTGCGGGCGGCGGCGCCGGCCCCGATCAGGGCGTGACCAGCACCGCCTCCACCCGGCGGTTGGTTTCGCGCCCGGCCTGGGTGGTGTTCGGGGCCAGCGGCGCCATATAGCCCGCGCCCGCGACCTCGATCCGCGCGCCTGCGATGTCATAGCCCTGGATCAGCCGCTCGCGCACACTGGCGGCGCGGCGGCGAGAGAGGGCGATATTGCCCTCCAAACTGCCCACCGAATCGGTATGCCCCACCAGCAGTATCGTGGCGCTGGCGTTTTCTCTCAGAAAACGGGCGAGTTGCTGCAAGCTGTCAAACGGGCCCGCCCCCATCTGTGCGGAGCCGGACTCAAATTCCAGATCGAGAAGCGGCGCATGGCCCTGCAAGACCATGAGATCGGCAATCGCGCCGGTGGAGAGGGCGCCGCCTTTTTCCAGCGCATCCGCCAGCAGGCTCTGGCTCACACCGCTCGCCAATTCGGGCGCGGCCTCTTCCCCGCCCTCCTGCGCCGTTTCTGCTGCCTCATTGGTGGGGCGTCCCTCGGGCATCACCGAAAGCGCGCCCGGCGCTGGCGGGGCGTGGCGCTCCAGGAGCTGCACATAGGTGGCACCGCCAGAGCGCGAGACCAGCAGCGATACGGCGGTGCCCGACTTGGGCTGCTCTGCCGCGTAGAAGTCGTAATCCGAGAGGTTCACAACCATATCGGGGGCCGGGATCACCTCGATCCCAAAACGGAAATCAAAGCCGCCGCAGGCGCGGGCCGTACAGGCGAAGATCTCCTCAAAGCCTTGTTTTTCCAGCTCATCCCGGATTGGCGCCAGCAATTGCAGCGGGCTGAGATCCCCCGTAAAGCGCCAGCTGCGGCGAAAGATCTCCCCCTCCACCGCGCGGCTGGGCACGCTGTCGCCGCTGGCCGGACCAGTGGGCAGGAGCAAGGTCGCAAGCGGCGTGTCCTGACTGCGCAACAGCTCCCCGTCGGCGGGCAATGGCACCTCCAGCGGCGCGGCAAGTGCTGGCACCGCCAGAAGCATCAGCGCCAGACCCGCCAGGGCGCGACGCAGGCAGGACGGCGGGCGTCTCACCGACATTGGCCATGATAGTCCGGGTTGGGCACCATGGCAGAGGCACTGGCCACCCGGTTGGTCATGTTGAAGAACCCGGCGACATTGGCGATATCCCAGATGTCGCGGTCGTCAAACCCCACCTCGCGCAGGGCCTCGCGATCGGCCTCCTCGACCTCGGCGCTGGCGCGGGTGAGCTTTGCGGCGAAATCCAGCATCGCGCGCTGGCGTGCATCCAGCGGCGCCACCCGGTAGTTCATCACCAGCATCTCGCCCAGCTGCGGATCGCCCGAGAGCTGCCGCACCGCCGCGCCATGCGCCACGAGGCAGTAGAAACATTTGTTGATCGAAGAGACCACCACCGCGATCATCTCGCGCTCCAGCTTGCTGAGCTTGCTGTCGCCCAGCATCAGATCGTTATACATCGCGGTGAAGGCGTTGAGCTTTTCCACGTTGCTGGCATAGGCGCGCAGCACATTGGGCACCATGCCGAGCTTGTCCTGGCAGATGTCGAAATATTTCTGCGTTTCCGGCGGCAAGGGATCCGCCATCGGCAGGTCGAGCGCGGTTGGTTGGTCTGCTTTGGTCATTCTCGTGCCCCTCCCCAGGGCCGGTCGGTCGCTTTAGCGTTTGATACGGTAGTGATAGCCGCCAAGGCATGTCATGCCCAGCCGCTCATAGAGCGCATTGGCGCCGGTATTGGCGCGGGTGCAGATCACCACCAGCTCGGTCGCGCCCCGCTCCGCCGCCCAGAGCGCGGCCTGACGCATCATCCAGACGCCCATGCCCTTGCGCCGCTGCTGCGGCAGCACCTCCAGCGCGTGCAACATGGCGATGCCATCGTGCAGCCCCACATAGGCGGTGCCGGCGGGCTTGTCATCGGCGCGGGACAGGATGCTGGTCTTGGCGGTCGTGGCCCGCTCCATCACCGCCAGCCGCGCAGGGCCGATACCGCCTGCGGCCCAGATCTCCCTCTGGATGGCCAGAGGCGGCCAGATGCAAAAGGTGGTGACGCGGGGGATGTCAACATCCGTGAGCGTCTCTGGCGGGCAGGTCCAGAGCACCACCGGATCCATCACCTCATAGCCCAGCCGGTCGAGCTGCGCATCCAGATCGCCCTCCCCCTCGCGGATCATAAAGAGCCGGGGCTGGTCCAGTGCCAGCATTGCTGCTTCGGCCTCGGCGATCCGGGCATCCTCGACCGCCGCCTCGGCGGTGGCGGCAGAGACCCGGCTGCCACCACCGGCCCCGATCCGCAGCGTGATCGGGCCCAGAGATCTGGTTTCAACACAGGGCCAGGTGGCCTCGACCACCTGATAATATCTCGGATTGATCGGCGCTTGGGCAGGGGTCACAGCGCAAGCGCCTTTGCCAGCTCGGTGACGGCGGCATCGACCCGGGCGCCATCCGTGCCCCGGATCACCACATTGGCGCCATAAGCCCCGTTAACCTGAAACGGGTAGCAGCCGATGGACAGATCGGCATAGGCCTCGGCCAGCGCAGAGAGGGGGGCGGCGATCTCTCCCTCGCCGCGATCCACCCGCAGGGTCTGGCTCAGCAGGGGCTGGCCGCCGCTAATCGTGGCCAGGACGCTGGCCACCATGGCCTGGAACACCGATGGCACACCGGCCATCACATGCACGTTTTTCACGGTGAAACCGGGCGCGCGCGACACCGGGTTGTCGATCAATGTTGCACCGTCAGGAATCCGCGCCATGCGCAAACGGGCGGCGTTCAGCTCGGTGCCGGTGGTGGCGTAATGGGCCTCCAGAATGGCGCGGGCATCGGCGCGCACGTCGATCCCCACCCCAAAGGCCCGGGCGATGCAATCGGCGGTGATATCATCATGGGTCGGGCCGATCCCGCCGGAGGTAAAGACGTGATCCACCGCCTCGGACAGGGCCAGCACGGCGGCCACGATGGCATCGGCATCATCGCTGACCACGCGCACCTCTTTCAGGTCCACGCCGTGTTTGCTCAGCTCCCCGGCGAGATAATACATATTGGCGTCGCGGGTGCGCCCCGAGAGGATCTCATCCCCGATCACAAGCATGGCGGCGGTGGGGTTGGACATGGCGCGACTCCTGCGGTTTTTCTTGGCTGTGGCAAGAAGATAGCCTTCCGCGCCGTCGGCGCAACCTCCTTCGCCGCCGTGAGGCTTTGACAGGCGGCCAAATCTGGCGCATCACCTGCGGCATGAGATTTGCCACCCCCCTGCTCCCCGCCACGCTGATCAAACGCTACAAACGCTTTTTGGCCGATTGCCGGCTGGAGGATGGCCGCGAGATCACCGCCCATTGCGCCAATCCCGGCTCGATGATGGGTCTGGCGGAGCCGGGCATGCGGATCTGGCTGGAGCCCAATGACGATCCGAAGAAAAAGCTGAAATACGGCTGGCGGCTGGTGGAACACGCGGATGGCCATTTCACCGGCGTCGATACCTCGGTGCCCAACCGCGCCCTGAGGGTCGCGCTGGAGGCCGGAGAGATCGCGGAGCTTGCCGCCTATTCCACCGTGCGGGCAGAGGTGAAATACGACCAGAACAGCCGCATTGATTTCCTGCTGTCGGGCGCGGGGCTGCCCGATTGCTATGTAGAGGTCAAAAGCGTCACCCTGTCGCGCCAGCCCGGGCTGGCGGAGTTTCCCGACAGCGTGACGGCGCGCGGCGCCAAACACCTGCGCGCCCTGAGCGCCATGGTCGAGGCGGGGCACCGCGCGGTGATGCTCTATCTGGTGCAGCGCACCGATTGCACCCGCTTTGCGCTGGCAGATGATATCGACCCGACCTATGCAGCGGAGTTTGCCGCCGCACGGGGCAAAGGGGTCGAACGGCTGGTTTATGGAACCTCAATCACGTCGGATTATATTGCAATCGGCGGCCGGCTACGGGCGGAATAGCAGTCAATTCGCCGCGCCCTCTGGCTCTTTGGGCCGGGAGGGCTTAGATAGTCGCCGAAAACCCGCTATACTTCATTGCCCACCACCTTTGCCGGAGCACAGCCGATGAGATCCAAGAACGGCCACACCACCAAAGACGGTATCCGTATTTACGAGCAAGCCGACTATCAGGGCATGCGCGTGGCTGGCGCCCTTGCGGCGAAGATCCTGGATGACATCGCCCAGCATGTGTTCCCCGGCCAGACCACCGGCGAGATTGACCGTATCATCACCCAGATGGTGGAGGAGGCTGGCGCCACTTCGGCCACGATTGGCTACAAGGGCTATCAGCACGCCAGCTGTATCTCGATCAACCATGTGGTCTGCCATGGCATCCCCGGCGACAAGAAGCTCAAGGATGGGGATATCCTCAATATCGACGTCACCGTGATCGTGGATGGCTGGTTCGGCGACACCAGCCGCATGTATGTGGCAGGCAAATTGCCGCGCAAGGCGGAGCGGCTGATCCAGATCACCCATGATGCGCTGATGCTGGGGATCGAGGCGGTAAAACCCGGCAATACCTTTGGTGATATCGGCCATGCGATCCAGTCCTTTGCCGAGAGTCAGCGGGTGAGCGTGGTGCGGGATTTCTGCGGCCATGGGCTTGGTCAGGTGTTTCACGCGCCGCCCAACGTGCTGCATTATGGCCGTCCGGGCACCGGTCCGGTGCTGGAGGAAGGCATGTTCTTTACCATCGAGCCGATGCTGAATCTGGGCCGCCCGGAAACCAAGGTGCTGGCCGATGACTGGACCGCCGTCACCCGCGACAAATCGCTGTCGGCGCAGTTTGAACATTCCGTCGGCGTTACCGCGGATGGGGTGGAGATCTTTACCCTGTCGCCGGCGGGCCGGTTCCATCCCACCTACGACAAATCCTAGGTTCGGGCTGATTTGGTTTTGGGCTCAGGCTGAATGAGGCCTGGGCTGAGGGGCGCTGCCCCTCTGGCCCTGCGGGCCATTCACCCCGGGATATTTTCAGTTAGAAGAAATTGGCGCGCGCCGCGTCATGCCAAGCCCAAGCGGCGTGGCAGGTCATTCATATCGTGAAAGACCTCCGCGCCCTCGGCGGTGAGGGCGGCCCCGTCGTCGTGGGCGGCATAGCCAAAGCACATCATGCCTGCGCGCGCCGCGCCTTTGGCGCCGGTGTTGCTGTCCTCGATCACCACGCAATCGCGTGCAGGGACGTTGAAATGCGCGGCGGCGGCGAGGAAGATCCCCGGATCCGGCTTTGCCACTTTCAGCCGGTGGGCAGAGAACATCGCATTGGGGTGGAAGCGATCCCAGAGCCCATGCGGGCCGAGGGTGATCTGCATTTTCTCTTCGCGGCCATTGGAGACCACGCAGCAGGGGATGGCTGCGGCGTCGAGGCGGGCAATGACGTCCATCACCCCTTTGATCAGCGGCACGCCCCGGCGCAGGACGGTATAGGCCTCGGCATAGACCTCCTCGATCCAGGCCTCGGGGAGATCCGCGCCCATGGCCCTGGCCTTTTTCGCGGTATCTGACATGGACAGACCGGCGAAGGTGGACATGCTGTCCTGCGCGGTGAGCGCGAGACCATGGCGGGTGAGGTTTTCGGCCAGGCTGGCGTTGAACAGGCGCTCGCTATCGACGAGGACGCCATCGCAGTCAAAGATCACCAGGGCCGGACGTGGGTAGGTTGTGGGCATATCGAGGCCTCCGCTCAGCCATCTGTCTTGGGGGCACAGGCAGGATGCCTCACCCCGAGGTTGCTGGATCTTCTGCCAAGAGCAGCGTGATATGGGTATCGCCGTATTTGCGGGTCTCGGTGGCGTCAAAACCGGCCGGGGCCTCCATCGGGCGGCTTTCTTCCCAGACCACAAGCGCGCCCTCGGCGATCCAGCCGCCCTCCTGCGCGGCGCTCAATGCCTTTTGGCCGAGCGATTTGCCATAGGGGGGATCCATGAAGATCAGATCATAGGGCGCATCCGGGTTTGGGCCCAGCTTCAGAGCCGAGCGGCGCTGGAGCGTCGCCTGGCCTCTGACGCGGCAGATGTCGATATTCTTGGCGATCAGCCCCTGGGCAACGCGACCGTCATCGACGAAACAGACCTCTGCCGCGCCGCGCGAGAGGGCCTCCAGCCCCAATGCGCCGGTGCCGGCAAAGAGATCCAGCACCCGGGCGCCCGCGAAATCCACCCGATGCGCGAGCACGTTGAACAGGCTTTCGCGCACCCGGTCGGTGGTGGGGCGCAGATGCGCGCCCGCGTCGCCCTTGCCCACGGAGGCCAGCGCCCGCCCGCGCAAATCCCCGGCGATGATCCTCACGCTTTGAGCAGCGGTTTCAGATCCGCCTCCGGGTTGGCGACAATCTGTTTGTCGGCGGTTTTGCCATTATCAATCAGGCGCTTGGCGACCATATAGGCGCGCGGATCATTCATGGCGTCCACCGCCAGAAGCCGGTCACCCTGATAGTACCAGAAGGAGGTCGTCGCGCCCTCGCCCGCGCGGGTGACCACATTGTCATAGCCCGTGTTGAGCCCGGCGATCTGGAGTTTCACGTCATATTGGTCAGACCAGAACCAGGGCGTGGCGATATAGGGTTTACCGGCGCCGAGCATGTTTTCCGCCACGATTTCGGCTTGGTCGATGGCATTTGGCACGCTCTCCAGCCGGATGCGCCCGCCCTGAAAGGGGAAGGACGCGCAATCGCCCGCCGCCCAGATCGACGGATCAGAGGTGCGGCCCAGCGCATCGGTGGCAATGCCATTGTCGATTGTCAGCCCCGCCGCCTCGGCGAGGTCGCTTGCGGGGTTGATCCCGACCCCGACCACAACAAAATCCACCTGCAAGGCGCTGCCATCGCTGAGCAGGGCGCCGGTAACCTTGCCGCCCTCGCCTTCCAGCCGGTCGAGCCCGATGCCTTCGCGGATATCGACCCCATGCGCCTGGTGCAGGGCGCGGAAATAGTCGGAGGTCTGCTGTGCCGCGACCCGTTGCAGGATGCGCTCGGACATTTCAACCAGGGTCACCGCAACCCCGCGTTTGGCGCAGACGGCTGCGGCCTCCAGCCCGATATAGCCGCCGCCAACGATCAACGCGCGGGCGCCTTCGGTCACGGCGGGCGACATGCCGTCGATATCGGTGAGGGTGCGCACCACATGCACACCATCGAGATCGCCACCGATCGCCGCAGGCAGATAGCGGGGATCGGAGCCGGTGGTCAGCGCCAGCTGGTCATAGGAGATCAACTCATCCTGCAGGCGAATCTGTTTCTGCGCCGGATCAATCGCCTCCACCCGGGTGCCAAGTCGCAGGGTGATGTTGTTTTCAGCGTAAAAACTCTCCGGGCGCAGGAACAGGCGCTCTTTTTCCATGTCGCCCAGAAGATAGGCTTTTGACAGGGGTGGACGTTGATAGGGCAGCGCGTCTTCGGCCCCGATCAAGGTAATATCACCGTCAAATCCACTCTTGCGCAGTTTTGCCACCAGGGATGCCCCTGCCTGACCTGCACCGATCACCGCGATATGAGTCATGTCCCCTCTTGCCTCCAGACACAGTTCTTTTAACCTTTGCGGCGGACCCTACATGCAGGGCCCGCCATGACGCAATTGCCCAAAGCCGTCATGGCGCCATTTGAGGAACATAAAGGATCACCGATGATTTCCGTTGGAGACAAGCTGCCCGCCGCCACCCTGACCCGCATGGGGGAGACTGGCCCCGAAGCGGTTGAGATTGCAGATCTGACCAAGGGGCGCAAAGTGGCGATCTTTGCGGTGCCGGGGGCCTTTACCCCGACCTGCCATTCCGCCCATGTGCCGAGCTTTATCCGCACGAAGGATCAATTTGACGCCAAGGGCGTCGATGAAATCGTCTGCATCGCGGGCAATGATCCCTTTGTGATGGCCGCCTGGGGCGAGGCCACCGGCGCCACCGCCGCCGGGATTTCCATGCTGGCGGATGCGGAATGCAGCTTTACCGATGCGATCGGCATGCGCTTTGACGCACCGCCCGCCGGTTTGATTGGCCGCTCCAAGCGTTATGCCATGCTGGTCGAGGATGGTGAGGTAAAAATCCTGCACCTTGAAGAAAGTCCGGGCACCTGCGAAGTGTCTGGTGGCGAAGCCCTGCTGGATGCGCTGTAATCCAAGCGAACCCCGATCCGCCAGAACGGCCAAAGCATCAGACGAAGATTATGACCAACGCGCATAGCTCTGCGACCCACCCCGCCGCCATCATGGCGGCGGTATTGGATGAAATCGACACCGCCCGCGCCTTTGTGGCGCGCGACAATGCGTTTGACAGCGCCCAGGCCCTGCGCGTGGCGCTGCGGCGATTGCGCAGTGCTCTGACGCTGTTCCGGCCGATCCTGCCCAACGATCACAACAAGGCGCTGCTGGAGGAGGCCCGCTGGCTGAGCGCCGAGGTCACCCGGCTGCGGGATTTCTATCTGCTCTGGCAGGACACGCTGACGCCCGCGCGCGTGGCGCTGCCAGACAACACCGCCCTGCAAGCGCTGGAAACCCGGGTGCTGGCGCGCATCGACCAGGAGCGCGAGGCACTGCGGGCCTTGCTGGACGGCGCGCGCGTGACAGAGATGACAACGCGCTGCCGCGAGATGACAGAGCCCGGATTCTGGCGCCCGGCGGCGGGAGATCAGCAAAAGCTTGAACACCTGTGCCACGAAACGCTGGAGCTGCGGCTCAATCAGGCGCTCAAGCACGGCGAGACCCTGAAACGGCTGGACAGCCATGCCCGCGACAGTTTCCGCAAGAGCCTGCGCAAGCTGCGGGCGACGGCGGAATTCA
>NZ_JAATOX010000011.1 GCF_011806385.1 Phaeobacter sp. HF9A | reverse complement strand
CCGCCGTGTTCCGCAAGTTGGAAGAGGTCGTGCGCTCTCATTTCGGCTATGAGGAAACGGAATTGGCCGAGGCCATCGGCTACTACCTCGGCCAAATCTGACCGGGCGCCGCCTGTCCTTGGCGAGGCGAGGACGCGCGCGTTCGGGGCGGCTCAGGCGGCGTAGCGACCAAACAGCAGGTCAATGGGATCAAAGGCCGGCGCGGGCATGGCGTTCAGGCCAAAGAAATCCTCATCCGCCTCGGCCTCTTCCGTCTCGGTTGCGGTCTCGGCGTCCAGGTCTGCACGATCAGCGGCAACAATCACGCGGCTCTCGCTCAGCGACAGCAGGCTGTAAAAACCGTCCTCTTCGGGGCTGCCGGCATTGATCAGCAGACCGCCTTCGGCCCAGAGCAGCTCTTCTTCACCACAGTCGATATGGACGCGGGGCAGACGCTGGGGCAGGGCGGTACGAATGCCCTTGTAGCCGATCAGCGCCACCAGCTTGACGGTGACCACATGCAGGTCAAAAAGGTCGAGCGCCAGATCACCGTCCAGGGCAACCACGGCATCCGAGGGCAGCTCCAGCGGCGCATCATTGCCAAGCGCGCCAGCGGGGATATGCACCATCGCGGTCAGACGCGGCACCGATTGGCGGATCGCGACAACCTCGCGCAGCCCGCCGTCAAAGCTCTGCACCATGTCGCCGGGACGCAGGGCGCGGGCCTGGGTAAAACCCTCTGCCGTCTCGATCAAGGTGCCGGGCAGAACGCCGCCCTGTTGGGGACGCAGACGCGCGCTGTCTTTGACCACTTCATCCTGTCCACACAGGTTCAAAAGCAGGTCAACCGGCTGATAGTCTGTAAACGCGGTGGTGTGATCCAGCAGCATGTCCAATGTCCCTTCTGAGAGCGCGAGGCTTTTTGCCTTCGTTGATCCCAATTGGCCCCTGAATTGGGACAAGAATGGGGCAGGCTTGGGACAGAGTCGGTACGACTTCGGGGTTCTCGGCAAAAAACAAGGATTTTATTAAAAGGTTAATGACGTAGCTGTGGGTAATTAAGGTTTTGTTAAGGAAATCAGGCGGTTTTTTGCTCTGAGGCGCGCTTTGTTAACCGGTGATTCTTGTTGGTTAACAAAAGGTTAATCTGTGAGGCTGCGCATTAATCCTTGCTGCCTGCATGTGGATAACTCTGTGCATGAGTCAGCAGTGTCCCGGAACAGGGCGGCGCGGCATCGCCAAAACAGAAAAGGGCGCCCAATAAGGCGCCCCCTGCGTGTTCGTGGTTGGATGGGATCAGCCAGCGCAGCTGGAAATCAGATCCTCGTATTTCTGTGTCACCCAACCAAGCGCCTGCTCGGGGTTCTGTTCCTCGACCTTGCCGATCACCCGGTTGAACACCGCCGCCGAGCGGCTCTCGTCCACCATGGTGAAGCTTTGCCCGGTCATGACGACATTATAGACAAAGAAGCCGATCACCACGAGGAGGATGCCGCGGAGCACGCCAAAGAAGAACCCGGCGCCCTGGTCAAGCCCGCCGAGCGCGGAACGCTGCACCAGCCCCGCCAGCAGCGGCGTGAAGAAGGACACCACGATCAGCGCCACCGCAAAGACCGCAAAGAAGGCCGCGATCATCGACAGCTCGCAGCTGTCCGAAATGAAATCGCCCACCACCGGGATCTCCGCCATCAGCGGTTCCGCCTGAGGGGCAAAGATGAACGCCAGCACACCGGCAGCGATCCAGCCGATGATCGCCATCACCTCGCGCACGAAGCCGCGCGCATAGGCCAACAGCGCCGATATGACGATGACCAGCGCCACCGCGCCGTCGATTATTGTAAAACCTTCCATGTCCCTCGCCTATTGCCCGCAATAAATCAATTGGGTGGCTTGTTAGCCTGCTCCAAAATAGTCGCCGACAAAACTTGTCAGGTCGGGGGCTGATTTCAACGTCAGCCCGGGAACGGACACGGACTTGCCGCCACTCGGAGCGATCGCTGCCGTGAAACCAAGTTTTTGCGCTTCTTTCAACCGGTTTTCGGTCTGAGGAGCGGGTCTGAGCGCACCGGACAGTGAAATTTCACCAAAAATCGCCGTATCGGAGGGAAGAGCCGTGTCTTCCCGCGCGCTCAGCAGCGCGGCGGCCACCGCAAGATCTGCGGCGGGTTCGGAAATCTTCATGCCACCCGCGACGTTCAGATAGACGTCCAGCCCGGCGAAGGGGATGCCGCAGCGCGCCTCCAGCACCCCGAGGATCATCGCAAGGCGGGCGCTGTCCCGGCCAACCACCGCCCGACGCGGCTGCGAATGCGGCGAGGGGGCGACCAGCGCCTGCATCTCCACCAAGACCGGCCGTGTGCCTTCGATGCCGGCAAAAACCACAGATCCGGGCGAGGGCTTGCCGCGTTCCGACAGAAACAGCGCCGAGGGGTTGGTGACCTGCGCCAGCCCGCCGCCGGTCATTTCAAACACGCCGATCTCGTCGGCCGGGCCAAAGCGGTTCTTGACCGCGCGCAGGATGCGGAACTGATGGCCGCGCTCGCCTTCGAAATAAAGCACCGTGTCGACCATATGTTCCACGACCCGGGGGCCGGCGATCTGGCCATCCTTGGTGACATGGCCGACCATGATGATAGAGACGCCGTTGCTCTTGGCGAATGTGGTCAGCTCATGCGCCGCCGCGCGCACCTGGCTGACCGAACCGGGCGCGCTGTCGACATTATCGGCCCACATGGTCTGGATCGAATCAATGATCGCAAGCTGCGGCTTTTCGGCTTCCAGTGTGGTCAGGATATCGCGCAGGTTGGTCTCGGCTGCCAGCTTCACCGGCGCATCCTCCAGCCCCAGCCGCTGCGCCCGCATCCGCACCTGCGCCGAGGCTTCCTCGCCGGAGACATAGATCGTCTTCAACCCGGCCCGCGCAAATCGCGCCGCCGCCTGCAACAGCAGGGTGGATTTGCCGATGCCCGGATCGCCCCCCACCAGAAGCGCCGAGGCCGCCACAAGGCCACCGCCCAGCACCCGGTCCAATTCTCCAACACCCGAGAGCGTGCGCGGCGGCGGCACCTCTTGCGTCGCCAGATCCGTCAGTTCCAGCCGCTTGCCACGCATCGCGCCCAAGGACTTCTTGGCAGGCCCGCCGCTGGACAGCCCCTTGTCCTCGGAAATCGTGTTCCAGTCGCCGCAGCCTTCGCAGCGGCCCGACCATTTGGAATAGGAGGCCCCGCAGGCGGAGCAGGAGAATGTTGTCTTTGCCATGCGCGATCAGTGGCAGATGTTTCTGGTTTGTTCAAGGGCGGCCTTGCCTTCTTCTAACGGTAAATATCCCGGGGGAGGCCCGCAAGGGCCGGGGGCAGCGCCCCCTCCCCGCCACCCTCAAAACGGAGCACATGACATATGGCATCCTATGACGTGATCATCATCGGCGCAGGCCCCGGCGGCTATGTCAGCGCCATCCGCTGCGCCCAGCTGGGCCTCAAAACCGCCATCGTCGAAGGCCGCGAGACCCTGGGCGGCACCTGCCTCAACGTGGGCTGCATCCCCTCCAAGGCGCTTCTGCACGCCACCCATATGCTGCATGAGGCGGAGCACAACTTTACCTCCATGGGGCTCAAGGGCAAAAGCCCTTCGGTCGATTGGGAACAGATGAAATCCTACAAGGATGACGTCATCGGCCAGAACACCGGCGGTGTCGAATTCCTCATGAAGAAGAACAAGATCGACTGGCTCAAGGGCTGGGCCTCGATCCCCGCCGCCGGTCAGGTCAAGGTCGGCGACGAGGTCCATGAGGCCAAGAATATCGTCATCGCTTCCGGCTCCGTGCCGTCGGCGCTGCCGGGGGTTGAGGTGGACAACGATAAGGGCCTCGTGGTGGACAGCACCGGCGCGCTCGACCTGCCCAAGGTGCCCAAGAAAATGGTCGTCATCGGCGCGGGCGTCATCGGGCTGGAGCTTGGCTCCGTCTATGCCCGCCTCGGCGCCGAGGTGACCGTGGTCGAATATATGGATGCGGTCTGCCCGGGCATGGACAAGGACGTGCAGCGGAGCTTCAAGCGGATTCTGGAAAAGCAGGGGCTCAGCTTCATCATGGGCGCCGCCGTGCAGGGCGTCGAGACCACCAAGACCAAGGCAAAGGTCAAATATGCGCTCAAGAAAGGCGGCGACGAAGAGGTCATCGACGCCGATGTGGTGCTGGTCGCCACCGGGCGCAAACCCTATGCCGAAGGGCTGGGGCTGGACGCACTCGGGGTAAAGCTGACCGAACGCGGCCAGATCGCCACCGACGCCCATTGGGCCACATCCGTCAAGGGCATCTATGCCATCGGCGACGTGATCGAAGGGCCGATGCTGGCCCATAAGGCCGAGGACGAGGGCATGGCGGTGGCCGAGGTAATCGCGGGCAAACATGGCCATGTGAACTACGGCATCATCCCGGGGGTGGTCTATACCACGCCCGAAGTCGCCACCGTCGGCCAGACCGAAGACGCGCTCAAGGCCGAAGGCCGCAAGGTCAAGGTTGGCAAGTTCAACTTCATGGGCAATGGCCGCGCCAAGGCGGTGCATCAGGGCGAAGGCTTTGTGAAGCTGATCACCGATGCCGAAACCGACCGGGTGCTGGGCGCCGCAATCATCGGCCCCTCGGCGGGTGATCTCATCCACGAGATCTGCGTGGCGATGGAATTTGGCGCCTCCGCCGAGGATATCGCCCTGACCTGCCACGCGCATCCGACCTTTTCCGAGGCAGTGCGCGAGGCCGCGCTTGCCTGCGGCGATGGCGCGATCCACAGTTAAGCCTTTGGCTAGCCCCTGTGGCCCCGGCAGCCCCTCTCTGCCCAAAGTCTCACGGCCCGCCGCATTGGCGGGCCGTTTCCGTCTGATAACAAAGGAACCCCGTCATGAGTGTCAGCCTGCATGTGCTCTACCCCGCATCGCCGGACGCCGAATTTGACTATGAGTATTACGAGAAAACCCATCTGCCCTTGGTCGAGGAACATATGGGCGATCTGATGGAAACGGTGGAGGCCAGCCGGGGCCTTGCCGGCGGGCCGGATGTGCCACCCCCCTATCTGCTGATCGCCACCATCACCTTCCCCGACATGGAGGCGCTGGATCAGGCCATGGGCAAGGCCGGGGGCATTGTCGCCGATGACGTGGCGAATTTCACCAATGTGCGCCCGCAGATCCTGGTCGGCGATGTGCTGATGAGCTGAGCAAAAAAGGGCCGGCGGCATGTGTACCTGCCACCGGCCCAGATACCCGGCTCTCAGAAAACCGGGGCCCCCGTGAGTGGGGCAACAAGCGACAGGCAAGGCGCTTGTTAAGAGATCAAACGGGCGCGCGGCGGAGATCCGTCGCATGGTTTGACATTTTTTGGCGCCAGAGCGGCAGCCTCGCTCACCACATCGTCTTGGCGGCGCGCGGGGCCCAGGCTTCGTCATAGGCGCGGCCGCCCTCTTCGCCTGCGGTCTGCTCGGCGAGGATTTCGCCCACGGAGGGCAGCTCTGCGCTCTCGTCGCCGCTGCTCCAGGTGCGGGCGCGCATCAGGGCGCGGGCGCATTGGCTGTAGATTTCGCCGATCCTGATCACGATCACCGTCGCGGGCTGTTTGCCATTCTTGTCAAAGCGCGCCCGCAGCTCGGCGTCCGCCGTCACCTGCGCGCGGCCATTGACCCGCACCACATTGTTGGAGCCGGGCACCAGGAACATCAGCGATACCCGGTCGTCGCGCACGATATTGCGCAAGGAGTCGATCCGGTTGTTGCCGCGCCAGTCCGGCAGCGCCAGCGTGCCGGGATCGAGCTCCAGCACCACCGGGCCATCATCGCCGCGCGGGCTGTCGTCGGTGCCCTCGGGACCGACGGTGGCCAGCATGCAGAGCCGCGAGGCCATGATCCATTTGCGATAGAGCGGCGTCATCTGCCGCGCCACCTTACGTAACGAAGGCGCCCCCGGTGTCCCGTAGAGCGCCTCCAGATCTTCAACCGTCTTGAGGAAGTCCATCCTGTTCAAATCCCAGTTCAGCCATCAATGTATTGGATTTGGCCTCGATCCGTTTTTCCAGCTCGGCCATGAAACTATGGCGCTCCATGCCCGGCGGGATCGGGTCGAGGAACTCTACCACCCCCAGCCCCGGTTTGCGCAGGATGCCGGTGCGGGGCCACAAGAGGCCCACGTTGGTCGCCACCGGCACGCAGGGCTGTTTGAGTTCGGTATAGAGCACGCCGCTGCCCGCCTTATAGGGTTTCTGCGCGCCGGGGGCGACGCGGGTGCCCTGCGGGTAGATCACCAACTGGCCCGGCTCGGTGAACTCGCGGGCGACATCCTGCACCATCTTGGCGATCGCCGCGCCGCGCTTGCCGCGATTGACCGGGATGCAGCCGAGGCGTTTGGCGTAGACGCCGATGATCGGCGTCCACATCAGCTCGCGTTTCATGATGAACTTGGCCTGCGGCAGCGCGTTGAAGATGACCATGATATCCAGAAAGCTCTGGTGTTTGGCGGCCACGATCACCTCGCCCCGGGGCACCGGACCGCGCACCTCGCAGCGCAGCCCCACCATCCAGCGCGCCGACCAGATGGCCCAGCGGGCATAGGTCTTGCAGGCCTGCCGCGCGCCGTTTTTCGAGAGCAGCGCATAGGGGGCAAAGAGGATGCCGATGATCAGCATCATCGCATAGATCTGCACCACATAGAGGATGGATCGCAGATATTGCAGGGCGGTTGTCATGCCAGCTCTCCCAATCGTTTGCGGGCGGCGCGGGTGGTGGCGGCAAAGGCCACCAATGCGGCAAGGGGCGGGATCACCAGCGGCAGCAGCCAGCCCCAGCTCTGGAAGCTCAGCCCGGTGAGAAAGCCCCCTTCGGCGGAGGCTTCGGGCATCAGCCAGACACCGATCAGGCCCAGCACGACACCCACGGCCGCGCCAGAAAGCGCCCGCAGGGTAAACCGGCGCACAAAGGCCTGCGCGATATAGTGATCCTGCGCGCCGACCAGCCGCAGCACCTCGATCACCTGCGCATTCGCGGCCAGCGCCGCATTGGCCGCCAGGGTAATCATCGCCGCCATGGCGCCGCCAATCAGCAGGATCGACACCACGCCAAGGCGGCGCAGCGCAATCGCCGCCTCCACCAGGGGGCGCCGCCAGCGGGTGTGATCGTCCAGCACCGCGCCCGGCACCTCGGCCTGAAGCCGCAGCCGCAGCCCCTGCGCGTCATAGCCGGGATCGCCCTCGGTGACCTCGATCAACTGCGGCACTGGCAGCGTGTCGAGCGGGATATCGGCACCGAACCAGGGTGCCAGCAGCGCGGCTTGTTCATCGTCGCTGAGCGCGCGGGCATTGGCAACGCCGGGGGTCTGGCGCAGGATCGCCAGCGCCGCCTCGGTCTGGGCCGCGCGTTGTTCCGCCGGCGCGTTGATGCGCAGGGTCGCGGCGCGGGCGAGCTCTTCGGACCAGCGATGCGCCACCCGCCCGGAGGCCATCGACAGCGCCAGCGCAAAAACGCAGAGAAAAGCCATGGCGCCGGAAACAAACAGGGTCAGATGCGCGGTAAATCCCGAGGGCGGCACCACCCGGTCGGCCTGCGCATCCCCGAGGATCAGCTGCTTGAGCGCGTTCATAGATCCGCCCCCGCCGAGATGATCCGCCGGTTTGACAGCCGCAGCACCCGCGCCTGCACCTGGTTCTTGGCAGCGCGAATAAGCGGCAGATCATGGGTGGCCACCAGAATGGTCTTGCCCATGTGGTTGAGTTCGACGAGGAGGCGCAGCAGCCGCTGCGACATTTCCCAATCAACGTTGCCGGTGGGCTCGTCGGCGATGATCACCTCGGGGCTGAGGATCACCGCGCGGGCCAGGGCCGCCCGCTGGCGCTCGCCGCCCGAAAGCTCTGGCGGCAGGGCGTTCATACGGTCAGAGAGCCCGACCCAGTTCATCAGCTCGGCGAGGTTGGCCTGCTCATCCTGCAAGCCGCGCCCCGATACGGTCAGCGGCAAGGCGATGTTTTCCACCACCGGCAGGTGATCCAGAAAGCGGCAATCCTGATGCACCACCCCGACGCGCCGGCGCAGGAATGCCATCTGATCGCGGTCCAGCCCCTTCACATCCATATTGAAGGCGCGCACATGGCCGGTGGTCGGCGTCAGCGCGCCGTAGCAGAGCTTTAGCAGCGTGGTCTTGCCCGCGCCGGACGGGCCGGTCAGAAAATGAAAGGAGCCGGGCGCCAGCTGCACCGAAAGATTGCTGAACAGCTCTCCCCCGCCATAGTTGTAACCCACATCTTCGAGTTCGATCACGTCTGGTCCCCAGTCGGCCTGCTGGCCGGTTTGTCCTGCGGTGGTCTTGCCGCCGTCGCGGTGTTTTGCACGAGCTCAGCCGCAGTTTCAATGGCCCCGCAGGGCCACGGCGGACGCATTCTGCACGGTGGCCGGGGATTGGCTCTTTCTTGCCTTTCAGGAAGTTACTATGATTGCGGGGAAATTCACCCATTTCACGGTGACGCCGCGCACCAAGGAGACCGGATGAGACTGATTTGCCCCAATTGCGGCGCACAGTATGAGGTGCCCGAGGATGTGGTCCCGGACGAGGGCCGCGACGTGCAATGCTCCAATTGCGGCGAAACCTGGTTCCAGCCCTCGGCCCGCATGCTGGCGCAGGAGGCCACCGCGGCCCCCGCCCCAGATCCGGCGGCAGATCCGGCGCACGAGACCGCCCCGGAAGAGGCGCCCGAGGCCGAGACCACCTGGCCCACCGCGCCCGAGGCGGATGTTGTGGCCCAGGATGACGACGCCCATTGGCAAGAAGACCCCGACGCCCCGGAAGAGGACGAGGAGGAGGAAGACACCCCCGCCCCAGCCGCCTTTGGTGCAGAGCCGCCGGTCAAGCGGCAACTCGACCCGGATATCTCCCGCGTGTTGCGCGAAGAGGCCGAGCGCGAGGCCAGCCTGCGATCCCGTCGCGAACAGATCGAAACCCAGACCGAGCTGGGCTTGCATGATCCCGACCGCCACCCACAGCCCGGCCCCGCCGACGCGGAGCCATCGGCCCCGCCCCGGCGCTCCAGACTGGATGATGGTGATGTGCGGGCGCAGGAAGCACAGGAGCGTCTCACCCGGATGCGCGGCCCCGAGGCCACCGCAGGGACCATCCCCGCCGGCTCGCGCCGGGGCTTGTTGCCGGATATCGAGGAGTTCAGCTCCAGCCTCAGCCCAAGAGCGGACGGCCATGTGGACAGCAGCGAAGATGTGGCAGCGGCGCCGGCCCGCACCAGCGGGTTTTCGCGCGGCTTTGTGCTGGTGATCGTGCTGATGTGCCTGGCCATTCTGACCTACAGCAATGCCAGCAGCATCGCCGCGCATGTGCCCCAGGCCGATCCCTATCTGAACGCCTATGTGGCCTGGGTCGACCAACTGCGCCTGTGGCTGAGCACCAAGGCCAACGCCCTCGCCGCAGAATAAGCGGCGAGCCGCGGGCAGATCCCGCCAGCCCTTGGGCTCCGGCACGACGGATGCGCTGGCGGTGGCATGGTGGCGTTCACGGTTCCACAGATCCCGTCGACTGTCACTTGCGGGACAAATCCGCCACCTCTCATTCTGCCTTTCGACAAGGAGCCGTTTCCCGCGAGATGATGTGGGGTTCGCACGCTTAGAGGAGCAAAACTGACATGGCCACGACCCTAAGCGATCTGAAATCGCGCTACCCATCGGCTGAAACATTCAGATTTGGAGATAGCCCAGCTCTAAGCCGCGCATTGTTGTCATTGGTACGCAGTGGAAGGAAGGTCGCAACCTGTAGCGCGTTGCATGAGTTCCAAGATGGCGAGCCTTTTCCAAAGGTAGGCCGGCGCGATATCTGTCTCAATTGGGACGGCACTCCCGCTCTCGTGATCGAGACTCTTGAGTTGATCCGGTGCAGGTTCGATGAAGTGACCGAGGATATGGCTCTTGCCGAAGGCGAGGATGACAGCTTGGAAGACTGGCGCGTGGGACATCGTGACTATTTCGAACGGAACGGCGGGGTTTTATCGGGTATGCAGCTGATTTGGGGGCGGGTCGCTCTTTTCGAAGACTTTTCGCAAGATGGATTACCCACTTGAAGGACACACCCGCCTGAACGCACAGAGACCCAAACGACCCGGTCGTTCTGATCCCCCAATACGACGGTCTGCAAACGAAGCGGTATATATGTTCACGCCGCTTCACGCTGCGCGACATGGGTCCGGCTTTGCGTGAAACGGCGCAACATTCCGGCCAATTATTCGGGCCAATTATTCGGGCCAGTTTTGCGGGGCGCCGCCCGTTGGTCACACACATCAAATTCGCCCTGCGGTATCACACCTGTGTGAATGCCAAAGGGATGGCGCCGTGTCAGAACTGGTCCAGCAGCCGTTGCAGGTAGCTGCGTTCGGTGTCGCTGCGGCCGCGATCTCCGGCGCGGCGGCGGATTTCTTCCAGAAGGTCCCAGGCGCGGCGATAGGCTTGCCCGTCGCCCAGCGTGTCGCGGCTGAACATGTCGCTGCCCTGCCCGCCCCGGTCCCGGCCAAGCGGGTCGAGCGCATTGCCCTGACGGCTGGATTGGCCGCGCTGCGTGCCGCCGGGTTGCTGGCCGGGCTGCTGTTGCTCCGCCATCGCATCGCCCAGCGCTCGCATGCCGTCGCGCAGCGCCTCCATCGCCTGGGACTGGCGGTCGATGGCCTCGGCATAGTCGCCCTCGCGCAGGGCCTGCTGCGCGCCCTCCATGGCGCGTCCGGCCTGATCCAGCGAGTCGCGGGCGGCCTCGCCCTCGGCGCCGCCCAGTGGCAGCCCGTCACGTTGCTGTTGAAGCTGATCGCGCAGGGCCTGCTGTCGCTGGGCCAGATCGCCGGGGCTGCCCGGCTCCGAGCCACCGCCCTGCCCCTGACCGCCCTCGGCGCGGTCCTGACCGCTGCCCTGCTCGCCCGGATTTTGGCCCTCGCCCGCGCCCTGACCCCCTTGCCCGCCCTCGTGGCTCTGGCCCCGGCCAAGCCCGCCGTTGCGGCCCTCGTTGCCCTGTGACTGGCCCCGTCCGGCGTTGGGATTGAACTGTTCCTGAAGGTCGCGGAAGGCCTGATCCGACAGGCCCTGCTGTTCGCGCAGGGTCTCGGCGAGCCCCTCCATCGCCTGTTCGCCGGGGCTGCCGCCCTCGCCGCCCTGGCCCTGGGTGACCTGCATATTCTCCATCATCTGCTGGAACTCGCGCAGCGCCTGCTCGGCCTCGGCCATGCGGCCCTGCTCCATCAGCTCCTGAATGCGGTCCATCATCGCTTGCAGATCCTGCTGGCTGAGTTGCAGGCTCTCCTGTCCGGCCTCGCCCTGCTGGGAGTCGTCATTCTGCTGCTGCGCCTGACGCGAGATCTGGCGCAGGTAGTCCTGCGTTGCCTCGCGCAGCTCCTGCATCAGCCGGGCGATTTCCTGATCGCTGGCGCCATCGCGCATCGCCTGACTGAGCCGCTCCTGCGCCTGCCGCATGCGTTCAAGCGCATCGCCCACGTCGCCCTCTTCAATCTGATTGGCCAGCGCCCAGAGCGCGGCGGCGATTTCCTCCTGCCCGGAGGGTTGTAAGCCCTCTGGCGCCCGGTCGTAGGCTTCCAGCCGTTTCAGAATGGTGCGCAGTTGCAGGTAGATGCCCATATCGGCAAAGACCTCCTCGGGCCGGTGGCTGAGCGTGCGCAGGATCTGCGCCACCCGCGGCCCATTGGCGCGCGCCCAGAGAAGATCCCGGCGCTGTTCGATCAGTGCCGCCGCCATCGGGTCAAAGAACCGTCGCGCGGTCAGCGGCGCCGAGAGCGTTGCGGGGGCGCTGAGCTGCCCGGAGGCATCCTCGGCCCGCAGCGTATAGGTCACCGGCATATTGGCCCAGGGATGGTCGGAGAAATCCTCCACCAGCGCCTCGGTGAACTGGCGGCGATCACCGGTCAGGGCCAGCGGCAAGGGCAGCGTGAGCGGCTCGCGCGCATCCGGCGGGGTTGCCAGCCCGTAGCGGCGATCCAGCGCGGCGGCGTCCAGGGTGATGGTCACGCTGCCGCCGACCACGCCGTAATCATCGACCACCTCAAAGGGCAGCGCCATGCTGCCATCGGAGGCGAGCTCCGGCGCGCCCGCAATGGTCAGGCCCGGCGGCGCATCGGGGATCGTTTCCACCCGCCAGTGCTGCCCGCCGGCACCGTTGATGCTCAACTCGCCCGCGCGGGTGATGTCAAAGCTCTGTTCCGGGTCGGAGGCAGAGGGCAGCTCGCCGGTGCGGCCAGAGACGGTTTCCGCAAGGGTCAGATCGCCGATTTCGCCATAAAAGCGCAGGGTCATATGGCTGCCTTCGGGCACCCGCAGCACGTCGTCTGCCATGTCGCCAAGGTAGAGCGTCGGCAGGCCGGTGTAGCGCGGCGGCTGCACCCAGCCCTCCCAGGTGGGGCCGGTGAGCCCGGCATTGGCCCGCCCCGGCAACAGATCCACGACCGAGCCCGCCCGCCAGGCACTGCCAAAGAGCGCGCCGGTGACCAGCACCAGAAGCGCCACATAGCGCAGGGCAAAGGGATCGCGGGCGGCGATGCGCAGGTTGGGCGCGGGCGCTTCGGCTTTGGCGGCGCGGGCGGCCATACGGGCCTGATGCGCCTGCCAGAGCGCGACGGAGGCGGGATCCTGCGCGCCGGAGGCCTGACTGTCGAGCAAGGCGGTGATGGGACGTCCCGGCAGGGTTTCATCGAGACGCATCAGCGCCTCGGACCGGCGTGGCCAGCGCATGCGCCAGATCCCCCAGGCCAGCGCCGCCACGGCCCCCAGCAGCAGGAGCACCGCCAGCGTCCAGGCGGCCTCGACCGGCATCCAGTCCTGCACCCCGAGCAGCAGCAGGCCGAAGGTCAGCAACACAACCGTGGCCAGCGGCCAGAAGGCCCGCCAGAGCCGCTCCGCCGCCATGCCCGCCCAGGTCAGCGCCAGCGCGGGCCGCAACGCGGCGAGCGCCATGGCGCTGTCGTCGGGACGGGCCTCAACAGGGCTCTCGGGGGGGATGTGATCGGTCATTCCGCTCTGCCTCCGCGCGCGTTCTGGCCGGAGTGCGCACCCCGGCCATCAGCCTGCCCGCCGCGGCAAATACTCAGGTCAGGACCTGCCGGGGCGTTACAGCCATTCCGGGATGGTATCGCGGTTTATCATTTCGTCAAAGCTCGGACGTTCGCGAATGACCGCAAATTGATCGCCTTGCACCAGAACCTCGGGGATCAGCGGGCGGGAGTTATATTCGCTCGACATCACCGCGCCGTAAGCCCCGGCGCTGCGGAAGGCGACCAGATCGCCCGCGCTCAGCGGTGGCATCAGGCGCTGCTTGGCAAAGGTGTCGCCGCTCTCGCAGACCGGGCCGACGATGTCATAGGGCTGCGGCTCCACCCCCGGCGCCGGTTCCTGCACCGGTACGATATCGTGATGCGCATCATACATCGCCGGGCGGATGAGGTCATTCATCGCGCCATCCAGGATCAGGAAATCCCGTCCCTCGCCCTGTTTCAGATAGATCACCTTGGAGACCATCAGCCCCGCGTTGCCCGCGATCAACCGACCCGGTTCAATCTCGATCTCGCAGTTCAGATGACCCAGCTCATCCTTGATCAGCTGGCCGTATTCCACCGGCAGCGGCGGCGCTTCGTTGGAGCGGGTATAGGGGATACCCAAGCCGCCCCCCAGATCGAGGCGGCGGATGTCATGACCATCGGAGCGCAGGGTCTGCGTGAGCTCGGCAACCTTTTGATAGGCCAGACGGAAGGGCTCCAGCTCGGTAAGCTGCGAGCCGATATGCACGTCGATGCCGATCACCTCCAGCCCGGGCAGGCTGGCGGCATGGGCATAAACTTCACGCGCGCGGGCAATCGGGATGCCGAATTTATTCTCGGATTTGCCGGTGGCGATCTTGGCGTGGGTCTTGGCGTCCACATCCGGGTTCACCCGCACGGTGATCGGCGCGGTCACACCCAGCTCCAGCGCGACGGCGTTGATGACCTCCATCTCCGGCTCGGATTCGACGTTGAACTGGCGAATGCCGCCGCTCAGCGCGCAGCGGATCTCCGCGGCGGTCTTGCCAACGCCGGAGAACACGATCTTGTCACCCGGCACATCGGCGGCCTTGGCGCGCAGATATTCGCCCTGGCTGACCACATCCATGCCCGCGCCCGCCTGCGCCAGCGTCTTCAGGATCGCCTGGTTGGAGGCCGCCTTCATCGCATAGCAGACCAGATGCTCGGTGCCCGCGAGTGCCTCGTCAAACAGGCGAAAGTGGCGCAGCAAAGTGGCGGTGGAATAGACATAAAACGGCGTGCCCACAGCCGCAGCAATCTCGGCCACTGGGACGTCCTCGGCGTGCAATGCGCCATCGCGATAGAGAAAATGATCCATGATCAGCCTTTAGGGCAAAAGCGGCGGCGGGATCAACTGGCCAGATCATGCAACCGCACAAGACATTGCGCGATCCTGACACCAATTTGGTGGCCCGGCCCCCGTTGACCCTAGGCTCAGTCGCCCCAGACCACGCCGATGCGGGCCTCACCGGTGACATGGATGCCCGGCTCGGTCGGCTCTGTCGGATCGCTGCGGCGTGGGGCGGCGCTGTCGCAGCCTGCAACAACAAGCGCCAGAACCAGCAATGCGGCGGCGCGGATCACAGGCCGACGCTCACGCTGACCGGCCCCTTGCTGACCCCCAGCGCGCCGCCCAGATGGACACCGCTGTTGGAGATCCCAAGACCCGCGTTCAGGCTGGGGCGGACCGGCTCGCCGTCCACACCGCAGGCGGCAAGCGACAGGGCAACCGCCAGAGCAAACAAGACACGGGTCATGGGCTTCACTCCTCTTTGGGCCTCAGCTCAGGATTTCTTTCCAGCGGGCCACCTGCGCGCGCACCTGCGCCGGGGCGGTGCCGCCGTAGGACAGGCGGGAGTTCACCGAATTCTCCACCCCCAGCACGCTAAAGATATCCTCGGTGATGCCCGCATGCACCCCCTGCATGTCCGCAAGGCTCAGATCCGGCAGGTCCACGCCGCGCGATTCGGCCATCGCCACCAGCGCGCCGGTCACATGGTGCGCGTCGCGGAACGGCACCTTGAGCACCCGCACCATCCAATCGGCGAGATCGGTGGCGGTGGAGAAGCCAGACCCGGCAGCGGCGGCAAGGCTCTCGCGGTTGGCGCTCATGTCCTTGACCATGCCTTCCATCGCGGCCAGCGCCAGCATCCAGTTGTCGGCGGCGTCAAAGACCTGTTCCTTGTCTTCCTGCATGTCCTTGGAATAGGCCAGCGGCAGCCCCTTCATCACCATCATCAGGCCGGTATTGGCCCCAAAGATCCGGCCCACCTTGGCGCGGATCAGCTCGGCGGCGTCGGGGTTCTTCTTCTGCGGCATGATCGACGAGCCGGTCGAGAAGCGATCCGAGAGGGTCACGAAACGGAACTGCGCCGACGACCAGATCACCAGCTCCTCGGCAAAGCGCGACAGGTGCATGGCGCAGATGGAGGCCACCGACAGGAACTCCAGCGCGAAATCGCGATCTGACACCGCATCAAGCGAGTTGGCGGCGGGGCGATCAAAGCCCAAGGCCTTTGCGGTCATTTCGCGATCAATCGGGAAGGATGTCCCGGCCAGCGCTGCCGCACCCAGCGGAGATTCGTTCATCCGCGCGCGGGCATCGCGTACACGGCTGAGATCGCGGCCGAACATCTCGACATAGGCCATCATATGGTGACCCCAGGTCACCGGCTGCGCGACCTGCAAATGGGTAAAGCCCGGCATCACCCAATCGGCGCCCGCCTCGGCTTGCTCAACCAGAGCACGAATCAGGGCTTCGATCCCCTTTTCGGCGGCGTCGAACTGATCGCGCACCCAGAGTTTGAAATCGGTCGCCACCTGATCGTTGCGCGACCGGCCGGTGTGCAGACGGCCTGCGGGCTCGCCGATGATCTCTTTCAGGCGGGCCTCCACATTCATGTGGATGTCTTCCAGCGCGGTGGAGAAGTTGAAATTTCCGCCCTCGATTTCTGACAAGACCGTGAGCAGCCCTTCCCGAATGGCCTCGGCATCGGTATCGGTAATGACGCCGGTGGCGGCCAGCATCGCAGCATGCGCCCGCGAGCCTGCAATATCCTGCGCGGCCATGCGCTGGTCGAACCCGATCGAGGCATTGATCGCCTCCATGATCGCGTCCGGTCCGGCGGCAAAGCGGCCGCCCCACATCTGGTTCGAGGTCTTGTCTGTCATGGCCCAACCCTGGAGATACTATGCGTCTGTTTCGTCATCTTTCCCTTTATATGGCCCTTGCTCTGGGTGCAAACGCTGCCTTTGGCGCGGATCTGAGCGCCGTCGAGGCGCTGCGCGAGGGCGATATGAAGAAGCTGGTGTTTCACAGCGAGGCCCAGCCCGTCTCGGACAATAGCTTTGAGCTGGCCGATGGCGCCGGTCAGGCGCAGCTTTCGGATTATCGCGGCAAATATGTGCTGGTGAATTTCTGGGCCACCTGGTGCCCGCCCTGCCGCAAGGAAATGCCGATGCTCTCGGCCCTGCAAGAGGAATTCGGCGGCGATAATTTCGAAGTTTTGACGCTGGCCACCGGCCGCAACAACCCCGCCGCGATCCAGAAATTCTTTGACGAGATCGGGGTGACGAATCTGCCGCGCCATCAGGACCCCCGCGGCGCGGTCGCCCGCGACATGGCGGTGCTCGGCCTGCCGATCACGGTGCTGCTGGACCCGGAAGGCCATGAAATTGCACGGTTACGTGGCGAGGCGGACTGGAGTTCGGACAGCGCCCATGCGGTGATCGGCGCCTTGCTGGCCGGGTCCTGACCGCCGGCCCCGTGCGCGGCGCGCGGCACGGCGCGCAGCCTCATATCCAAATTTGCTAAATTCTTATCCTTAATCCCCACGCAACTCTTTTGAGAGATTGTAGGATGAATTGATAACTCGGACGGCAACGCCTTTTGGTGGCGGTCGCAAACCGATGGGGTTTTGAAGGTGAAGAAACGGCATTTCTGGAAAGCAGACATCCCGGAAGGGGCGGAAAACCCACTTTCTGCGGCCATTGTGGCCCGCGACCGCAATGTGGTCGATATGGTGGCGGATGCGGTCAAGCACGACCAGACGCTGCTGGCCTATCAGCCCATTGTCCAAAGCCACGCGCCGGATATGGTTGCCTTCTATGAGGGCTACATCCGGGTGATGGATTCCACCGGGCGCATCATTCCCGCGCGGGAATTCATGTCTGTCATCGAAGAACGCGAACTGGGCCGCAAGCTGGACTGTCTGGCGCTGGAACAGGGGCTGCGGGTGCTGCTGCGCAATCCGAATGTGCGCCTCTCGATCAACATGTCGGCCCGCTCGATCGGCTACAGCCAATGGAACAAGGTGCTGGAGCGTTTCCTGGAACGCGACGAGTTCCTCGGCGAACGGCTTGTGCTGGAAATCTCCGAAGCCTCGGCCATGGCCGCGCCAGAGCTGGTGATCGACTTCATGGACCAGATGCAGCAACACGGCATCGCCTTTGCACTGGATAATTTCGGGGCCGGCACCACCGCCATCGGTCATTTCCGCGAGTTCTTTTTTGACGCGGTCAAGATCGACGGCCAGTTTGTGCGCGGCGTGCATGGCAATCACGACAACCAGGCGGTGATTCGTGCCTTGGTGGCCATCGCCAAGCAGTTCGATATGTTCATCGTCGCCGAATCTGTCGAACGGCAGGAGGATGCCGATTTCCTGGTCGATGCCGGTGTGGACTGCCTGCAAGGCTTCCTCTATGGCGCGCCCACGGTCACGCCGCCCTGGCAATCAGAAGCGGATGCGCGCGCGCGCGCCTGATCGCCATCCGGGCCGCTTGGCCCTCAATGCCGCAAGGGCATTTGAGGTCTGATTTGCCGCCCGCCCCGATCCTGCGCCTCAGGCCCCGTTCAAACGGGGCCTTTTGCTGCACTGCGGCAAGGCACCGGCCCGCATCATGAAATACCCTTGCCCGCAAGCCCGGCGCGCGCCGCGGCATTCGCAACTGTTGCTGCACGTGCATGGTTGAGCTATGCCTATGTGAGAATAGGGAGGAGACGTCGCACGGCCTGGGTGACGCTTGCGCAGCCCGGACGTCGGCATTTCCGCATTTAGTGCAGAGGACTGACCGTATGACCAACGTAGTAATCGCATCCGCCGCGCGCACCGCCGTCGGCAGCTTTGGCGGCGCATTCGCCACCACGCCCGCCCACGACCTGGGCGCCGCCGTGCTGGAGGCCGTGGTGGCCCGCGCCGGCATCGACAAATCCGAGGTCTCGGAAACCATCCTCGGCCAGGTGCTGACCGCTGCTCAGGGCCAGAACCCCGCCCGTCAGGCACATATCAACGCGGGCCTGCCGCAGGAAAGCGCCGCCTGGGGGATCAACCAGGTCTGCGGCTCGGGCCTGCGCGCCGTGGCGCTTGGTGCGCAGCACATCATGCTGGGCGATGCCTCCATCGTCGCCGCCGGTGGCCAGGAAAACATGACCCTCAGCCCCCATGCCGCCAACCTGCGGGCGGGTCATAAGATGGGCGATATGTCCTATATCGACACCATGATCCGCGATGGTCTCTGGGATGCGTTCAACGGCTACCACATGGGCCAGACCGCCGAAAACGTCGCCAACAAATGGGGCATCACCCGCGAGATGCAGGACGAATTCGCCGTTGCCTCGCAAAACAAGGCCGAGGCGGCGCAAAAAGCCGGTAAATTCGCCGATGAGATCGCCGCCTTCACCGTCAAGCACCGCAAGGGCGAGACCGTGGTGGATCAGGACGAATACATCCGCCATGGCGCCACTATTGAGGCGATGCAGAAGCTGCGCCCGGCCTTTGCCAAGGATGGTTCGGTCACGGCCGCCAATGCCTCCGGTCTGAACGACGGTGCCGCCGCCACCCTGTTGATGAGCGCCGACGAGGCCGAGAAACGCGGCATCGAGCCGCTGGCGCGTATTGCCTCTTATGCGACCGCCGGTCTGGACCCGTCGATCATGGGCGTTGGCCCGATCTATGCATCGAAAAAGGCGCTGGAAAAAGCAGGCTGGAGCGTCAACGACCTGGATCTGGTCGAAGCCAACGAAGCCTTCGCCGCCCAGGCCTGCGCCGTGAACAAGGAGATGGGTTGGGATCCTGCCATCGTAAACGTGAACGGCGGCGCCATCGCCATCGGCCACCCGATCGGTGCCTCCGGCTGCCGGGTTCTGAACACGCTGCTGTTTGAGATGAAGCGCCGCGGCGCCAAGAAAGGTCTCGCGACCCTCTGCATCGGTGGCGGCATGGGCGTCGCCCTCTGCGTGGAACGCCCGTAAGATCGTCATATCTGCATCAAATATCAGCAAATCGAAGGGCGCTCTCGGGCGCCCTTTTCTTTGGTCTTTCGCTCGTTACAATCTCCGGTTTAGTGTGACCCACACCCCGGAGGCGCATGCATTGCTGCACGTGCAGCATGGTGGTGAAATTTTATTGCGTTAATGCAATCTCATATGCAATAAGATTACGACGTGAACTAGAATAGTTGGAGGATCCTCACATGGCTCGTATTGCCCTTGTTACCGGCGGCTCGCGCGGTATCGGCGCCGCAATTTCCAAGGCGCTGAAGGCGCAGGGCTGCGACGTTGCAGCGACCTATGCTGGCAATGACGCGGCGGCCGCGCAATTTACCGAAGAGACCGGCATCAAGACCTACAAGTGGAACGTGGCGAGCTATGAGGAAAGCAAAGCCGGCATTGCGCAGGTCGAGGCCGATCTGGGCCCGATTGATATCGTGGTCGCCAATGCCGGCATCACTCGCGATGCGCCGTTTCACAAGATGACACCCGAACAATGGTCGCAGGTGATCGACACCAACCTCACCGGCGTGTTCAACACCGTGCACCCGGTCTGGCCCGGCATGCGCGAGCGCAAATTTGGCCGCGTCATCGTGATCTCCTCCATCAACGGCCAAAAAGGGCAGTTTGCCCAGGTCAACTATGCCGCCACAAAGGCCGGCGATCTGGGGATCGTCAAATCCCTGGCCCAGGAAGGGGCGCGCGCGGGCATCACTGCAAATGCGGTCTGCCCGGGCTATATCGCCACCGAGATGGTGATGGCGGTGCCGGAAAAGGTGCGCGAATCGATCATCGGCCAGATCCCTGCGGGCCGTCTGGGCGAACCCGAAGAAATCGCCCGCTGCGTGGCCTTCCTGGCCTCGGACGACGCGGGCTTTATCAACGGTTCGACCATCTCGGCCAATGGTGCGCAGTTCTTCGTCTGAGCCCCGCCGTGTGTAAGAACCAAGGGCCGGTCTGCAAAAGACCGGCCCTTTTTGTCATCCCGTAAGTGCCACTCAGAACAGCGCGCGCCTGCTCAGGCCCAGCGGGAAGCCCTTGTGCCCAGCGCCGATCTGCGGCGGCGGGCAAAAATCCAGGACAGCGCATCGCGCAGGACCTGCGCGCGGGCCTCATGGGCACGGGTCAGGCCCTGCTTCACCTCGGCTGTTGCGGCATATTCGATCATCCTGGCCCCCTTTCGGTTCAGCGCCTCTGTTGTGACAGCAATATGCGCCTTTGCAGGATTGACGACAAACGAGAGTTTTGCGAGCTTCAGTTAAGTTATTCTTGGGTATCACATGGCAACAGCACTGCCCCCTCTCACCGCCTTGCGCGCCTTTGACGCTGCGGCGCGGCACATGTCCTTTGCCAAGGCGGCGGAGGAATTGAACGTGACGCCCGCCGCCCTGTCCTTTCAGATCAAATCGCTGGAGGAGCATCTCGGCGCGCCGCTGTTTCGCCGCCTGAACCGGGCGGTGCAGCTGACCGAGGCGGGAGAGGCGCTTGCACCCGGCGCAGACGAGGGGTTTCGCGCCCTCGCCGCCGCCTGGCAGCAGGCCCGGCGGGTGCTGGATACCACCTCGCTCACGGTGACGGCGGGCCCCGCGCTGACCTCGAAATGGCTGGCGCCGCGGCTCTATGATTTTGCCCGCAGCCACCCGGATATTGATCTGCGACTGTCGGCGGGGCTGCGGATGGTGGATCTGCGCCGCGACTCCGTCGATGTGGCGATCCGATTCGGCTATGGGGTGGAGCCGGACCTGGTGTCGCTGCCCGCGCGCCAGGAGTGGTTCACCCCGGTGATGACCCCCGAGCTCGCCGCGCAATACCCCACCCCCGAAAGCCTGCGCCACGCGCCGCTGATCTATGATGAGAGCACCAATTTCCTGTTGCCGCCCTGCGACTGGCAGATGTGGTTTCGCGCCGTGGGGCTGGATTTCACCCCCGGCCATGGCACCTCTTTCTCCAACGCCGATCACGCGGTGAATGCGGCCTGCGCCGGGCTTGGCGTCGCGCTTGGGCGGCGGCCGATGATCATCAAGGACGTGCAGGAAGGCCGCCTGGTCACCCCCTTCAAGATCGCCATCGAAACGGAGGCCCGGTTTCGCTTCCTCTGCCTGCCAGAAGCGGAAGATCGCCCGCAGATCAAAGCGTTCCGCGAATGGTTCTTTGCAGAAATCGAGAAAACCGCGCATATGTGGGACGATTTTGAAATTATTCCCGCAACGGATCTCTGACCGCCCATGCCTCGCTCCCAAGCCACCGCAATCGGTTTTGTCGCTGTTCTTCTTTGGGCGCTGCTGGCGCTTTTGACGGTGGGGTCCAGCCCGACGCCACCGCTGATGCTCAACGCCATCTGTTTCAGCATCGGCGGCATCATCGGGTTGATCTGGGTTCAGGTGACGGGCAGCTGGGCGCAGCTGCGGCGGGTGCGCTGGCCTGTCTATGCCTTTGGCTCCATCGGGGTGTTTGGCTATCACGCGCTGTATTTCTCCGCCCTGCGCGCCGCCCCCGCAGCCGAGGCCGGGCTGATCGCCTATCTCTGGCCGCTGCTGATCGTGCTGCTGTCGGGCCTCTTGCCCGGCGAGCGCTTGCGTGCCGGGCATTTCCTCGGCGCGCTTTTGGGATTCGCCGGGGCCGCCTGCATCATCAGCGGTGGCGGCGTCGGTTTTCAGGCGGAATATCTCGCGGGCTACGGGCTGGCGCTGCTCTGCGCGCTGTTCTGGTCCTGCTATTCCGTCGGCTCGCGGCTGCTGGGCGATGCGCCGACCGCCTCGGTCGCGGTGTTTTGCCTGCTGAGCGCGCTGGCCTCCGCTGTCTTGCATCTGCTGCTGGAGGAGACGATCTGGCCCATCGGCGCATTGGGCTGGAGCGCGACGCTGCTTCTGGGTCTCGGGCCGGTGGGGCTGGCGTTCTATGTCTGGGACATCGGCGTCAAACAGGGCGATATCCAGATGCTGGGCACCAGCTCCTATGCCGCGCCCTTGCTGTCCACCTTGATCCTTGTGCTGGCCGGGATCGCGGCCCCCTCCTGGGGGCTGGCGCTGGCGGCGCTGCTGATCACCGGCGGAGCATTGCTGGCGGCACGGGCCTCTGGCGCCTCGAAACAGGATCTGAAATCAAGCGAGGCCCCACAGGTGTGAGGCCTCTGTCTTCGACTGTTGTGTTTGGATGACCCGCCTCCGCCTTCATACGCGGAGCTGCCGGGTCACCACAGGCGGCTGACGCGGTCTGCGTGGCGCCAGCAGGGCCGGGTGTCAGGCGTCGGTAAGACGTTCGATCTGATCCTTCAGACGCAGTTTTTCTTTTTTCAGGGATTTGATTTCCAGACGGTCGGTCGCGGGAGATCGTTCCGCCTGTTCAACTTCAAAGCTTAGATGCTCGTGCTTCTTCTTCAGTTCGGTCAGATGCGAGCTGAGGCTCATGTCATTCCTCCTTCTTCAAAGCTTGATGAAACTGTTACATGGGGATTGGAGCACGGTTTCTTCAACCTGTCACGCCGCAGACGCGTAAATTTCCTGAGTTCTTTGGTGCAAATTGCATCTTTTGGCTGTTTCCCGCCTATACGGGCGCAAATGCGGGCAGACCAAAGACTGCCAAAGACCGGGAAATCGCGAAGCCAGCGCAAAAGACCACAGCCCGCCTGGCCCGACGCGCTCAGGCCGCGGGCCAGGGCAAGGCGGCGCCCGCCCGCAGGACCTGCCGGATGGCGGGGCTGTAATCCTCGCCATCGCAGAGATGCGCGGCCCCGTCATGCAGTACCAGCGGCGCATGCAGACGAAACGCCGCCCGCCCGCCTTTGCGCGCCCGCAGCAACACCAGCTCCGCCGCGCGACCCGCGCGCGGTGCCAGTGGCAACACCTCCAGGGAGCCGAGCCGTGCCTGCACGGCGGCGATCATATCCGGCAGCCGGTCGGCGCGCTGGATCATATGCAGATAGCCCTTCGGCGCCAGACGCCGGGCGGCGGCATCGAACCACAGGTCCAGCGGCGTGCCCTCGCCCAATGCGGTGGCGCGGCCCGCATCCTGCGCCGGGCTATGGGCCCCGGGGCGGTAATAGGGCGGGTTGGCGATCACATGGTCAAAGCTCTGCTGGCGCAGCTCGGCGGGCAGATCCGCCAGATCCGCGGTCCAGACCCTGGCCTCGCGGCCATTGGCAGCGGCATTGCGCCGCGCCAGATCGGCATAGGCGGGCTGGAGCTCCACCCCGGTCAGCGCCAGATCCGCAACCCGCGCCGCCAGGCAGAGCATCGCCTGCCCCGCGCCGCAGCCAAGTTCCAGCACCCGCTGCCCCGGGCGCGCATTGACCGAAGCCGCCAGCAGCACCGGATCGACCCCGGCCCGATAGCCCGATTTCGGCTGCATCAGGGTGAGCTTGCCGCCCAGAAACCCGTCGCTGCTCAGCTCCTCTGCCGCAAATACCGCAGGCTCAGCCACGATCAGAGACCGGCAGATCATTGTCGCGCAGCGCAGTTTGCGCCGCCGCCAGATCATCGCTGCGCACCAGCAGGCGACGCGGAAAAATCCCGATGCCGCCTTCCAGCACGCTCATATTTACGTCCATTTCAAAGCAGTCTATACCCTCGCCCTTAAGGAGGGCTGTGGCAAAGGCCAGGATCGTCGGATCTGTGCTGCGCAATACTTCCTTCATGTCGATGGATCTAAGGGCAAGACCGGGGTCTTGTCGAGCCTTGCAAGCGGGAATGTGATGAACCAGGTGATGACGCAGAAACCTCATGAATTGCTGGCCGCAACGCTGGCTGGGGAACTGGACGCGGTGAATGCGCTGATCCGGGAACGGATGGCATCGGAACACGCGCCGCGCATCCCCGAGGTGACCGCGCATCTGGTCGAGGCCGGCGGCAAGCGCCTGCGCCCGATGCTGACGCTGGCAGCGGCGCGGATGTGCGGCTATGAGGGCGACCACCACCTGAAACTGGCCGCCACGGTGGAGTTCATCCACACCGCCACATTGCTGCATGACGATGTGGTCGATGAGAGCGCCCAGCGCCGGGGCCGCCCTACGGCGAACCTGCTGTGGGACAACAAAAGCTCGGTTCTGGTGGGCGATTACCTCTTTGCGCGCAGCTTTCAGTTGATGGTCGATACCGGCAGCCTGCGGGTGCTGGATATCCTCGCCAATGCCTCCGCCACCATTGCCGAGGGCGAGGTGCTGCAAATGACCGCCGCCACCGATCTGCGCACCACCGAGGCGATCTATCTGCAAGTGGTACGCGGCAAGACGGCAGCGCTGTTTTCCGCCGCGACTGAGGTGGGCGGCGTGATCGCCGCAGCGCCCGAGCCCCAGGTAAAGGCGCTGTTTGACTATGGCGATGCGCTGGGGATCGCCTTTCAGATCGCCGATGATCTTCTGGATTATCAAGGCGATGCGGCCAAGACCGGCAAGAACGTCGGCGATGATTTCCGCGAGCGCAAGCTGACGCTGCCGGTGATCAAGGCCATAGCCCAGGCCACCGAAGAGGAGCGCGCCTTCTGGGAGCGCACCATCGCCAAGGGCCGCCAGCAAGAGGGCGACCTGGAGCACGCCCTGTCCCTGATGGCGAAATACGGCACGCTGGAGGCCACTCGCGCGGATGCCTTTGGCTGGGCCGCCAAGGCCAAGACCGCCCTGGCGGAACTGCCGGAACACCCCATTCGCAGCATGCTGATTGATCTGGCCGGTTACGTCGTATCAAGGCTGAACTGACGCCCGGGCGGGCGGGCCGGTCTACGGCCCGGCCTCAGCCCAGTTCGGTTGCCACGCACCACCACTCCGGGTGTTCGGCGCCGATTTCATAGGCGGCGAAATGCGCGGCCTTGAGGGTCGGATAAAGCGCAAAACAGCTGGAGCCCGACCCCGACATCCGCGCCATCAGCGCATTGCGCGAGCTGCGCAAATCCCCCAGCGCGCGCATGATTTCGGGCGCAACAGCGATTGCCGGGGCCTCCAGATCGTTGCGTTGTTCGCTGAGCCAGGCGGCGCAGTCCTCAACGCCCGCAAAGGTCGGCAGACCCTGCGGCATTGGCGCATTGTCGCGCGAGGCCAGCGCCGAGAACACCGCCCCTGTCGGCACCTCGACACCCGGATTGACCAGCAAGGCGGGCAGTCTGGGCAAGGTGATCGGGGTGATGTCTTCGCCGATGCCCTGCATCCGCGCGGCCGCGCCCGCCACGCAGACCGGCACATCCGCGCCCAGCGACAGTGGCAACCCCAATGGCAGGTCGTGCCCCTGTTCCGCCAGCGCCCTGAGCACCGCTGCCGCATCCGAAGAGCCGCCGCCGATGCCCGCGCCATGGGGCAGAAATTTCTCCAGCTCCATCGCCCCGGCCCAGCCCGCGCCCTCGGCGGCGCGCCAGACCAGATTGCGCGGATCCTGCGGCACCCCCGCCGCAAAGGGGCCACTCACCGCCAGCGACAGGGACTCTCCCGCCGTCAATCGCAGCCGATCCCCGGCCTGCGCGGCAAAGACCACCAGACTGTCGAGCAGATGATAGCCGTCATCGCGGCGGCCCGTCACATGCAGGGTCAGGTTGATCTTCGCCGGGGCAAAGATCTCAGCTGTCGTCATTGGCCACCTGAAGCGGGGCCGCGCCTTCCTCGGCCAGCACCGCGTCCAGACCGATGTCGAGCTTGCGGCGGATGCGCTCCGGGTCGGCTTCGTCATTGGCATCGGCGGCGTCAGGAAAGGACAGCGCGCGCTTCCACTGGAATTCCGCCTCCAGGTGACGCCCGACCGCCCAATAGACATCGCCGAGGTGATCATTCACCACCGCATCCACCGGCATCAGCTCCACCGCGCGTTCCATATGGCCCACGGCGGCCTCATAATTGCCCAGCCGATAGAGCACCCAGCCCAGCGAATCGACGATATAGCCGCTGTCCGGGCGGGCGGCGACGGCGCGTTCGATCATCGAGAGCGCCTCGTCCAGTTTCACCTGCCGTTCCACCAGCGAATAGCCCAGATAGTTGAGCACCTGCGGCTGATCCGGATCGATGGCCAGCGCGGCGCGGAAATCATCCTCGGCGGCCTGCCAGTTCTTCAGCCGCTCGTTGCAGATGCCCCGGGCATAGAACAGGAACCAGCGGTTGGAGGCCGTCTCGTCGCCCAGCTCCAGCGCCTGCGTATAGGCGGCGGCGGCCCCGGCGTAGTCTTCTTCCTGCCGCTTCAGATCGCCCAGATCAACATAGACGGCCATATGCTCGGGGAAATCGCGCACCAGCTGTTCCAGCACCTCCTGCGCGGCCTGCGGGTTGGCCGCACGGCGCAGGGCCTCGGCGCGGCCCAGCTCGGCGGCGTGGAAATCCGGGTGGTCGCGGGGCACCTGCTTATAGGTCTCGATCGACAGCTCGTAGCGGCCCAGCTGGTCCAGCAGCCCGGCGCTCAGCAGGATAGCATCCACATGTTTCGGGTTCAGCATCGCGGCCATGCGGGTGTACATCAGCACATAGTCATCCGCCGCGCCGCCCGACATCGCCTGCGCCAGGCTGTAAAACACCTCGGCCATGCCGTCGCGCGCGGTGGGCGCAATGGCAAAGTCCAGCGTCTCCCCTGCGGCGAGCTGATCGGCCAGCACGCTCAGCGCCGGGTCAAAGCCGCTGCCGAAGCTGTCCACCAGCACCTCCAGCGCTTCATCATTGCGACCCAGCTGCGACAGGCTCTGCACCCGGGCGATCACCGCGCGGCGCGAGGAGCGGCCAAGCTGGCCCCCATTGGCGGCAAAGAGTTCCTCGGCGCCCTCGTAATCGCCGACCGAGGCCAGCGCCAGCGCCTTGTGATAGAGCGCAAAGAACCGCAGCCCCTCGTCGTTTTCGGCCACGCTGTCAAACTGCGCCAGCGCATCAGAGACGGCACCGCGCCCCATATAGGCCCAGGCGTCCAGCAGGCCATCCACCAGCGGGCTGATCGGGAATTGCGCCTCATCGCGCCCCAGAAGCGCGTCATAATCCTCGCTCAGGGCAAGGTTGCCGACCACCACCAGATTGGCGACCTGGCTTTGCACGCCCTGCTCCCACATCCGCTGCGCCACCGGCAGGGCGGATTTGATATCGCCCATCGCCAGCCGCGCATAAACCAGGTTCTCCATCAGCACGACATTCTGAGGGTCCCGCACCAGGGCGCGCGTGTAATATTGCGCGGAGGCGGCGAAATCGCTGTCATAGGTCGCGGCGCGTCCGGCCAGATAGGCCCCCGCCAGCCCCTCGGCGGCGACCATCGGCCCGGTGGTCAACAACAGCGCGGCGGCACAGCTCAGGGTGCGGAAAAAAGCAACGGGCACGAGGGGTCTCCCCAGCAAGGTCTGAAAAATCTGAAACAGAGCGTAGAGCCGAAGCCCTGAAACCGCAATGGGGCGCCCCCTCGGGACGCCCCATGAAATCGCATGTGATGCGATATCGCCGATCACATGTTCGGGTAGTTGGGCCCGTCGCCGCCCTGCGGCGTGGTCCAGGTGATGTTCTGGCTCGGATCCTTGATATCGCAGGTCTTGCAGTGAACGCAGTTCTGGAAGTTCACCACGAATTCCGGCTTGCCGTCTTTTTCGACCACCTCATAGACCCCCGCCGGGCAGTAGCGCTGCGCCGGTTCGTTGAACTTCGGCAGGTTGACCTGGATCGGCGTGTCGGGATTGGCCAGACGCAGGTGGCAGGGCTGGCTTTCCTCGTGGTTGGTCATCGCAAAGGACACGTTGGTCAGCCGGTCAAAGGACAAGATGCCATCGGGTTTCGGATAGTCTATGGGTTTATGCTGATCCGCCGGTTCGGTGGATTGCGCGTCGTTCTTGCCGTGGCCCAGCGTGCCAAAGAAGGAAAAGCCAAAGAGGTTGTTGGTCCACATGTCGAGGCCACCAAACACCAGCGAGGCGGTAAGACCCCATTTCGACCACATCGGCTTGACGTTGCGCACCATCTTGAGGTCCTTGCCGATGGCACCGTCGCGCACCTCGGCCTCATAGGCGGTCAGCTCGTCAGAGGCGCGGCCCGCCTTGATCGCGTCATAGGCCGCTTCGGCCGCAGCCTTGCCCGAGAGCATCGCATTGTGGTTGCCCTTGATGCGCGGCACGTTGACCATACCGGCGGAACAGCCCAGCAGCGCGCCCCCGGGGAAGGTCAGCTTCGGCATCGACTGATAGCCGCCCTCGGTGATCGCCCGCGCGCCATAAGCCACGCGTTTGCCGCCCTTCAGCAGTTCAGCGACCATCGGGTGATGCTTGAAGCGCTGAAACTCCATATAGGGGTAAAGATGCGGGTTCTTGTAGTTCAGGTGGACCACAAAGCCGACATAGACCTGATTGTTATCAAGGTGATAGATGAAGGACCCACCGCCCGCGTTGGAATTCAGCGGCCAGCCCATGGTATGGGTGACGGAGCCTTCCTTGTGCTTGGCCGGGTCGATCTCCCAGATCTCTTTCATGCCGACGCCGTATTTCTGCACCTCTTTGCCGGCGCCGAGGTCATACTTGGCGATCACCTCTTTTGACAGCGAGCCGCGCACGCCCTCGGAGAGGAAGACATATTTGCCGTGCAGCTCCATGCCCGGCTCGGTGTTGGGACCATAAGAGCCATCGGCCTCCAGCCCAAACACGCCCGCAACCACGCCTTTGACTTCGCCATTGTCGCCGTAGATCAGCTCCGAACAGGACATGCCGGGGAAGATCTCGACGCCCAGCTCCTCAGCCTGCTCGGCCATCCAGCGGCAGACATTGCCCATGGAAACGATGTAGTTGCCGTGGTTGTTCATCAGGGGCGGCATCGGCGCATTGGGGATACGGACTTCGCCCGCCTCGCCCAGCATGAAGAAGTTATCATCCTTCACCGGCACATTGAGCGGCGCGCCTTTTTCCTTCCAGTCGGGAATCAGCGCGTTCAGGCCGCAGGGATCCAGCACCGCGCCCGACAGGATATGCGCGCCAACCTCGGAGCCCTTCTCCAGCACCACAACGTCCAGATCGGCGTCCAGCTGCTTGAGGCGGATCGCGGCCGACAGACCGGCGGGACCGGCCCCGACGATCACAACGTCGTATTCCATTGCTTCGCGTTCAATCTCGGCCATTCGGGGTGCTCCTTGGCTATCGTATGGACCTGCGCGTCTGGTCCTTGGCTGTTTCGCGCCTTTGCAGTGCGCGGGCGGAAGGGCGCAACATTCTTGCGCGGTTGCTTAGCTGTTGCAGCATGGAGAGGTCAATCCATACCCTACGTAGGAATAGGCACAGACCCGGAAAAACCGTCAAAATCGCGCCGGATATCGGCACCAGATGCACCAATAGCGGCGCGAACAGACAGTTGTGTCAAGTCTCGGGGCTGTCGCCCATCAAATAGCGCGGCCCCGCCCCTTTTTTCGCCGCTTTATCGGCCGGATTATAAAGCGCGCAGCTCGGCAGCGACAGGCAGCCGCAGCCGATACAGCCATCCAGATCGTCGCGCAGTTTTTCCAGCATTTTGATTCGTGCATCCAGATGGGCGCGGAACTGCTGTGACAGGCGCGTCCAGTCCTCCTTGGTGGGGGTGCGCCCGTTCGGCAGGCGCTGCAACTGGTCGCGAATCTCCGGCAAGGTGAAACCGAATTTCTGCGCGATCATCACAAAGCTCAGCCGCCGGATATCGGCGCGATGAAACCGGCGCTGCCCGCCCGCATTGCGCCAGGGCTCCAGCAAGCCCTGCGCCTCGTAATAGCGAATGGCCGACACCGCGAGCCCGGTGCGCTCTGCCAGAAACCCGATCGACAACCCATGCGAAGCAGACATCTCACCCTCCGTGCGGCCCCGATCCGCGATCAGACGCGGGGCGAAAAAAACTGCGGCGACCCTCAAGAAAATGCTTGAGCTAAAGTTAGGTTTAGAAATTACCAAGGATCTAGGCAAGCAAAATCAAAAGGAGCATCGCCATGACTGCAACGCTTGAACACGCCAATATTTGCGTCAGCAACCCGGAGCAAACCGCCGCCTGGATGCAAAAGATCTTTGGCTGGCACATCCGCTGGCAGGGTCCGGCAATCAACGGCGGCTATTCGGTGCATGTGGGCACCAAGGACCAGTATCTGGCGCTTTATGCCCCGGATAAGGACCTGATTGAGCCCGCGGAGCGCTATGCCCACAAGGGCGGGCTCAACCATCTGGCGGTGGTGGTCGATGATCTCGACAAGGCCGAGGCCGCCGTGCGCGAGGCCGGGTTTGAGCCAATGAACCATGGCGACTACGAACCCGGCCGGCGGTTTTACTTTCTGGACGGCGAGGGGGTGGAATATGAGCTCGTGCAATATGATTGAGCTGTTGTTTCTCGCCACCTCCCGGCCCGCCCGCCTGAGCAGGTTTGCCCCCCCCCGCGCGACAGTACGCGGGCCGGGATGACCCCACCGCAACCCACCTTCTGCGGCGGCTGGCGTCGTTAAACACCCCCGGTCAGCAGCAAAACCCCGCACAAGACCCCTAGCCCCCCTTGCAATTGCATCCCCGATTGGGTCAGGTATTTGCCAACACGACGGCTCGCCCCGCTGCACATCGCGGCGGGGCGGTGGCGTTCATAAGGTACGCAACAACAAAGAACGAACCACGGAAGCGGACACGACCATGGAAAAGATCCCGATGACGCCGGCGGGCTTTCAGGCCCTCGAAGTCGAGCTGAAAACCCTCAAGAGCGTTGAGCGCCCGGCCATCATCCGCGCCATCGCCGAAGCGCGCGAGCTCGGCGATTTGTCGGAAAACGCCGAATACCACTCGGCACGCGAAAAACAGTCTTTCATCGAGGGCCGCATCAAGGAACTCGAAGGGGTGCTGTCGCTGGCGGATGTGATTGACCCCACCAAGCTCTCCGGCGCGATCAAATTCGGCGCCAAGGTCACCGTGGTGGACGAAGACACCGACGAGGAAAAAACCTGGCAGATCGTGGGCGAGCATGAGGCCAATATCGAGGCAGGCCTCTTGAATGTGCGCTCTCCCATCGCGCGTGCCTTGATCGGCAAGGAAGAAGGCGACAGTGTAGAGGTACGCACGCCCGGCGGCGACCGATCCTACGAGATTCTCAAGATCGTCTACGCCTGAGCAACGCCAAGGACTCCAAGGGACAGAGCGGGCCGGACATGACCAGTACCCCCAGCGATACACATACGCCCAAAGCCTCTGGTCAGCCGGATCTGGCGCTCCCGGATCTGGACAGCAACAGCCGCACCCCGCTTGGCTTGCCGGAAGTTCTGGCGCTGGCGCTCGGGGTGCTCTGGCTCTTGGTGGTGGTCGCCGTCTATGTGCTGGCCCCCGACATGGCGCTCTCGATCGAATGGAACGCGCCCCTGGTGCGCCTGCTCGCGGTAATGATGCCGGTGCTGCTGCTGTTTGTCGCGGCCATCGCCCTGCGCGCCACCCGCATCATGCAGGAAGAGACAGAGCGCCTGCACGCGGCAATCTCCAGCCTGCGGCATATGTATCTGGCCCATTCCCAGGCCGCCGCCGTGGTCAGCGAACCCTCGGTGACCAAGAAACTCGAAGAGATCGCCGCCACCGCCCGAAAGACGGAAACGGTTTTGGCGACCTTCCAAACCAGCCGCCGCACGCCCGAACGGCTGGCAATTCCCTCCAAGGCGATGGAGGCGGTGACCGAACAGGGCTCGCTGGAGCTTGGCACCCCCGCCGAAGACATGGCGCCGCCGCTCTCCAACGAGCATTTCATCCGCGCCCTGAACTTCCCCGAAACCTCCGAGGACGAGGAAGGCTTCATCTCGCTGCGGCTGGCGCTCAAGGACCGCCACGCCGCCCAGGTGATCCGCGCCGCCCAGGATGTGCTGACCCTGCTGAGCCAGGAAGGCATCTATATGGATGACCTGCGCCCCGACCGCGCCCGCCCGGATGTCTGGCGCCAGTTTGCCCATGGCGCGCGGGGCCGCGCGGTGGCCGCACTTGGCGGCGTGCGGGATCGCTCCTCCCTGGCGCTTTCCTCTGCGCGGATGAAACAGGACCCGCTGTTTCGCGATTCCGCCCATCACTTCCTGCGCCGCTTTGATCAGATGTTCACCCGCTTCGAGGCCGAGGCCACGGACGAGCAGATCTCCGCCCTCAGCGACACCCGCACCGCCCGCGCCTTCATGCTGCTGGGCCGGGTGGCGGGCACCTTTGACTAGGCTCAGGACCGCCACGCCCTCGGACGCCTCCAGCCTGGCGGCGCTCTCCATCGAGGTCTGGATCGGCACCTACCTGCGCCAGGGCATCAGCGGCCAATTTGCCGACTATGTGCTCTCGACCTTCACCAGACAGCGCTTTCTGGACCTCCTGCACGCCCCGGACGAACAGCTGATCGTCTCGCAAAACCGTAGCGGCATCGACGGCTACATCCGCCTGACGCGCAACCAAGGAAACCCGGTGACCGCGGCAGCGGGATGCGAGATTTCAACCCTCTACGTGCAACCGCGCCACCAAGGTACCGGCATCGGCCGCGCGCTGTTAGACGCCGGGCTGGCCCAGGCCCGGCGCTGGGAGCAAGAAACCGCCTGGCTGACGACCAATTCGGAAAACACCGCCGCCATCGGCTTTTACCTGGCGCAGGGATTTGAACGCATCGGCACCACTGCATTTATGCTCGGCAATGACGCCTACCCAAACGATGTCTTCAACTATCAGCTCGCCCCCTGATCGCGCCCGCCACTTTTTCTTCTAACCGCAAATATCCCGGGGGTGAGCGCCCATGGCGCGAGGGGGCAGCGCCCCCTTCTTTGCAACAGCCACACAGTCACCCCGCCCCCGGCGACAGATCCCCCAGGCTCACTCCCCCAAGGCCCAATCACTCAGGCTCATTCACCCCATGCCAAAGCTGGCATAGGGGATAAACCACATCACCCGGGCGGATCTCGGCGGCCTGATCGGGCAGTTCCACCAGCCCCTCGGCCCAGCTCAGCCCGGAGATCCGCCCCGACCCCTCGGATTTGAACACTTCGGCCTGCCCCGCGCGCAGCCGGGCGCGCAGATACTCCCGCCGCCCCGGTTTCTTGTTTTTGGAAAACGCCGCTGGCACCTCAAACCCCAAGGGCTCCGACCAGCCCGCCCCCGCCATCAGCCCCATCGCTGGGCGGGCAAAGATCAGCGTGCAGACCAGCGCCGCCACCGGGTTGCCCGGCAGGCCAAAGACCGGCGTGCCGCTCCACATGCCCAGCGCCAGCGGGCGGCCCGGTTTCAGCGCGATCCGCCATTCCTGCATCGCACCCGCCGCGCGCAAGAGCGCCGAGACATGGTCCTCGTCCCCCGCCGAGGCACCGCCGCTGGTCAGGATCACATCCGCCCGCGCCGCCGCCTCATCCAGCGCCTGCCGCAGGCTCTCGCGATGATCCGCAATGCGACCCATATCCAGCACCTGAAAGCCAAACTGCTGCATCAGCGCCAAAAGCATCGGGCGATTGGCGTCATAGATCTGCCCCAACCCGGCCACAGCCCCCGGCTCCACCAGCTCGTCGCCGGTGGAAATCACCGCCACCCGCAGGGGTTTGCGTACCGCAAGCTTCGCCAGACCGGTGGCCGAGGCCAGCGCCAGATCGGCAGGCGTCAACACCCGCCCCGCCGGCAGGATCACCTCGCCCGCCATCACATCCTCGCCCGCCGCCCGCGCATTGGCGCCGCGCTTTAGTGGCCCGTGAAAGGCGACCTGCCGCCCATCGATGCGCACGTCCTCTTCCAGGATCACCGTATCGGCCCCTTCGGGCAGCGCCGCGCCGGTCAGGATACGGATCGCATGGCCCTCGGGCACGACATCCGCATAGGGCACCCCCGCCGCCGCGCGCCCCGCCACCAGCGGCAGCACATGCGGCCCCGCGTCCCGCGCCCCGGCGAAGCCATAGCCATCGACCGCGGAATTGGGCTGCGGCGGGTTGGAGCGCCGCGCCACCGCCTCCTGCGCCAACACCCGGCCCAATGCCTCCGCCAGCGGCAGCGTCTCAACGCCCGTGACCGGCGCCAGCCTGTCTCGCAGCAGCGCCAGCGCCTCCTCCACGGGCGTCCAGCTCACCCCCTGCGGCAGGGCAAAACAATCGTTGCGCAGGGGCGGCGGCGTCACGGTCATTGCGCAGCCTCCGCGTTCAGGCTCAGCTCCGCCGCGATGAAATCGGCAATCGCCCTCGTGTCATCCAGATCAAAGACCGGGCGATCCAGATCCAGCGGGATGTCGGCGGCCACGGCGCGGATGCTGGCATCCTGCGGCGCGATCAGCGCGCTGCCAGCGGCGGTGCGATAGACTTCGATCTTGGGATGCGGCTCCCGCTTGAACCCCTCGATCAGGATCAGATCCACCGGGCGCATCCGGGCCAGCAGCGCGGTCAGCGACGGCTCCGGCGCGCCGCGCAGCTCCTGCATGATGGCGACGCGGTTGGGCGAGGCCAGCACCACCTCCTCTGCCCCCGCAACGCGGTGGCGATGGCTGTCGGTGCCGGGCTGGTCCACATCGGTGCTGTGATGGGCGTGTTTCAGGGTGGAAACACGCAGCCCCCGCGCGGTGAACTCCGCCACCAGCCGCTCCATCAGGCCAGTCTTGCCGTTGTTCTTCCAGCCGGTCACACCATAGAGTTTCATCGCAATAGCCCCTCTGCCCGCGCCAGATCGTCGGGCGTGTTGACGTTAAAGAAGGGATCAAAGGGCGTGGCGTCAAACAGCGCCTCGCGCCCGCCATGCCGGTCGGTCCACAGCACCACCTTGCGCAGCCCGTCGTTCAGCGCCGCCCGCAAATCATCTCGCAGCGCCACCGGCCAGAGACCAAAGGTCGGGTGGCGATTGACGCGGCCACGGCCGCCGGATTTCAGCATCTCATCGCCGCTCTTGGGCGTGGTGGCCAGCACCAAGGGATGCGCCTGCCCCGCCGAGGCCGCGACCAGCCGTGCCACCAGATCGGTGGGAAAGAACGGCGTGTCGGCGGCGGCGGTGACAATCGCCTCCGCCCCCTGCTCCGCCGCCCAGTCAAGCCCCGCCAGCACCCCGGCCAGCGGCCCGGCAAAGCCCTCGATACTGTCGGCAATCACCGGCAGGCCCAGATCCGCAAACCGCGCCGCATCGCCATTGGCGTTCAGCGCCAGCCCCGCAACCTGCGGCGCCAGCCGATCAACCACCCGCGTCAGCAGGCTCCGTCCGCCAAGACGCAGCAGCCCCTTGTCGCCGCCGCCCATCCGGGTGGCCAGCCCACCTGCCAGGATCACTCCAAGAACCTGTGTCATGCTGCATCCTTTCCACTTGCGCCCAAGCGGCATCGCCGCGCCGCGCGCCGAGCGGGCCTCGATGGCCCCGAGGCGCGCCCCTGCCCCGGGCGGCTCATTCTGCGCTCTTTCGGCGATGTTTCTTCTCTTCCATTGGCACCGCGCCGGGGTCCATGTCACGCAGCAGGCGTTCTTCGCCCGCAAGGCAGACAAACCGCTGCCCGCGCATCCGGCCAATCAGGGTGAGGCCGATCTCCTGTGCGATCTCCACCCCCCAGGCGGTAAAGCCCGAGCGCGAGACCAGCACCGGAATGCCCATTATCGCAGTCTTGATCACCATCTCCGAGGTCAGCCGCCCGGTGGTATAAAGGATCTTATCTGCCGCCTCGACGCCCTCCGACAGCATCCAGCCCGCGATCTTGTCCACCGCGTTGTGGCGGCCCACATCCTCCATATAGACCAGCGGGCGATCCTGATGACACAGCACCGTGCCATGGATCGCTCCGGCCTCCAGATAGAGCGAGGGTGTGCGGTTTATCGTAGCGGACAGCGCATAGAGCCAGGAGGTCTTTACCTCGACCGGCGGCAGCGTAACCCCCTCCAGCCCGGCCATCATATCGCCAAACACCGTGCCCACCGCGCAGCCCGAGGTGCGGGTCTTCTTTTGCAGCTTTTCCTCATGCGAGGTCTCGACCTCGGTGCGCACCACCACGGTCTCCACCTCCTCGTCGTAATCAACGCGGGTCACCACATCAGTTTCCGACAGCATGCCCTGATTTTTCAGAAACCCCAGCGCCAGATATTCCGGGTAATCGCCAATGGTCATCGCCGTGACGATCTCCTGACGATTGAGGTAGATGGTCAGCGGGCGTTCCTCGACCACCGAAATCTCGGTGGCTTGCCCCAGGTGGTCGGTGCCGCGCACCACACGGGTCAGCCGGGAATTGCCCGGATCAGGAGCAATTACGTAGTTTTCCGACATTGGATCCAATTTCGCCAATTGCCAAGCTCCTCCAAGACGCGTAGCCATACACCTGTTAACTTAAGGGCCGGGCATGGCAATCTCCACCACGAAATCCGCCTTTTGGAAAGGCCTGCGCGACAGCGCCCCCTTTGTTTTGGTCTCGGGCCCCTTTGGGTTGCTCTTCGGGGTGCTCGCGGCAGAGGCCGGCCTGCGCGTCGGAGAGGCGATGTCCTTCTCGCTGGCGGTCTTTGCCGGATCGGCGCAGTTCACCGCCTTGCAGCTGATGCAGGAACACACGCCGACACTGATCGTGCTGATTTCCGCCCTGGCCGTGAACCTGCGGGTGGCGATGTATTCCGCCTCGCTGACGCCTTACCTCGGCGATGCGCCCCTGTGGCAGCGCGCCTGCGCCGCCTATCTGACGGTGGATCAGGCCTATGCGCTCTCGATGATCGAATTTGAGCGTCGCCGCGACTGGGGCACCCGCGAGCGGATGGCCTATTTCTTTGGCACCAACGGGCTGGTCGCCCCGGCCTGGATGGCCGCGACGCTGACCGGCGCCTGGGTGGGGGCGGCAGTGCCGGATAATCTCGGGCTCGACTTCGTGCTGCCGATTGCCTTTCTGGCGATGATCGGCCCGATGCTGCGCACCCCGGCCCATGTGGTCGCCTGTTTCACCGCCTGCGCAGTGGCACTGCCTGCCGCCTTCCTGCCCTATAATCTGGGGCTGATCGTGGCCGGACTGGCGGGCATGATGGCCGGCGCACAGGCGGAGCTTTGGTTTGCACAGCGCCAGCAAGAAATCTCACCGGAGGCGCCGGAATGAGCGAGACCGCCATGGCCTTTGACCGCACAACCCTGTGGATCGTGATTGCCGGGCTGGCGATCGGGAGCTTTGCGCTGCGCTTTGCCTTTATCGGGCTGGTCGGCAACCGCGCCATGCCCGACTGGCTGATGCGGCATCTGCGCTATACGGCGGTGGCGATCATCCCGGCGCTGGTCGCGCCGCTGGTGGTCTGGCCCGCGCCCACTGACGGCGCGCCGAGCCTGATCCATTTTTCTGCCGCCGCCCTGACCCTGGCCGTGGCAGTGCTGACCAGAAACGTGCTGATCGCCATGGTCAGCGGCGCCACAAGCCTTTGGGCGCTGATGTATTTTCTGGGATGGCGCTTACGCCGCCCGCCTCACCTAGGCTCAGGACCCGTTCATCCTGCGTCAGTTACCGGTTCCGGCGGCGGCGTTCAGCTTGGCGTTGGTCTGGGCCAGTCCGGCCTTCAGATCGTCGCTGTCATTTTCATAATAGGTGTCGGTTTCCACCCCCGGGATCTGCGCGAACTGCTCTTGCAGCTTCACCGGGTAGTAGGTCACCTTGATCTGCTCAAACCCCGGGATCCGGCTCAGGATATTCGAGGTGGCATTGGCGCAAAACGCCCCCGGCACGCGGCCGTTGGTGGTGACCAGCTGATAGGCCGCCTGCGCCTGCTCCGGCGTCAGGTCGACCTTTTGCGATACCACATGGAAGGTTTCCCGCGCATGGGCGCCGCGATAGGCCTGATAGAGCCGCGGGGTGATGCCATAGAGCACATCCTCGCGCTCCGGCACGATATCGGCATAGAAGGACCCCGCCGGGTCAAAGATCACCTGCTCGGAGGCATTGACCATCAGCGCCGTATGGGCGCCCGCGCCGCTGCGGTTGTTGACCACGGTGATCAGCGTCATCGAGGGATGCGCCGGGTCCCGATAGGCCGCCTGCGCTGCCGCCTCGGGCGAGGCATCCGGCCGGTCAGGCTTTTGTGCACAGCCCGCAAGTGCCGCGCAGAGCGCAAGAATAAGGATCGGGGTCCGCATCAGTAAACGCTCCGCGCAATTTCGTCTGTCAGAACTGCAATAGGTCTCGGCTTAGCTGGCAAATACCGCCAGGAAGATCCCGAAACACACCAGGAAGATGCAGAAGCGGGAGACAAAAGTCATGAAGCTGTTGAAGGTTTGCTCCTGAACGGAGGTATCCATGGTGCCGTGCTTGTGTTCAGCCATTTGAATGGTCCTGTTCGCGTCTTTTCACTTGCAGGCGGTGATACTGGATTTCTAAACCGCTGTCACCACCTCTATCGCCTCAGTTCTGCCATCCCGAAGGGCACTGTTGCAGCGACCCCAGGATATCAGCGCCCGCCCCCCTGGCAACGCGCATAAATTGTATCAACAGGCCTGACCCATTGTTTCGTACGCGAAACATCAGGTCAGCATCACTGACCTATATCGGCGACCCGATTGCCTGCCTGACCCCGGAATTCACCCCGTTCAACACATGCCTCACCGGCGGGGTGAAACAGAAACCGGGGCGCTCCCGACCCTTTGTGCATGAGGCAAAGCCTCCCGCAAAAGCGTTGGGCCCGGCAGGGGCGGCGCCGAAGGCGCCGCCCCTGCCCCCGGCGATTTGCAAAGCAAAGCGCAATCCCTCCAGCCGGGCTCTCTTGTGTCGCGCCGCTAGTTGGAAGCGGCGCGCAGAACAGGGTCACGCCTGATCTTCCAGCTCCGCAACAAGGCGAAAACCGATCCGCTTGGCCGGCTCCTCCGGTTTGGGCTTTGTCATCGCGCGCAGAATCACATTGAGCTGGCTCACGTGCTGCACCAGTTGCGTCCGCGCGCCCGCCGAATCGCTTCCGTAGAAGGTCACGATATCGGGGTCGAAATAGCCCATGCCCTCGATCCGCAGCACACCGGCATCGCCCCCGGCAAAGCCCATCGCAACCTCGTGCTCGCCGTCCAGCGTCTTTTCAAAGTTCTGGATATAGAGGATCAGCCGCTCATAGGCCCAGCGCGCCGGGCTTTTCTGTTCTGCGGTGGGCACCTTTTGCATCGGTTCCGGCACGTCCCGCAGCGCTTCGGGCGCATTGGGGTCGCTGTGTACCTCGCGATGACAGGGCAGCGCGGCGGCCTCTGCCACCTCGGCGCTGGTTGCGATCTTGTTGTCCATGGGCAAATCCTCGGGCTGAGCTCTGCGGACAGAGTGGCAGCCTCAGGCGCGGCGGTAAACCCAGGCCTCATCCGCGCGGCGCTCGCGCGTGACCTGGCCGGTGCGGTAGAGGTGATTGACATGGGCCACCGCTTCCACCAGCGCCAGCCCGTATTCCCCGGCTCCGATCTGGCGCTTGAACAGCAGCCCGAAACACTCCGCCGCGCTTTTGGGGGTCTCCAGGTGATCGAGCAGCCGCTCCAGCGCGCCGTGATGATTGTCGATGAGCTGGCGCATGCGCAGGGGCAGCCGGGTAAAGGGCAGCTTGTGGCCGCCCAGCGCCAGATGGTCGGGACGCGCCAGCGCCGCCAGACGCTCGCAGGCCTCCAGCCATTCCGCCAGCGGATCCGCCTCCGGTTCGGTCGCGTAGACACCGATGTTGGGGCTGATCGAGGAGAGCACCTGATCGCCGGTCAGCACCAGATGATCGTCGCGGCTCCAGAAGGTTGCATGTTCCGGCGCGTGGCCGTTGCCCATATGCACATCCCATTCGCGCCCGCCCATGCGCAGCACATCGCCCTGCTGGATCCGGGTGAAGCCCAGCGGCATCGGATAGACGGTATCTGCAAAATTGAACGGCCGGTCGGCCTTGCGCGCGGCATAGATCGCGGGATCCATGCCCGCGCTGCGATAATAGGCCAGGGTTTCCTCGGGCCATTCCTCCTGCACATCCAGCGTCAGCATGCGGGCAAACAGCCAGGCGGTGCGGGTGGTCACAAGCTCGGCGCCATGTTCGGACTGAAACCAGCCCGCATTGCCGATATGGTCCGGGTGGTGATGGGTCACCACCACACGGCCCACGGGTTTGCCCGCCAGGGGGCCCGCCATCAGCTCGGCCCAGATCCGGCGGGTCTTGTTCGACGACATCCCCGTGTCGATCACCGTCCAGCTGTCGCCCTCGTCCAGCGCATAGACATTGACGTGGTCGAGCTTCATCGGCAGCGGCAGGCGCATCCAGAGGACGCCCTCGGCCACCTCGATGGCCTCGCCCATGGCGGGCGGCTCTTCCCAGGGGGTGCGCGGTGCGACGTCAGCGACAGAGACCATCAGCTTGCCAACTCTTCAACCGTCAGCGCAAAGGCCCCGGCAGCGCCTTCGCGCGCATGGGTCAGATAACCCGCGTGCTGGGGCAGCATCCGCTTGATATAGAACCGCGCCAGTTTCTCGCGCGCGCCCCCCCGGTCGGCCAGCGCCGCGGCGAGGTGGTAGTGCCCGCCCAGAACCCGGGCAAAGGCCATCAGATAGGGCACAGCGCCAGCAAAACGGTCCTGCATCTCTGCCTCGACCAGCCAGTCGGTGGTCTCGCGCAGGGTCTCGCAGGCCTGCCAGACCGCTTCGGCCATATTAGGATGAGTCGGGCGGGCGCGCTCGGCCTGTTCCTCGATCTCGTCGATCAGGCGGTTGGCCATTTCGCCGCCATCCATCATCTTGCGCCCCACCAGGTCCATGGCCTGAATGCCATTGGTGCCCTCATAGATCGCGGTGACCCGCACATCACGGTAGAATTGCGCCGCACCGGTTTCCTCGATGAAGCCCATGCCGCCATGCACCTGCACGCCCTGTTCGGCGACGCGGATGCCGGTCTCGGTGCCGAAGGCCTTGGAGATCGGGGTCAGGAACGCGGCGCGGCTCTTCCACTCCGCCTCGCCCGTGGCGCTGCCCATGTCGATGGCGCTGGCACAGGCCAGCATGATCGCCCGGGCGGCAAAGACATCGGCCTTCATCTCCATCAGCATGCGGCGCACATCGGCGTGGTCGACGATGGTGCCACTGCCATCCGCCACCGGGGTGCGGCCCTGCTTGCGCTCCAGCGCATAGGCCAGCGCATGTTGATAGGCCCCCTCGGCCGCGCCGATGCCCTGACCGCCGACGCCAAGCCGGGCGTTGTTCATCATGGTGAACATGGCCGCCATGCCGCCGTGTTCCTTTCCCACCAGCCAGCCGGTGGCCCCGTCATATTGCATCACGCAGGTGGGCGAACCATGCAGCCCCATCTTGTGCTCCAGGCTGACCACGCTCAGATCATTGGCCTTGCCCGGGTTGCCGTTTTCATCCGGCAGGTATTTCGGCACCAGAAACAGCGAGATCCCCTTGGTGCCCGCCACCCCGTCGGGCAGCCGCGCCAGCACCAGATGGCAGACGTTCTCGGTGAAATCATTATCGCCCCAGGAGATGTAGATCTTCTGCCCGGAGACCGCATAAGTGCCATCGCCATTGGGCTCGGCCCGGGAGCTGAGCGCGCCGACGTCCGATCCCGCCTGCGGTTCGGTCAGGTTCATGGTGCCGGCCCATTCGCCGGAAATCAGCTTGGGCAGGTAGAGCTGTTTCAGCGCGTCAGAGGCGTGATGCTCCAGCGCCTCGATCTGGCCCTGGCTCATCAGCGGTGCCAGTTGCAGGGCAAGGCAGGCCCCCGCCATCATCTCGTTCACTGCGGTGGTCAGCGCCATCGGCAGCCCCATGCCACCAAACTCGGGCGCGGCGCTCATGCCGATCCAGCCACCGGTCGCGATCGCCTTGTAGCCCTCGCCAAACCCGGGCGAGGTCCGCAGCACGCCGTTTTCCAGATGCGCCGGGTGCAGATCGCCATTGCGTTGCAGGGGCGCCAGCACCTCGTCGCACATCTTGCCGGCCTCCGACAGGATCGCCGCCATCACATCGGCGTCAGCCTCTGCGAATTTTTCGGTGGCGCTGATCTGGTCAAAGTTGAGGATCTGTTCCAACAGGAACTGGTGGTCGGATGCGGGCGCACGAAAGCTCATGGGCGGGGCCTCTTTCTGGTCTGCGGGCGTCTGATCAAGACAGGGGCGGCGGGGCACCGGAGGCGGCAACGCGGTCGCTTGGCATTGCCACCACACTCGGGTATTTACTGTGCTTTGGCTATTTTCGTAAACAGCTGCCGTATCCGTGCAATCAAAACGCCGCGTCACCGGGGCAAGTGACGGTACGGCCACCCCGTTCAGACGCCCCAAGGCCGCGCTATGACAGAGACCCATCATGAAACGGAATTGCTGACGCCTTCGCCCGAGGGTTTGGCCCGCGCGGCTGCGCTGCTGCGCGCGGGCGCGCTCGTCGCCTTTCCGACCGAGACGGTCTATGGGCTTGGCGCCGATGCCCGCAATGGCACGGCGGTGGCGGCGATTTATGCCAGCAAGGGGCGGCCCAGTTTCAACCCGCTGATCGCCCATGTGGCCGATGTGAGCGCGGCGCAGGCGCTGGTGGAGTGGAACGCCTGGGCCGAGACACTGGCAGCCGCCTTCTGGCCCGGGCCGCTGACGCTGGTGCTGCCCCTGCGCGCGGGTCATGGCGTGTCGCCGCTGGTGACGGCGGGGCTGAGCACGCTGGCGGTCCGGGTTCCGGCCAAGGCCTGCGCCCGGGATCTGCTGGCCGCGTTTGGCGGCCCGGTCGCGGCGCCCTCGGCCAACCCCTCGGGCCGGATCAGCCCCACCACCGCCGCGCATGTGGAGGCAGGCCTTGGCGGCAGGATCGCGGCCATTCTGGACGATGGTCCCTGCGGTGTCGGGGTGGAGTCCACCATCCTCGGTCTGGCCGGCGAGGCGCCGATGCTGCTGCGCCCCGGCGGCCTGGCGGCGGAGGAGATCGAGGCGGTGCTGGGCCAGCCGCTGGCGCTGCGCGACGCTGCCGATCCGCTCTCCGCGCCCGGGCAGCTGCTGTCTCATTACGCGCCCCGCGCCAGCGTTCGGCTGAACGCAGGGAGTTTCGCGCCGGGCGAGCTTTCGCTGGGGTTCGGCCCTGGCAGCTATGATCTGAACCTGTCGGAAACCGGCGATCTGGCAGAGGCCGCCGCCAATCTCTTTGGTCACCTGCACCGGCTGGACGCGCAGGGCCAGCCTATCGCCGTGGCGCCGGTGCCGGAGCGGGGTCTTGGGGTTGCCATCAACGACCGGCTGCGGCGCGCGGCGGCTCCCCGCTAGACGCCCGATTGCGGCACGGGGAGGATGCGAGGCTCTGCCTCGCGCTCCGGGATATTTGGAAAAAGATGAATATCGGAGCCACTCTGCGCCGCGCCAGCGGCGCCGGGCCCAACGGGAGCGCCTGCATCTTGATGCAGGTTGCGACGGGCGGGAGAGCCCCCGCCCCGGCGGCCTCAGGCGCGACCGGCATCCATGGAGAGGTTCAGCGGCGTCACGCCAAGGCTGGCCAGCGCCGCCTCCCATTGCTCCTCTGCCGGGTTGGAAAAGATCGTCTCTGGCTCGGCGTCGGCGGTCAGCCAGCCGTTCTGGGCGATTTCCTCTTCCAGCTGCCCGGCGCCCCAGCCGGCATAGCCCAGCATCACCAGGAATTGCTCGGGGCCGCGCCCTTCGGCGATGTCTTCGAGGACATCCAGCGTCGCCGTCATGGAAAATCCCGGCTTCACCGCCAGGGAATTCACGCTGGAGACATAGTCATCGGAATGCAGCACAAAGCCGCGCTGGGTTTCCACCGGCCCGCCGAAATGGACCGGCACCCGGCCTGCCTTGGGTTTGGTCTTGATGTCGAGCTGGTCGAACAATGTCCGGAGCAGCACCCCGGGGGCGAGCTTGTTGATGATCAAGCCCATCGCCCCTTCGTCGCCGTGCGAACACAGAAAAACCACCGAATTGTCGAAGCGGGGGTCCCCGATTCCCGGCATTGCGATCAGCAACTTGCCTGTCAGTTCCATATAGCTGCCTCTGTTGCGGCGCGTGGCCCTTGGGATCAGCATGACGCGGCAGGCGCGCGGTTGCAACCCCGCCACGCAAGAGGGAGAGACACCGCGATTGTCACGTTTGGGTGACAATCGCGGCGTCTCTCCGGGATGTGACTTGGCTTTATCGCCCGATCTGGCGATAGCAGGAGCCATGACATCCTTGTTGCGCCCTTTGCTGAGCTCTCTCACGCTGTTGATCGCGGCCCTTGTGGCTGCTGCCGCCCCGGTTCAGGCCGGGGGTCTGGATCATGTCGCCCGCATCGAGGTGCTGGACGGCGGGCCCAGCAGTGACGGGCGCTATCTTGGTGCCTTGCATCTGCGGCTGGAGCCGGGCTGGAAGACCTATTGGCGCGCGCCGGGGGATGCCGGTATTCCGCCACGGTTTGACTGGCGCGGATCGCGCAATGTGGCGGATCTGCGCATCATCTGGCCAACGCCCGAAGTGTTCCAGACCTCGGGGTTTCGCACCATTGGCTATCATGACGAATTGATCCTGCCGATCGAAATCACCCCCCGCACCCGAGGCGCGCCAATCCGCCTGAAGGGCGAGATGGAGCTGGGCCTGTGCAAGGATATCTGCATCCCTTCGGCGCTGCGGTTTGATCATCGGGCCGATCTGGACGCTGCCCGCAATCCGCTGATCAGCGCCGCGCTGGCGTCGCGGCCCTATTCGGCGGCGGAGGCCAAGGTGCGCGGCGTCACCTGTCGGCTCTCGCCCACCGCCTATGGCATGAAGGTTTCGGCCCGCATCGCCATGCCCTCTGCCGGGGCGACGGAAGTCGCGGTGATCGAGGGCGACGGGCTGCGGATGATGGCGGGGGAGACCAAATCCTGGCGCGAGGGGCGGGATCTGATTGCCGAAGCGGAGCTGCTGCCCACCGGCGAGGGGCCATTGACGGTTGACCGCTCGGCGCTGCGCTTTACGGTGCTGGGCACATCGCATGCGGTGGATATCCGGGGCTGCACGGCGGGCTGAGACCTGCAACATGCGCGCTGCCCGCACCGCTGCCGACTGCCCTGACCCAAAGGCCCGCCGCGCTTATGAGCACTGACACCCCCCTATTGCCCCGCCGCCCCGTTCTGGGGGCTTTGGCGGTTGTCTGCGCCGAGATCGACGGCGCTGACAGCGTCATCCTGGTCAAGCGGAAGAACCCGCCCAATGCCGGCACCTGGGGCTTTCCCGGCGGTCATGTGGAGCTGGGCGAAACCGCCGCCGAGGCCGCCGCGCGGGAATTGCAGGAGGAAACCGGCGTGGTGGCGGAACCGGGTGCCCAGCTGATGACGCTGGATGTGATCCCGCGCAATGCGGATGGCAGTGTCGGGGCGCAGTATTTCCTGGTCGCGACGCTCTGCCATCATGTCTCTGGCCAGCCGGTGCCCGATGATGATGCGCTGGAGGCCCGCTGGGTGTCGGTGGCGGAGATGGAGCATCTCGGGCTTGAGCTGCTGGACCGGGTGGCAGAGCTGGCGCGGGTGGCTCAGACCCGCTGGCGCGACAGCCCGCGTATGCCGCCCAGCGCGCCGATCACATAGGTCACAAGCGCCAGCACCGCCAGGCCAGAGAGGCAGAGCAGCAGCGCTGCTTTCATCGGGGCCATATCGGCCAGCCCGGGCAGCGCCCGCAGAAACAGTCCGTTCAACGCGCCGGTGATCATGGTCTGGCCCAAGGTCACCGCCAGCCAGCCCAGCTGTGCCAGCACGCTCAGCCCCATCAAGGCCCGCAAGCCGCGCGCGCCCCGGTGTTGCCCGGTCTGCAACGCGCGTTTCACCGATTGGATCGGGCGCGCGATATCCGCCTGAATCGCCAGCAGGGCGGGAACCACCAGAAGCACGAGGAACATGCCAAAGCCCAGCCCGTAGACCAGCGTGATCACCGTCGGTTTCAGGAATTGCGCCTGCTGCGAGGTCTCGTACATCAGGGGCGCGAGGCCCAGCACCGTGGTCAGCGTCGTCAGCATCACCGGCCGCAAGCGGTCCGCCGCGCCGTCGATGATCGAGGGGATCAGCCCGCGCTCCTTTGCGTAATCGTCGATGGTTGAGACCAGAACGATGCTGTCATTGATGATGATCCCGGTCATGCCCAGAAGCCCCACAACCGTGAACATGCTCATCGGCAGATCCCACAGGTGGTGGCCCCAGATGGTGCCCACCAGACCAAAGGGAATGATCGCCATCACCACCAGAGGCCGCGTCCAGCTGGAGAAGATCCAGCAGAGCACCAGATAGATTCCGGCCAGACAGAGCACCAGCCCGTTGCCCGCATCGCTGAGGAATTCATCCTCCTGCTCGCTCAGCCCGGCGAGGCGGAATTCCACCTGCCGTTCCTCGGCGATCTTGGGCAGGATCTCTGTTTGCAGCGCTTCCATGATGGCCTCGGCCTGAACCGGGTCGTCCTCGGAGATATCGCCGGTGACGGAGATCAGCCGGACGCCGTTTTCCCGCCGCACGGTGGAAAAGCCGGTGCGCTGGCTGACGGTGACGATATCGGCCAGCGGCACGTAAATGCCGGAGGGTGCGCGCATCCGGGTGCGTTCCAGGAAATCCGCCGTCAGCTCGCCCTTGGGCAGCTCCACCCGGATCTGCGCCGAGCGCGGCCCGTCCGGGTAGGTGGCGGCCTCGATCCCGTTCAGGCGCTGGCGCAGGGCGCGGCCCAGCCCGTCGATGGTAAAGTTCAGCGCCTGGCCCTGCGGGGTCAGATCGAGCACCAGCTCTTCCTTGTCATAGGCGAGGGTATCCTCCACCGCCGAGACCTCCGGGTAGCGCGCCACGGCGGTCTTCAGATCCTCGGCGGCGGCTTTGAGCGTGGAGACATCGGCGCCATAAAACTGCACGTCCAGCGCGTCACCGCCGGGGCCGGAACGCCAGCTGCGGAAGGAGACCACCTCGGTCAGGGGCAATTGCACCAGCCGCTTTTGCAGCTCTCCGACAAAGGCAAAGCTGGAATAGGGGCGCAGGTCGGCGTCGATCAGCTCGATCGCGAGGCCGCCCAGAAGATCGCTGTCCTTGGTGTCGGTTCCGGCCAGACCGCGGCCGGTGTTGCCGCCGACCTCGGCCATGACGAAATCAACCGGGTTGCGGCCATAGCGCGCCTCATACTCGGCGCCGAGTTCCTCCACCGCGCGCTGGAATTCGCGCATCTGCTGCAAGGTATCGGCGCGGCTGGCGCCCTCCACCATGGCGAAATTGCCCGAGATCGACGCCCGCTCCGGCGCGTTGAAGAACCGCCAGGTGACATCGCCCCGGATGAACAGCGCCATCTGGCTCGCCAGGATCACAAAGGCCCCGGCGACCACCACATAGCGCGCCCGCACCACCCCCGCCATCAGCGGCCGGAACAGGTGATCGCGGCCCCAGCGAAAGCCCCGGTTCACCACACGGCTGGGCGCGTCATACCAATGCTCTTCCTTGCTGTGGGTCAGCGCATGCGCCATGTGGTTGGGCAGGATCAGGAAACATTCCACCAGGCTCGCCCCCAGAACCGCGATCACCGTATAGGGGATATCCGCGATCAGCTCGCCAAAGCGCCCGCCGATGATGGTGAGGCCAAAGAAGGCGATGATGGTCGTCAGCGTCGCGGCAAAGACCGGCATCGCCATGCGCCGGGCGGCCCGTTCCGAGGCGGTGACCGGGTCCTCGCCCAGGCGGCGGGCGCGAAAATCCGCGTGCTCGCCCACCACGATGGCGTCATCCACCACAATCCCGAGGGTGATGATCAGGCCAAAGAGCGAGATCATATTGATCGTCAGCCCGCCCATATACATCAGCGCAATGGCGGCAAACATCGAGGCCGGAATGCCCGCCGCCACCCAGAAGGCGATGCGCGCATTGAGGAAGAGGAACAGAAGCACCACCACCAGCGCCAGCCCCATCAGCCCGTTGTCCACAAGGATATCGAGCCGCCCGGTGATCGCCTCGGCGCGGGTGCGGATGAGCGAGATCTTCACCCCCTGCGGCAGCGAGAGGTTCATCTCGTCCACCACCTCCTGCACCTGATGCTGGATCCGAATCGCATCGCCCTGATCCGAGCGGTCCACCCGCACCGACATGGCGCGGTTGTCGCCGACGAAATAGCTGCGCTGGCGGTCCACGCCCTCGACGCGAATCTTCGCCACATCGCCGATGGTCAGCGTCGAGCCATCCGCCTCGGAGCGCAGCACCACCGCTTGCAGCTCGTCGGGGCTGCGTTTCTGGGTGCCGGTGCGCACCCGGGCATTGGCGCCCTCGACCTCGCCCGCCGGGTTGATGTCTACCTCGGCGGCGATGACGCTGGCGATCTCGGCCATGGTGATGTCATGGGCGATGAGCTGGCTTGAGGGGACCTCGATGATGGTGCGCGGCGCGGCAAGGCCGCGGATCGTGGTGCGGGTCACCCCGGCCTGAAACAGCCGCAGGATCAGCTCGTCCGCCAGAAGGCCCAGCTGCTGCGCCCCGACCGGGCCGGTGATGACGATATCGGTGACCCGGTCCCGCCAGACCGCACGCTCCACCTCCGGCTCCTCGGCCTCTTCGGGCAGGGTGGTGACCGTGTCCACCGCGTTTTGCACATCATCCGTGGCCCGCGCCATATCGGTGCCGGGCTCAAAGTCGATGCTGATCTGCGCGCCGCCCTCGCGCGAGGAGGATTCGGTATCCTCGACGCCATCCACCGCCAGAAGCGCCGGTTCCAGCACCTGCACGATGGCGCTGTCCACATCCTCTGGCCCGGCGCCTTCCCAGGTGACCGAGACCCGCACGGTCTCGACGATCACATCGGGAAAGAACTGCGCCCGCATATTGGGAATCGCCGCCGCGCCGCAGATCAACAGCAGCATCAGCACGAGATTTGCAGCCGTGCGGTGACGGGTGAAATAGCTCAGGATGCCATGGGCCTTTTCCGTCGAGTGCTCTGCCATCTGGGTCACCTGTTGTCGCCGCTTGGGGCGAGGGGGCATGGGGGAAAGGGGGCGTATGGGCGGGCTCAGCCGCCCTTATTCTCTTCGATCTGCAAGACCAGCGCGGCCGGAACCCGGGGCTGTTCCAGCTGCGCCAGAACGCGGGCCTTGGCGGATTTTGGCATCTGGTCGTTGCCTGTGACCATCGCCACCAGGCGCTGCCGTCGCTCCGCGCTGAGCTCGATCAGCTCTGCATCCTCGGTGACGGCGGCCTCAGCGCCATTGGTGAGCGGGCGCACCTTGATCCCGGCGCCCAGCAGCGGCGTGCGCCCGGTGACAACCCGGGCCCCGTCAAGCCCCGCCCCGCGCACGAGGATATCATCGCCCTGTCGGCGTACCAGCTCGACCGGCAATTCCTCCAGCCGGTTGTCCTCGCCCAGAACCAGCACCGTCTGGCGCGCATCCATGGCCGAGGCCGGCAGGCGGGCCAGACCGGCAATCGCGGGTTCGCGCACGGTCACGGTGACAAAATCGCCGGGCTTGAAGCCGGCGGTGCGCTCCATTCGGGCATAGATCAAACGGCCCGACTGGCCGTCGCCAACCGCGCCGCTGGCCCGCGCCAGGGTGCCGGGCGCGCTGATCCCCGCCCCCGCCGCATCCAGCCGCACGGTGACCGGCGCCGGGATCAGCCGCCCGCTGTCGTCCAGCAGCCGGGCGTATTGGGTGGTGGAGATGCGAAAGGCGACCTCCAGCTGATCCGGGTCCACCAGCTCCGCCAGGATTTCATTGCCCGCCACCAGACGCCCCTCCACCAGCGAGACCGATTGCAGCGTGCCGGTAAAGGGCGCGGTGATGCTGGTGTCGTTCAGATCGCGCTGCGCCTCGTCCAGTGCGATCTGCGCCCGTGCCACCAAGGTGCGCGCCTGATCCACCCGCGCCTCGGCCTGGCTGACGGCCTGACGCCGGGTCAGCACCGCCTGACGCGCCTGGGTGGCGGTGAGCTCGGCGGCTTCGACCGCCGCATCGGTGCCGACACCGCGGGTTTTCAGATCCACCTGCCGCTGATAGGCGCGCTCTTGCAGATCGGCCTGCATCTGCGCCGTTTTCAGCTCGTCGCGGGCCAGATCCAGCGCCCGCGCCGCATCGCGGCTCTCGGCCTTGGCATCCATCATATCCGCATCGGCGCGGTCCCGCGTGGCCTGGGCATCGGCTGTGTCGATCTCGACCAGCGTGTCGCCCGCCTGCACCCGCCCACCATCCTGAAACCCTTCGGCCAGCCGGACCACACGGCCCGACACCGCCGCGCGGAGCTCCAGCGTGCGGCGGCTTTCCACATGGCCAAAGCCGACCAGTTCGGGGTGTTCTTCGCCCAGCACTGCCGTCACCACATTGACCGCAAAAACCCGCTCTCGCGCGGGCGGCGCCCGGTGCTCCTCAGAGAGGCTGGCCTGAATGGCGGAGCTGATCAGCTGCGCCGCATAAAGCACCAGCGCCGCCGACAGCCCGAGCAAGAACAGCCCAATCACGCTATGACGCAGAAATCGCATCCAAATCCCTTTCATCGGGCGCCACATGAAGCTGCCCTGGCTGCGGGCAGTGTACCACGCCCATACCCATTATACGCTTATACGTGCCGTCGGATCACTTCCGTCGCAAATGTTCGTCAAGTCTGGGCATTATTTCCACGAAATTGCAGGGCAGATGGCGATAATCGAGCTGTTTTTGCAAAATCTCGTCCCAGGCATCCTTGCAGGCCCCCGGGCTGCCGGGCAGCGCAAAGAGATATGTGCCCCCGGCCACCCCGCCAGTGGCCCGCGACTGCACTGCCGAGGTGCCGATTTTCTGCATCGACACGATGGTAAAGACGGTGCCAAAGGCGTCGATTTCCTTCTCGTAGACATCGCGATGCGCCTCCACCGTGACATCGCGCCCGGTCAGCCCGGTGCCGCCGGTGGAAATCACCACGTCGATGTCGGGATCCGCGATCCAGGCGCGCAGCTGGGCGGCGATTTCGGCGCGCTCATCGCGCAGGATCATGCGGTCAGCGAGCGTGTGACCCGCCGCCTGAAGCCGATGCACCAGCAGCTGACCGGAGCGGTCCTGCGCCAGGTCGCGACTGTCAGAGACGGTGAGGATGGCGATGCGAACCGGGATAAACGCTTTGCTGTCGTCGATGCGGGACATGGCTGTCAGGCCCTTTCCATAAGCGCAAGCCTCAGCGCGAGGCCGGCAAAAATTCCACCGGTGATACGGCTCATCCAGCGCGCGGCGCGGCCCTCTCCGGCAAACAGGCGGCGGGCGCGACCGGCAAAGATACCAACGCCACCATTCACCAGCACGCCGCCAAGCCCGATGATGGCGCCAAAGACCAGAAACTGCCCCAGCACCGATCCCGCCTCGGGGCGGACAAACTGCGGCACAAAGGCGAGCACAAAGAGAATCACCTTGGGGTTGGTCAGATTGACCATCAAACCGGCCCGAAAGGCGCGCGCGGCGGGCACCAGCTGGCCCGGCGCCTGCGCGCCACCGGGGCGCATGATCGCCCCCCAGGCCAGATAGAGCAGATAGCCCACGCCGAGCCAGCGGATCGCGTCAAACAGCGCCGGTTGCGTCGCCACCACGGCCGCCACCCCAAGCCCCGCCAGCGCCACATGCACCATGCCGCCAAGCGCAACGCCAAGGCTGGCGGCGACGGCCGGGCGCGGACCGGAGCGCAAGCCCTGACCGAGGCAGAACATCATATCCGCCCCGGGGGTGATATTGAGCGCCAGCGCGGCGGGAACAAAGGCGGCAAGGGTGGTCAGGCTGATCATGCGGCGACCTCGAACCAATTGGGCCGGGGGCCAAGGTTGGCGCAAGAGGTCGCGCCGATCTGGCCGCGATAGCCCCAGCAGTCATGCACATGACCATAGACCGCGAGTTTCGGCTGCACCTGGCTGATGGCGTCGCGAATGCTTTTCGAGCCAATCGACAGCCCCGCAGAGGTCACATCGCCCGCGCCCCTGGGCGGGGAATGGGTGATCAGTATGTCGGCCCCCTCCATCCCGGCCAGTTCCCGCGCCGCGTCTTCTTCCGAGAGATCATAAGACCAGGCGCCAAAGGGGGTCTGCGGGATGCCGCCGCCCAGCCCGAAGAGGCGCAGCCCCCCGACCTCGGCCGCCTGCCCGTGCAGCACGGTCATAGAGGGCAGCGCGCAGCTGCGCAGTTCCTCGGCGCTTTCGGCATTTCCCGGAACCACCACGGTGGGGGCGCTGAGCCCCGCCAGCATCTCCATCGCCCGCGCCAGCCCCTTGCGCATATTGCAGAAATCCCCGGCGCCAATGATCAGATCCGCCGCGCCGCTGGCGGCCACCAGATCGGCGGCCAGATCCTCGGCCAGATGCAGGTCGGAAAACGCCATGATTTTCATGTCAGCCTCTCCCTAGTTCAGCGCGCTCAATCGCGCCTTCAGCTCCAGAAGATCCGCCCAGGCCTGCCGTTTGGCATGTGCCTGCCGCAAGAGATAGGCCGGGTGGAACATCGGGATCACCGGCTTGCCCCAGGCCTCTGCCCACTGGCCCCGCAGCCGGGTGATGCCGCGTTTGCCCAGCACCGCCTGACAGGAGATATTACCCATCAAAACAAGCACATCCGGCTGCGCCAGCGCCACATGGCGCTCAAGGAAAGGCACCAGCATGGCGATCTCGGCGGGCAGCGGGTCGCGGTTCTGCGGTGGCCGCCAGGGCAGCACATTGGTGATATAGACGTTCTGCTCGCGGCTCAGGTCAATGGCGGCAAGCATCTTGTCCAGAAGCTGCCCGGCCCGGCCCACAAAGGGTTTGCCCTGCAAATCCTCCTCGCGGCCCGGCGCTTCGCCGATGATCATCACCCGCGCCCCGGCCTGCCCGTCCGAGAACACCAGATTGCGGGCGCCACGTTTGAGATCGCAATGTTCGAACTGTTCCATCGCGGCGCGCAGCGACGGCAGCGCATCCGCGGATCTGGCCGCCTTGGTCGCCTCGGCCACCGGATCCACCTCTTTGGGTTTGACCGGCGCGGGCGGCGCCTCCGTGCCAGTCGCGGCGCGCGCGGCCGCCTTAGGCTTTTGGTCTTCCAGCGCGTAGCGATCCACGGGCGCGTCAAGCAGCGCCTCGGTGGCGCCAAGCTCCACCTGCCACTCCAACAGCGCCTTGGCGCTCCAATAATCCAGTTCCGATTCCATGGGGCTAACCTAGCCCTCTCCCGGACAAAGGAAAACGCCCCATTCGGCGCTTTCATCTTTTCCCAAATATCCAAATTCCGCCGCCGCCCCAAACACAACCGCTGCGGGCCGCCCCACCGCTTGCCCCATAGGCGCGGCCCTCCTATAAGGGCCGAAACAGCGCGGAGTTCGCCCATGCAGCCCCCCTCTTTCGACCAGCGCCACCTTCTCGGGATCGAGCCGCTTCGCCCGCATGAGATCACAGCGATCCTGGATCTGGCGGATGACTACGTGGCGTTGAACCGGCAGACGGAAAAACACTCCGAAGCGCTGGCCGGGCTCACCCAGATCAACATGTTCTTTGAAAACTCCACCCGCACCCAGGCCAGTTTCGAGCTGGCCGGGAAACGGCTCGGCGCGGATGTGATGAACATGGCGATGCAGGCCTCCTCGATCAAAAAGGGCGAAACCCTGATCGACACCGCGATGACGCTAAACGCGATGCACCCCGACCTGCTGGTGGTGCGCCATCCGCATTCCGGCGCGGTGGATCTGTTGTCGCAGAAGGTCAATTGCGCGGTGCTGAACGCCGGCGATGGCCGCCACGAACACCCGACGCAGGCGCTGCTGGATGCGCTGACGATCCGGCGCACCAAGGGGCGGCTGCATCGGCTGAATATCGCGATCTGCGGCGACATTGCCCATTCGCGGGTGGCGCGCTCGAACCTGATCCTGCTTGGCAAGATGGAAAACCGCATTCGCCTGATCGGCCCGCCGACCCTGGTGCCGCAGCAATTTGCTGAGTTCGGCGCCGAAATCTATGACGACATGCGCGAAGGGCTGAAAGACGTCGATGTGGTGATGATGCTGCGCCTGCAAAAGGAACGGATGGACGGTGGTTTCATCCCCTCCGAGCGGGAATATTTCTACCGCTACGGGCTGGACGCGGAAAAGCTGGCGCTGGCCAAGCCCGACGCCATCGTGATGCACCCCGGCCCGATGAACCGCGGCGTGGAGATCGACGGTCAGATCGCCGATGATATCAAACGCTCGGTCATCCAGGAGCAGGTAGAGATGGGCGTTGCGGTACGCATGGCGGCAATGGATCTTCTGGCGCGCAACCTGCGCAATGCCCGGGCCGAGGCGGCGGGCTGAGCGATGACAGCGGTGATCGAGCTTCCCCGGGGTGCACGCGATCAGGTGCTGGTCTTTGCCCTCGACATGCCCCCCGAGCAGGCCAGGTTCCTGCGCGACGAGCCGGGCGCGCTGGCGCAGGTTCTGGGGCTGGAGACGCAGGGCCTTCAGCCCGATATGGAACAGGTGGAGATCTTTCCGGTCTCCGACCTCGAAGAGCTGGGGCTTCTGGGCTATCTGCACGACGGTCTGGGCGTCAGCGAGGATGACCTCTCGGCCCAGGGCATGGCGCTGGACGGGATTTCCGGCTGGGTGCTGATCCTGCGCGCCCGCGCCTTTGATGCCACCTTGCAGCATTCGGACGTGCGATTGGTCCCGGCGCAGAGCCTGCATCTGGTCGCGCGACTGGGCGAGATCAAGACCGACTGGAGCGCGCAGGGACTCATCCCCAGCGCCGCCGCGCAGCCGAGTTTTGACCGCTCCCCCCGCGCCGCCCGCAACAGGGCGCGGCGCATTGGCGCGACCCTGTTTGCGGCGGTGATGCTGCTGCTCTGCCTGCTGATCTGGGTGATTGCCACATGAGCGCCCCCCGCCCGCTGCCCCAACTGACCAAGACAAAGGACCCGGCCCGATGACGACGCTGTTCAAAAACGCCCGCCTGATCGACCCGGAGGCGGGCACCGACGCCCCCGGCGCGCTGCTGGTTCAGGGCGGCGAGATCCTGGCCTGCGACACCAGCGATGCCAGCGGCGCCGCCCTTCTGGCGGCGCATGATCTGCGCGCGGACGAGATCGAGGTGCTGGATTGCCGAGGCAAATGCCTTGCGCCCGGCATCGTCGATATCGGCGTCAAGGTCTGCGAGCCCGGCGAGCGCCACAAGGAAAGCTATAAATCCGCCGGGCTGGCCGCGGCGGCGGGTGGGGTCACCACCATTGTCACCCGCCCCGACACCAGCCCGGCGATCGACAGCCCCGAAACGCTGGAATTCGTCACCCGCCGCGCCCAGGTCGATGCGCCGGTCAATGTGTTGCCCATGGCCGCGCTCACCAAGGGGCGCGAGGGGCGCGAGATGGTCGAGATCGGCCTGATGATGGATGCCGGCGCCGTGGCCTTTACCGATTGCGATCATGTGGTTGGCGACACCAAGGTGTTTTCGCGCGCGCTGACCTATGCGCGCAGCTGCGGCGCGCTGGTCATCGCCCATCCGCAGGAGCCGGGGCTTTCGGCGGGGGCGGCTGCGACCTCGGGTAAATTCGCCGCCCTGCGCGGCCTGCCTGCGGTCTCGCCCATGGCGGAGCGCATGGGGCTGGACCGCGATATCGCGCTGCTGGAGATGACCGGCGCCGCCTATCACGCCGATCAGATCACCACCGCCCGCGCCCTGCCCGCGCTGGAACGCGCCAAGGCCAACGGGCTGGACATCACCGCCGGGACCTCGATCCACCATCTGACCCTGAACGAACTCGACGTCGCCGACTATCGCACCTTCTTCAAGGTCAAGCCGCCGCTGCGCTCCGAGGATGACCGGCTGGCGGTGGTCGAAGCCGTCGGCAGTGGCTTGATCGACATCATTTCCTCGATGCATACGCCGCAGGACGAGGAAAGCAAGCGCCTGCCCTTTGAGGAAGCCGCCGCCGGAGCCGTCGCGCTGGAGACATTGCTGCCAGCGGCGCTTCGGCTCTATCATGCCGAGCTTCTGGACCTGCCCACCCTGTTCCGCGCCATGGCGCTCAATCCCGCGCGGCGGCTGGGGCTGGCCTCGGGTCGGCTCAGCGCAGGCGCGCCGGCGGATCTGGTGCTGTTTGACCCGGATGTGCCCTATGTGATGGATCGCTTTGCGCTGCGCTCGAAATCCAAGAACACCCCCTTTGACACCCAGCGCATGCAGGGCCGGGTGCTGGCCACCTATGTGGCGGGCGATGCCATCTACCGGAGGGATGTCTGATGTGGCCAGCAATTGAAACATCTATGCCCCTGCTGCTGATCTGGGCCGGGATCGGCTATCTTCTCGGCTCGATCCCCTTTGGCATGCTGATCACCCGCGCGCTGGGGCTTGGCAACCTGCGCGAGATCGGCTCCGGCAATATCGGCACCACCAATGTCTTGCGCACCGGCAGCAAGGGCGCTGCCGCCGCGACGCTTCTGTTGGACGGGGGCAAGGGCGCGGTGGCGGTGTTGCTGGCGCGGTCCATGGCGGGTGAGGATGCGGCGCAACTGGCCGCGCTTTGCGCCTTTGCCGGCCATTGCTACCCGGTCTGGCTGGGGTTTCGCGGCGGCAAAGGGGTCGCGACCTTTCTCGGGCTATTGCTGACGCTGGCCTGGCCGGTTGGCATCGCCTGCTGCCTGAGCTGGCTTGTTGCGGCGCTGGTCAGCCGGATTTCCTCGATGGGGGCGCTGGGGGCTGCGGTGAGCGCGCCCATCTGGTGCCTCCTGCTGGGCTATCCCGGCGCGGTGCTGCTGGCGCTTGTGCTGGCCCTGATGATCCTGTGGCGGCACAAGGAAAACATCGCCCGCCTGCGCGCCGGGACCGAGCTCAGGATCGGCCAGAAGTAACCCGCAGCGGCGCGGCCCGCGCCTGCCCGGCCTGCCAGGGGCGCCCCCCTGTCAGACGCCGCCAAGACCAACAGTGGCAAGAAAAAGGGGCGTCCCAGCGGCGCCCCCTTTTCACATTCTCTCATCCCGTCTGATCAGTAGCTGTAATCGCCATAGATCCGGGTCAGATCCCCATTCCAGTCGCCGTGGTAGCGCTCCAAAAGCTCGTCGGCGGGCACCTTGCCGCTTTCCACGCTTTCCTTCAGCGCATTGAGGAAATGGGTCTCATCCGGGATCAACCCGCCCGCGCCGGGACGGGCCCGCGCCTTCAGCCCGCTTTCGGCGATCTCCAGCACCTCTTTTGCCAGCTCATGCATCCGAATGCCGCCGACCTCGGCCTGAAGCCCCGCAACCGCCGCCTCGACGCGCAGGTTTTCGCGGGTCTCCGCATCCCAATCCTTGACCAGATCCCAGGCCGCATCGAGGCTGGATTGATCATACATCAAGCCGACCCAGAAGGCCGGCAGCGCGCACAGACGCCGCCAGGGGCCGCCATCAGCACCGCGCATCTCCATGTATTTCTTGATCCGCGCCTCGGGAAAGGCGGTGGTCAGGTGATCGGCCCAATCGCTGAGGGTCGGCATTTCACCCGGCAGCGCGGGCAGCTCGCCCTTGAGGAAATCGCGGAAAGACTGGCCCAGCGCGTTGATGTATTTTCCGTCGCGGTAGACAAAATACATCGGCACATCCAGCGCATATTCCGCGTAGCGCTCAAAGCCCATGCCATCTTCAAACACAAACGGCAGCATGCCGGTGCGCGCATCATCCAGGTGCCGCCAGATATGGCTGCGCCAGGATTTCATGCCGTTGGGTTTACCCTCAAAGAAGGGCGAATTGGCAAACAGCGCCGTGGCCACCGGCTGCAAGGCCAGCGCGACGCGCAGCTTTTGCACCATATCGACCTCGGAGGCGAAATCGAGGTTCACCTGCACGGTGCAGGTACGGCGCATCATCGAGCGGCCCATGGTGCCGACGCGCTCCATATAGTCGTTCATCAGCTGATAGCGCCCCTTGGGCATCAGCGGCATTTCCTCGTGCTGCCAGATCGGCGCGGCACCAAGACCGATGAAGCCCACGCCGATCTCGTCGGCGATGTCCTTCACCTCGCGCAGGTGGGTGTTCACCTCGTCGCAGGTCTCGTGGATGGTCTCCAGTGGTGCGCCCGAAAGCTCCAGCGCGCCGCCGGGCTCCAGGCTGACATTGCCCATGCCCTTGGTCAGGCCGATGAGCTTGCCACCCTCCGTGACCGGATCCCAGCCGTGACGATCCCGCAGCCCCTCCAGCACCGCCAGAATCGAACGCGTGCCCTCATAGGGCAGCGGTTTCAGCGTGTCCTTGCAGTAGCCGAATTTCTCGTGCTCAGTGCCAATGCGCCAATCGGCGCTCGGCTTGCAGCCGGACGCCAGATATTCCGCCAGCTGTGCATGGCTTTCGATCGGTCCGCCGCCGGACTGGGGAATGGACATGAGGAGGCCCCCTTTGGTGGTCGCCGCCGGTGGCGGGCGACGCATTTCTGACAAAGGGCCCAGGGCCCGGGTTTCAACTGGTGCTGCGAAATGCCGCCCGTGTCAATGCAAGCGGTGTCAATGCAAGCGATGCAGGCCTCGCGGCTCCGGTGTTCGCTGCCATATCACGACCTGATGCGGGCCTTTATGATGTAGTTCACTTAACATACGTTCTGTTTTCAATCCCGGCAGGCTGGAAAACACATCAAACAGCGCATCGGCACCGCTGGCCGTCACCGGGATCGCCAGGGGCGCCTGGCCGGGTTGTTCGAGCACCCAATGCGAGGGGCGCGCGGTGTGATCCAGCCGCACCATCTCGATTTCAGATCGCGCCACGACGCCACCGGTGAGCGGGCCGAAATAGCTGATCTGCCCTTCGGTGACCTGCACCACCCCCGGCCCGCCGGACCCAAGCCGAAACCGCATGCGCTGCGCCGCGACCACCGCCAGCACCACCGACAGACAGACGCAGGCCCAGCCCGCAACCGCATAGGA
>NZ_JAATOX010000112.1 GCF_011806385.1 Phaeobacter sp. HF9A | reverse complement strand
ATCGGCTTGCCGCCACGCCCCTGAAATACTCCGCCGCCGTCAAATAGGCCGCCGTGCGCCCGGCTGCGCTCCATTCCTGTTCCAGCGGCGCGTCGCCAATCACCACCACCGAAGCGCCAGAGAGACCGCGCTCCTGCATCACGCCTTGCAGCCTGGCGCGCATCGCGCCCCAGCCCTCGGTAAAGACCGGCGCCTGGCCCGTGGCATCCAGCATGGCATTTGCCGCCAGCACCCGTGCGGGCTGCAACGGGCGGTGGACCAGCGCCAGACGGCTGGCGCCGGACACCTCTGCCAGGACCGCGCCCTCGGGCTCTGGCAGCATCGGGTTGCCAAACAGCCGTAGCGCGTTGGAGGAAAACAGCAGCCCCAGCACATCCTGCCCCGAGGTCTGGCGCACCTTGGCATAGGTCTTGTAATCCATGCCCAGCTCTGCCGCCCGCTTGATCCGCATCTGCAACACCAGCTTGGGGATGGTATTGGGCATCAGTTTCTTCTGCGCCGAGCGCCAGGCATGGGTGCGCCAGACCCGTCCCGGCTCCATGCTCGGCCCGCCGTTATGTCCCAGACCCGCGTGCGTCATCACAATGTCTCCTGCAAGCGCGCCACATAGCGGGCCAGCGTGTCGATCTCCAGGTTGACCTGATCGCCAAGGCTGACATCGCCCCAGCTGGTCACCTCCTTGGTGTGCGGGATGAAATTGATGCCGAAATCGCAGCCCTCCACCTCGTTCACCGTCAGCGATGTACCGTTCAGCGCCACCGAGCCCTTGGGCGCGATAAAACGCGCCAGCGTCTTGGGCGCGCGCAGGGTGACGCGGGTGCTGTCGCCCTCCTCGCGGATCGCCACCACCTCGGCGACCCCATCCACATGGCCCGATACAATATGACCGCCCAGCTCGTCGCCGACCTTGAGGGCGCGTTCCAGATTGACCCGCTTGCCCATCGCCCAGGCGCCGAGATTGGTCTTGGAGACGGTCTCCGCCGAGATCTGCACATCGTACCAATCCGGCCCCAGCGCCACCACGGTCAGGCAGACCCCATCCGAGGCGATCGAGGCGCCCATGTCGATGCCGGAGGTGTCATAGCTGGTCTGGATCCGCGCCCGCAGGTCGCCCTGCTGCTCCAGCTCGATGATGGTTCCCACATCGGTGATGATCCCGGTGAACATGGCTGGTCTCCTTCCTGTTCCGGCGCCGCGCGGGCGCCGCTTCCGCTCCAGAGCTAGCCCCTGGCGCGGCAAGGCTCAAGAGGGCGCTTGCCCTGGGTAAGCATCTGGTCATAGTTTCGCCCTAGATTGGCGTTAACAGATTTGAACCACGCCCAGATTTTTTGCAGCTGTTTCACGATCCCCCGATGCGGACCTGCCCAACGGCTGCCAGCAACCAAAGGACCCGCGCCGCCCATGCTGCCCCCGCCCGCAGAGACCCGCAGCTTCCTGTTCCTGCAAGGCCCGCATGGGCCCTTCTTTGGCGCCCTGGGGCGGATCCTGCGCAGCGCTGGCTGTCAGGTGCATCGGGTGGGGTTCAACGCCGGCGACCGGGTGTTCTGGCCCGAGCGCAAAACCTATATCCCCTATACCGAGGCCCCCGAGCACTGGCCCGCCCGCTTCACCGAGCTGCTGGAGCGCCATGCCGTGACGGATATCGTGCTTTATGGCGATACCCGCCCGATCCATGCGCAGGCGGTTGAAATCGCCCGGGATCGTGGCCTCACCGTGCATGTCTTTGAAGAGGGCTACCTGCGGCCCTATTGGGTCACCTATGAGCGCGGCGGCTCCAACGGCCATTCCCGCCTGATGCAGATGCAGGTGCCGGAGATGGAACAGGCGCTGGCGCGCAGCGAGCTGGAAATGCCGCTGCCCCCCGCCCATTGGGGCGACACCCGCCAGCATGTGATCTATGGCGCGCTCTATCATTGGTTCGTGATGTTCTGGAACCAGAGCTATCGCAACTTCCGCCCCCATCGCGCGCTCTCGGTGACCAAGGAATTTCAGCTTTATATCAAACGCCTGCTGATGATGCCGTTGCAGGCGCTGGACCGGCGCATTGCCACCGCGCGCATTCAGGGCGGCGGCTTTCCCTATCATCTGGCGCTGCTGCAACTGGAGCATGACAGCGCCTTTCAGACCCATTCGCCCTTCTCCACCATGACCGAATTCCTGGAACGGGTGATCACCGGTTTTGCCGAGGGCGCGCCGCGCCACCACCATCTGGTGATCAAGGCGCATCCGCTGGAGGATGGCCGGGTGCCAATCCGGCGCGAGCTGCGCCGTCTGGCCCGCGCCCATGATGTCGCCCACCGCGTGCATTACGTGCGCGGCGGCAAGCTGGCCGCCCTGCTCAACGAGGCGCGCACCGCCGTCACGGTGAATTCCACCGCCGGGCAGCAGGTGCTCTGGCGGGGGCTGCCGCTCAAGGTCTTTGGCGATGCGGTCTATGACAAGCCGGAGTTCGTCTCCACCCAGGATCTCGCCACCTTCTTTGCCGCGCCCGCCCGCCCTGATGGGCGCGCCTACAAGCAATATCGCCGCTATCTGCTGGAAACCTCGCAGCTGCCCGGCGGGTTTTACTCGCGCTCCGGGCGGCGACAATTGCTGCGTCAGGTGGTGGATATGATGCTGGCGGCCGATGATCCCTATGACGCGCTTCTGGCCGGGACAGCAGCGCCTCGGCAACACTTGCGGGCCGTGACCTGAGTCCCGATGCACCCCAGACTGGATTTTTGCGTGACACTGCGCTAATTTGCACTCAAAACTTGAGGCAAAATAAACATAGGTCGAGGAGACCGAGCAGTGAAACCCACGCAATTTCGATGGGCTCGCCCCGTGGCCCTGATGGCTGCGGTCGCCCTGGCCGCATCCTGCGGGCTTCCCAAAGTCGGCCCGAACAAACGCCAGATCTTTGCTGGTTCGGTGCAAAAACAGGGCGATGCCTTTGTCGTCGCCGTCAATGATCGGGTGGCACGCGCCACTGCCGTGGTGCCTGCGCTTGGCTTTTCCGATCAGTTCAGCAAGGCCGCCGTGCTGACCTCCGACATTATCCGCCCGGGTGATGTGCTGGGGCTGACCATCTGGGAAAACGTCGATGATGGCCTGCTGGCCAGCGCCGGTGCCAATGCCACCCCGCTGGAAGAGGTGCAGGTCGATGGCGCGGGCTATATCTTTGTGCCCTATGCAGGCCGCGTGCGCGCCTCGGGCAACACCCCGGATCAGCTGCGCGAAGCGATCACCAAGAAGCTCGAAGATCAGACCCCGGACCCGCAGGTGCAGGTGCGCCGCATTGCCGGGGATGGCTCCACCGTCAGCCTGACCGGTGCGGTCGGCGGCCAGGGGGTCTATCCGATCGAACGGCCCACGCGGACGCTCTCGGCGATGCTGGCGCGCGCCGGTGGCGTGGTGATCGAGCCGGAAATCGCTCAGGTTTCGGTCATTCGGGGCAATGAAACCGGCAAGATCTGGTTTGAGGATCTTTACGATCACCCGGAGCTGGATATCGCCCTGCGCAATGGCGACAAGATCCTGGTGGAGGCCGACACCCGCGCCTTTACCGCGCTTGGCGCCACCGCCGCCCAGGCCCGCGTGCCTTTTGAATCCCAGAACCTCTCGGCGCTGGAAGCCATTGCCCAGGTCGGTGGCCTGATTGCCACCGCCTCTGATCCGACCGGCGTCTTTGTGTTCCGCAACGAGGCGGCGGAAGTCTCCAACCAGGTGCTGGGGCGCGACGATCTGGTGGGCGCACAGCGGATGATCTACGTGCTGAACCTGACCCAGCCCAACGGGCTGTTCATCGCGCGGGATTTTGTCATCCGCGATGGCGACACCATCTATGTCACCGAAGCCCCCTATGCGCAGTGGACCAAAACCCTGTCGCTGCTGGTCAGCCCGGTCTCTACCGCCGCGAGTGTCGAGACGCTGTTCGGCGGCTGATCACATTATGACCCTCTGGCCAAAGCGGCATCCAGATGCACAGGAAACCGGGAGCGATCGCTCCCGGCTTTTTGTCTATAACGGCGGGTTTCTGACCCAGCGCCGGGTGCGGCGCATTCTGGAGCTCGCCGGCTATGACATCCGCCTTGGCCTGCCCAGGGAGGGCGATCTGGTCGGCATCTGGGGCGACAGCCCCACCGCCCATCGCGGCAAGAAAATCGCCAAGGAGCATAACGCCCCCCTGCTGCGCATTGAAGATGCCTTCCTGCGCTCGATCCTGCCGGGGCGCGATGGCGAGCCGCCGACCGGGTTGCTGATTGATCGCAGCGGCGTGCATTTTGACCCGATCCTGTCCAGCGATCTGGTCACCCTGCTGAAGACCGCCCCCCTGGATGACAGCGCCCTGATGCGCCGTGCGCGCGATGCCATGGCGCGGCTGCAAGATGCGCATCTGAGTAAATACAACGCCTTTCACCCCGATGTGCCACCGCCCGAGCCCGGCTATGTGCTGGTGATCGACCAGCTGCACGGCGATGCCTCGGTCAAGGCTTCGGTGCCCTTTCCCGGCGCCGATCAGGGGCGGTTTCATGAAATGCTGGCCTTTGCGCAGGAGGAAAACCCCGGCGCAAGGGTGTTGATCAAGACCCATCCCGAAAGTCGCGCGGGCCACCGCCCCGGCTATTTCAGCGCCCGTGACGCCAGTGACCGGGTGGAGCTTTTTGACGCGCCGGTCTCGCCGCATCTGCTGCTGGAAGGGGCGATCGGCGTCTATACGCTGTCGTCGCAGCTGGGGTTCGAGGCCATCATGGCCGGTCACAATCCGCGCGTCTTTGGCCAGCCGTTTTATGCCGGATGGGGGCTGACGCAGGATGAATTCCCGCCGCCGGGGCGCAACCGCCGCCTGACCCGGGCGCAGCTCTTTGCCGCCGCGATGATCCTCTATCCGACCTGGTACGACCCCTATCATGATCGCCTCTGCGAACTGGAGCAGGTGATCGACGGGCTGGAGGCCCGGGTACGGGCCTGGCGCGAGGATCGGGTGGGCTGGAGCGGGTCGGAAATGCGCCTGTGGAAACGCAGGCCCTTGCAGCAGCTCTTTGGCCAGCACAAACGCATGAGCTTTGCCAAGGATGCCGCGAGCGCCAAGAAGAGCGGCAAGAACTGGATGGTCTGGGCGGGCAAGGCCGACGAGCGCCACGCCGGGGCCTATCGGCTGGAGGATGGCTTTCTGCGCTCGCGCGGGCTGGGGGCCGAGTTGGTGCCGCCCCTGTCGCTGGTGCTGGATCGCCAGGGGATCTATTACGACCCCAGCCGCCAGAGCGACCTTGACGATCTGATCCGCGAGCGGGTGCGTCTGACACCGCAGCAGGAGCGCCGGATCGAGACGCTGGTGATGCGGCTGATCAAACATGAGGTGACGAAATATAACCTCGACGGCGATCTCCCCGAGCTGCCGAAGGGCCATCGGGTGCTGGTGCCCGGGCAGGTCGAGGACGATGCCTCGATCCGGCTGGGCGCGGGCAAGATCAACAGCAATATGAAGCTCTTGCAGGCGGTGCGCGCGGCGCGCCCCAATGCGGTGATCATCTATAAGCCGCACCCGGATGTGGAGGCGGGCCTGCGCAAGGGGCGGATCAAATCCGCCGAGACCTGGGCCGATGTGGTGGCGGAGCAGGCCAATCCGGCGGCCCTGATCGACAGTGTTGATGAGGTCTGGACGATGACCTCGCTCCTGGGGTTCGAGGCGCTGCTGCGTCGGGTGCCGGTGACCTGTGTCGGGCTGCCGTTCTATGCCGGCTGGGGGCTGACCCGCGACCGGCTGGAGGCACCCCATTGGCGCGATGCGCGGCCCGGGATCCTCAGCCTCGCCCATGCTGCGCTGATTGATTATCCACGCTATTTCGACCCGGTCTCCGGCCTGCCCTGCCCGCCCGAAGTGGCGGTGGATCGGCTGATCTCGGGCGATCTGCCCGCGCCGGGACAGGTGAACCGCAGCCTGTCCAAGCTTCAGGGGCTGTTTGCCTCCTTTGCGCCGCTCTGGCGGTGAGAGCGGATGCGAGGCTCTGCCTCGCGCTCCGGGATATTTATAAAAAGATGAAGAGGGCGGGCGGTATCTAGGACTCGGGGCGGCGCCAGCGGTGCAGGATGTCAGGGCCGATGGCGCGGGTCTCGATCAGGGTAAACCGGGGGGCGTCTTGCAGCCGACCGATGCCGAGGGCACCGATGGCGGGCAGCCCTTCGGCGCCGATGCTCACCCCGGCGGTGAAGCCGATCAGCTCGTCCACCAGATCATGCGCCAGAAGCGTCGCCGCCAGCGCGCTGCCGCCCTCGCAGAACACCCGCGTCAGCCCCGCCTGCCCCAGCTGTTGCAGCAGATCATGCGGGTCCAGCTGGGTGCCGAGGGTGGCGCAGGGCAGAAGCCTGGCGCCCAGCCCCTGCCAGGCGCGGATGCGCTCGCTGTCGGCCCCGATCCCGTGACACAGGTAGAGCGGGATGTCCCTGGCGCTGCGGGCGAGCTGGCCCATCAGCGGCAGGTCGAGGTGGCGCGAGACCACCACCCGTGCGGGCTGCGCATCGATGCCGAGGTCGCGCACCGTCAGCGACGGGTCATCCGCCCGCGCAGTGCCCGCGCCGACCATCACCGCGTCATGGCGGGCCCGCATAGCATGCACGACACGGCGCGCCTCGGGCCCGGTGATCCATTTGCTCTGGCCTGATCCGGTGGCGATGCGCCCGTCGAAACTGGCGGCGAGTTTCAGGGTCACAAAGGGGCGGCCCTGTTCGGTTTTCAGAAAGAAACCTTCGTGGTCAAAGGCGGCCTCATCGCTGCGCAGCCCGGTGGTGACGGTGATGCCAGCCTGGCGCAACATCGCCAGGCCCTGGCCGCTGACGCGCGGATCGCTGTCTTCGATCGCGGCAACCACGCGCGCCACGCCCGCGTCGATCAGCGCCTGGGCACAGGGGGGCGTCTTGCCGTGATGGGCGCAGGGTTCGAGGCTGACATAGGCGGTGGCGCCGCGTGCGGCATTGCCCGCCTGCGCCAGCGCCATGGGTTCGGCATGGGGGCGGCCACCGGGCTGGGTCCAGCCCCGGCCCACCACGCGGCCCTGTTGAACGATCACGCAGCCCACTGCGGGGTTGGGCCAGCAGCGCCCCTGCCCGCGCCGCCCGAGCGACAGGGCCAGCGCCATAAAGCGGTCATCGGATGTGGTCACGGACATGGGCTTTCCCGACTTGGAGACGGCGGTCAGGCTTCGGGCGGCTCCGGCGGGCGCAGCTCGTGTACGAAATCCTCAAAATCATCCGCCGCCTGAAAATTCTTGTAGACGCTGGCAAAGCGAACATAGGCCACGGTGTCGATCCGGGCCAGCGCCTCCATCACGATCTCGCCGATCTTTTTCGATGGAATATCGGTGTCGCCCATGCTTTCCAGCCGCCGCACGATGCCGGAGATCATCTGATCAATGCGCTCGGGATCGACCGGACGTTTCTGCATGGAGATGCGGATCGAGCGTTCCAGCTTGTCGCGGTCGAAATCCTCGCGGCGGCCATTGGTTTTGACCACCACGAGATCGCGCAGCTGCACCCGCTCATAGGTGGTGAAACGACCGCCGCAGGCCGGACAGAACCGGCGACGGCGAATGGCGACGTGATCCTCCGCCGGGCGTGAATCCTTCACTTGCGACTCGACACTTCCGCAAAACGGGCAGCGCATCTGCCGGCTCCCTTCCTCATGGTAACAGTTCTTGTGCGCGGACTGGCGCAGTTATCCACAACTATAGGGGAGCAGCTAGGGTTTGGGTAGAGGAGAAATCACACCGCTAGACCTTGTCGGTGAGAGCGCGGTAAGGATGGCGGGGTCTCGACGGGCGAAATGGGACAGCTTTCGCGCGGTATTTGGCGCGCCTCTGCGCTCGTTACGTAAAATTAACCATAAAACAACGTGATCCCTGTTTGCAGAAGGTAAATTAAGTCTAAACTGGCCCTGGGTGTCGCTTTGGGAGGCGGCTGTTGCAGATCATCACCGGGGGGTGGAATGAGCGGAAACAACGACGTCACGGGCGCATTGCGCGTGCTTGACGAAAAACTTGAGACCTTGGGAACGATGACAGAGGTCAATTCGTTCCTGATCACCGCATTGCGCGAACATGAGCAGGATCTGATGCGGATGGACCCGCAGGAAACCCGGGCGATGTTGCGCCGCAAAGCGCGGGATCTGTTCCGCCCCGACGGTGGCCGCGCCCCGAATGCGGCAGCCCTGGCCCTGTTGGAAGAAACGCTCGGCAACGGCCAAAGCGCCGAGATCATTGCCTTTCCCGGCCCGCGCCGAGGCGCCGCAGACTAGCGCCGCGCGCGTCCCAACAGCGCAAACAGGCGATCAGAAGCCCGACAGCAGCGGCGGCATCTCGTTGCAATAGCTGTCGGCAGAGGCAACGCTGAGCGCATCGCCCGGCTTGAAGCTATAGATGCGCCGCACGAGCGGCTGCGGTGTTTCACGCGCCACCGGATCGAGGGTGAAGACCACCGTATTGATCCGCCCGGAAACCTCGCCCAGGGCGAGGCCTCGTTTGACATAGATATCCTGCGACCACGCCGCGCCCAACGCCTGTTGGGCATAGCGCGAAGCGGCGCACCAATAGCGCGCGCCATCCGAGCCGATCGGCGGCACCACCTCAAAGCCACCACCGGGCGCTGGGTAGACCTTGGCCTGAGCTTCGGCCACGAAGTAGAGCCCCTTGGCCCGATCCGCCGCGGCCTGCTCGGCGATCTGGTCACAGCCAGACAGAAGCAGCCCCGCGCCCAGCCCGAGAGAGAGCAGCGACAGCGCGGAAGAACGGAAAACAGGCATGAAAGTATCCTTGGCTTGGGCCCGGCTGAGATCGCGGGCCTGGGCGAAAATCTTTGGGGCGTGCCCCTCTGTCCTATGTAGGATCTGCGACCGCGGCTGCCAAGCCCTGCACCGCCGCCATTGTGGATCGGTCAAATGGAACACTGGCAGGCCAGCGCCACGCGGGGCACGATACGGCCGGGCGTTGCCTTCGGATAGTTGACATTATTAATGTCATTATGACATATATGATGTCATGAACAAGGCACAAACCCTTTACGAGCTTGTCTGGATGTCCCGCCCGCTGATGCAGGCGGCGGAGGCCTGTGTCGAGCGGGGCCTGACCGACACAGGCCTGACGGTGCGCATGCGGGCGGTGTTGGAAATGCTGCTGGCCCATGGGGCGATGCCGGTTCCCGAGATCGCCGCCAGGCTCGATATCCAGCGGCAATATGTGCAGCTGATGGTGAATGAGACCCTGGCGTCGGGCTTTACCGTGCAGCAGCCAAACCCCCGCCACAAGCGTTCGCCGCTTGTGGGGCTGAGCGATCAGGGGCGCGAGCTGATCCGCGACATCACCCAAAAGGAAATGGATCTGATGGCAGCCATGGGCGCGGGTTTTTCCGACGCGGAGGTGGCAAGCGCACTGCGGGTCGTTCACGCGGTGACCGCAAAACTGAAAACACTGGCAGGAGAGGCAGAATGATATTCGCCTATATAGTTGGCGCGGCGGTTCTGGGCGCCTTCCTTGTGCTTTTCTATGCGGCATGGCGCATTGGCGTGGTCAGCCGTGGCACAAAAATCGGCGCGCGGGACAAGACGGCCTTGCTGCTCGTCGATCTGCAAACGGTGTTCTGGGACAGCGGCCCCTATGACGAGGCGGCCAAATCCGCCGCGCAAGAGGTCATCCTGGACGAGATCAAAGCCGCAAAGGCGCAGGGCCTGCCGGTGGTGGCGGTGCGGCAGGAATGGTCCCTGCCCTCCAGCAAGCTGCTGGCGCGGCTGTTCATGAAAGGTCAGGCCATTGAAGGCAGCGCCGGCACAGAGATCGCCGCCCCCTTTGCCGGGTTGGCGGATCATGTGGTGGTGAAACGGGTGCAGGACGCATTCGACACCGGCGAGCTGGATCGGCTTCTGGCAGAGCTGAACGTAGGGCGGCTGCGCATTCTGGGGCTGGATTTCAACTACTGCGTCCACAAGACCGCGCTGGCGGCGCGCAACAGGGGCTATGCGGTGACGGTGCTCAAAGGCGGCAGCCTGGCCGCAGGCGCCACGGCGCGCGCCGAGCAGCGGATGGCCGACAGCGGGGCAATCTTGCAATAACGCAGTGTGAACGCCGCCAAACCACAAGAGCCAAACGAAAAAGGCGCCCAACAAGGGGCGCCTTTTCTGCATTTGATCCCGAGGGCTCGGGGCTTACTGATCCAGGAAGCTGCGCAGCTTGCGCGACCGGCTGGGGTGTTTCAGCTTGCGCAGGGCCTTGGCCTCGATCTGGCGGATCCGCTCGCGGGTCACGCTGAACTGCTGGCCAACTTCTTCGAGCGTGTGGTCGGTGTTCATGCCGATGCCAAAGCGCATCCGCAGAACCCGTTCCTCGCGCGGGGTGAGCGAGGCCAGCACGCGGGTGGTGGTTTCCTTGAGGTTTTCCTGAATGGCGCTGTCGAGCGGCAGCACGGCATTCTTGTCCTCGATGAAATCACCCAGCTGGCTGTCTTCCTCGTCGCCGATGGGCGTTTCAAGGGAGATCGGCTCCTTGGCGATTTTCATCACCTTGCGGACCTTTTCCAGCGGCATTTGGAGCTTTTCGGCCAGCTCTTCCGGCGTCGGCTCGCGGCCGATTTCATGCAGCATCTGACGACCGGTGCGCACCAGCTTGTTGATGGTCTCGATCATATGCACCGGGATACGGATGGTGCGCGCCTGATCGGCGATCGACCGGGTGATCGCCTGACGGATCCACCAGGTCGCATAGGTCGAGAATTTATAGCCGCGACGATATTCGAATTTATCCACCGCCTTCATCAGGCCGATGTTGCCTTCCTGAATGAGATCAAGGAATTGCAACCCGCGGTTGGTGTATTTCTTGGCAATCGAGATCACCAGACGCAGGTTGGCCTCGACCATTTCCTTCTTGGCCTGGCGGGCTTCTTTCTCGCCTTTTTGAACCTGCTGCACGATGCGGCGGAATTCAGAGATATCAAGCCCGACGTATTGCCCGACCTGCGCCATGTCGTTGCGCAGTTCTTCGGCCTTGTCGGAGGAGCGTTCGATAAACATCTGCCAGCCCCGGCCCGGCTTTTCGGCCATTTCGGCCATCCAGTTCGGGTCCAGCTCGCGGCCACGATAGGCATCGACGAATTCACGACGGTTGATGCGGGCCTGGTCGGCCAGCTTGACCATGGCGCTGTCGATCTGCATCACCCGGCGGTTGATGCCATAGAGCTGGTCAATCAGCGCTTCGATCCGGTTGTTGTGCAGATGCAGCCCGTTCACCAGTTCGACGATTTCCGAACGCAGCTTCTGATAGGTGGCCTCGTCGGTCTTGGAGAAGGAGCCATCCTCGTTCAGCGTCGCCGAGATCCGCAGATCCTGCATTTCCGACAATTTGGCAAAATCGCTGGAGATCCGCTCCAGCGTTTCCAGAACCCGGTCCTTCAGCGCCGCTTCCATGGCGGCGAGGGACATATTGGCCTGTTCGTCGTCATCGTCATCGTCGTCGTCATTGTTCAGGATCGGATTGCCGTCGGCGTCCAGCTCCGGGCCGGCATCCTTGTCCTTCTCCGGTTTCGCCGTCACGCCGCTGGCATCAACCACCGGTTCCGCCACGCCCTCGCCGTCCTCATCCAGCTGGTTGCCAAAGGTGGCCTCCAGGTCGATGACGTCGCGCAGCAGAATATCCTCGGACAGAAGTTCGTCGTGCCAGATGGTGATCGCCTGAAAGGTCAGCGGGCTCTCGCAGAGCCCGAGGATCATGGTGTTGCGACCGGCCTCGATGCGCTTGGCGATGGCAATTTCGCCCTCGCGCGACAAAAGCTCGACCGAGCCCATCTCGCGCAGATACATGCGCACCGGATCGTCGGTGCGGTCCAGCTTCTCGGCGCCGGCACCGGCCACCGCAACCTCGCGGTTGGATTCGGTCGAAACCAGTTCGGTGGAGCCTTTGTTCTCCTCCTCCTCGGCCTCTTCATCCTCGATGATGTTGATGCCCATTTCCGACAGCATGGACATGACGTCCTCGATCTGTTCGGAGGAGACCTGATCCGGCGGCAAGACCTGGTTGAGCTGATCGTAGGTGATGTAGCCCTTTTCACGGGCCTCTGCGATCATCTTCTTGACATTGGCCTGGCTCATGTCGAGCGACACGTCGGCGTCTTGGTTGTCTGGCTTGCGGTCGTCGGTATCTTTGGCGGCCATTCAATGCTCCTCTACGGGGCTGCGGGCGATTCGGTGGGGCGAATCATTAGCGCGGTCATCTGATTCGTCACCCCGTTTACCCAATTTTTCTCTAGGCTTCTTTAGCAAAACGTCACATCGCGGCGTCCCGGCCACAGTTAACGGCCCGAATCGCGGCGGATTCTGTCACTTGCTGTTGAAACCGATTCGGTCGAGCAGGGCGCCAAAGGCATCGCGTTCATCCCGGTTGAGCCGCGCCCCGTTTTCGCCCACGTCATATGTTGCCTTATCCTCATTCTCGCTACGTATGGCCCGGTTGCGGGCCTCCGCGGCCTGACGCAAACGCCAGGTCAGCGCCTCATCCGCCAGCCCATCCAGATCTTGCTCGGCTTCGGCCAGTTCGGCATGCAGCCCGGCAATGCTTTCGAGTTTCGCGAATTCCTCGGCCAGGGTCAGGCTGGCCATATCCAGATCGCCAGGTTTGCGCACGCAGGGGCTAATTGCCACATGGCGCAGCGACAGCAGGTTTTCAAGAGCATCCGGGCCCAAAGCCATCGCAATTTCATCGCAAAGTCGCTCCGGCGCGTCAATCCCGTAGCGCAACACAAGATCGCGCAGATGGGCGTGGTCCGGGTCCTGACACTGAAGCCGCTCCAGGTTGATCTCGAACTCCGGGATCACCGTCGGCGTGGTGATCGCGGTGGCCAGGATCACCGCCTCGCGCACCCGGGCAAAGTCGCGTTCTTCCGCCCCGGCCACGATCGAGGCGCGGGTGGTGGCGCGCGGCGGTGGCGGTGCGCCCCATGGCGTCCGGCTGCCGTCCCGAAATCCGCCAGCCGCGCGGGAGCCCGATTTATAGCCGCCCTGACGCAGACCATAGCCGGAAGCCCCCTGCCCGCCCGCGCCGCGATTGCCGCGAAAGAGCTGAAAGCGCAGCTCTTTGATATCATTGGCGTAATGCATGCGGATCGAGGGATCGCGGATCAGTTTGATCTTTTCGCGCAGGGATTTGTCCAGCGCCGCCTTGCGCTCCGGGCTGTCAAAGACGCGCCCCTCGGTCTCGCGCTGCCATAGGAGCCGCACCATCGGGATGGCCTGCTCCAACACC
>NZ_JAATOX010000111.1 GCF_011806385.1 Phaeobacter sp. HF9A | reverse complement strand
TTGACCACCACATCCAGCGCCTTTTGCGGGTCGGCGTCTTTGTCGATGTAGATATGCACGATGCCTTCCAGATGGGCAAACACCGGCACACGGGCCTCGCGCTGGACCAGCCCCACCAGCCCCTTGCCGCCGCGGGGCACGATGACATCCACATAGTCGGTCATGCTCAGCAGCTCCTGCACGGCCGCGCGGTCGCGGGTGGGCACCAGCTGCACCGCGTCCTTGGGCAGGCCCGCTGCGCGCAGACCCTCTACCAGACAGGCATGGATCGCCTGCGCCGAATGCAGGCTCTCGGAGCCGCCGCGCAGGATCACCGCATTGCCGGATTTGAGGCAGAGCGCGCCCGCGTCGGCGGTGACATTGGGGCGGCTCTCATAGATCACCCCGATCACGCCAAGCGGCGTGCGCACCCGTTGGATGCGCAGCCCCGTGGGTTGCGTCCATTCTTCCAGTACCGCGCCGACCGGATCATCCTGTGCAGCCACGGCGCGCAGCCCATCTACAATGCCCTGAATGCGCGCCTCATCCAGCATCAGCCGGTCCATCATCGCCGCACTCAGGCCCTTTTCGCGGCCGAAATCGAGGTCCTTGGCATTGGCGGCAATGATCTCTGCCCGCTGCGCCCAGACGGCCTCTGCCGCCGCGATCAGCGCCTGTTCTTTCTGGGTGGCACTGGCCATGGCCAGCTGTTGCGCGGCCTGTTTCGCACGTTTGCCGATGTCCGCCATCAGCGCGGGAATATTATCAATATCTTTCATGGTCTTACCCTTTGGTTCTGGGCAGTCCGCCGCGTCAGGCGGCAGAGAGAAATCTCAGATCATCAAGGATGGCAGCATCAAAGCGCCATGTCATCCCGATGGATCAGGGCAGCGCGGCCAGAATAGCCGAGGATCGCTTCGATTTCGTCGGAGCGATGGCCCTGAATGGCCCGCGCCTCGGCGCCGGTATAGCGGCTGAGACCCTGGCCGAGTTTATGCCCCGCTGGGCTGACGATGGCCAGCGGATCCCCGCGGCCAAAATCACCCTCCACGTGACGCACCCCTGCGGGCAGCAAGCTGTTTCCATTCAGGAGCGCCTCTGCGGCGCCCGCATCCACGGTGAGCACACCGCGTGTCTTCATCGCCGCGATCCAGCGCTTGCGCGCGCCATGCGGATCGCCATCGGCGCTGAACCAGGTCGAGGCCGCGCCAGAGTCCAGCGCGCGCAGCGGCGACAAGACCGACCCTTCGGTGATCGCCATGGCGCAGCCTGCGGCGGTCGCCATCTTGGCGGCCATCAGCTTGGTGATCATGCCGCCCTTGGAGAGACCGGACACGCCGTCACCCGCCATGGCCTCGATCTCGGGGGTGATATGGTCGATCCGCTCAAAGCGTTTGGCATCCGGATCCAGCGCGGGATTGGCACTGTAGAAGCCATCCACGTCGGAAAGCAGGATCAGCGCATCCGCGCCCACGGTCACCGCAACCTGCGCACCAAGCCGGTCATTGTCGCCATAGCGGATCTCGTCGGTGGCGATGGTGTCATTCTCGTTGACGATCGGCACCACATTGAGGCTCAGCAGGGTTTCCAGAGTCGCGCGGGAGTTCAGATAGCGGCGGCGGTTTTCGCTGTCCTCCAGCGTCACCAAGACCTGGCCGGTTGTGATCCCATGCGGCGCCAGCGCTTCTTCATAGGCGCGCGCCAGTCGGATCTGACCGACCGAAGCCGCCGCCTGGGATTGTTCCAGCGGCAGGTCGGTGCGGGGCAATCCCAGCACCCCGCGCCCCAGCGCGATCGAGCCCGAGGATACCAGGATCACGTCCTTGCCCTGCCCCTTCAGCCAGGCCACATCCGACGCCAGCGTCAGCAACCAGTCCTGCCGCAATGCGCCGCTGTCCCGGTCAACCAACAGGGCCGAGCCGATCTTGACAACGATGCGTTTGGCGCTGGTCAGGGATGCCACTCGCTGTCCTCCGCCTCTGCGCTTTCTTCTTTCTTGATCCGCAGCCGGTCATCGTCGATCTGGGCGCGCACGGCGCGCAGAACCTGATCCAAACCTTCGCGGCTGACGCTGGACATCATCATGACGGGCGCACCGACCTCGGCCTCCAGCGCGGCGCGGGTCTCGGCGCGCTCTTCGTCATCCAGCGCGTCGATCTTGTTCAGCGCGGTCACCCGGGGCTTGTCGGCCAGTTCACCGCCATAGGCCTCCAGCTCGTTGATAATGGTGCGATAATCCTGCGCGACGGTTTCCGATGTGCCATCCACCAGATGAAGCAGCACCGCGCAACGCTCCACATGGCCGAGGAAGCGATCCCCGATGCCACGGCCCTCATGCGCGCCTTCGATAAGGCCGGGAATATCCGCCATGACAAATTCGGTATTGTCGATCCCCACCACCCCGAGGTTCGGGTGCAGCGTGGTAAAGGGATAATCGGCGATCTTGGGCCGCGCGTTGGAGGTGGCCGACAGGAAGGTCGATTTCCCCGCATTGGGCAGCCCCAAAAGCCCGGCGTCGGCGATCAGCTTCAACCGCAGCCAGATGGTGCGTTCGATGCATTCCTGCCCGGGATTGGCCCGGCGCGGCGCCTGGTTGGTCGCCGATTTGAAGTGCAGGTTGCCAAAGCCGCCGTTGCCGCCCTTGGCCAGAAGCACCCGTTGGCCCACTTCGGTCAGGTCAGCCAGAACGGTTTCTTCGTCCTCGTCAAGGATTTCAGTGCCGACGGGCACCCGCAGCACGATGTCCTCGCCGTCCTTGCCGGAGCGCTGCCGCCCCATGCCGGACTGGCCGTTTTGGGCAAAGAAGTGCTGCTGATAGCGGAAGTCGATCAGGGTGTTGAGCCCTTCGACCACTTCCACCCAGACCGAGCCGCCTTTGCCGCCGTCGCCGCCATCGGGACCGCCGTATTCGATGTATTTTTCGCGCCGGAAACTGACGCAACCGTTCCCGCCGGCGCCGGAGCGAATATAGACCTTTGCCAGATCAAGGAATTTCATGATGGGCCTCTGTGTTAGAGCTTTTGTGCCATACAAGACTTCAGGGGATGGCTCAACCCTGTGTTCACTTTACGCGCGCATCGCCTGAACGCAAAACGCGGGCGGCCCAAGGCGCGCCCGCATCGTTCCTGCCAGCTGTCGCGCGTTACAGCTTGCGGCTATAGGTCCAGGTTGGCACGGTTGCATCCCGCGCCACCGAGAAACTCTCGGCATCGCCAAGATACTCAAAACCGCAATGGGCCAGCACCCGGGCCGAGGCCGGGTTGTCCTGAAAGACGGCGGCGAACATGGTGGCATCGCCCAGGGGGTTCGCTTCGACCATCAGGCTCACCGCCATGGAGGCCAGGCCAGTGTTCCAGAACGGCGGCGCCACCCAATAGCCAACCTCGGATTGGTTGCGATCCATTGTCTTGAGCGAAATCAGCCCCATCAGCTCGGGGCTGTCGTCCTTGGTGCCATCCATGGCCCAGATGATTTCGCCCTGCTCGGCCGCCATGGCCCGCTTGACATAGGCTTCGGCGGCACCGGGTGGATAGGGGTGCGGGATGATCGAGGTCATGCGCGCGACCCGCTCGTCGCTGGCGTAATGTTGAATAAGCCCCGCATCCGACGGCCGCAGGGGCCGTAGAACAAAGCGATCCGTTTCGACGATGGTCTGTTGATTCAATTGATCCAACCCCATGTGCTCGCTCCTCCTCAAATACTCTACCTCGGCAATAACAGGGATTTGATCCTCCATCCCCTTGCCGAAGAGATGGGAAACACCAGGGCGGGAAACAAGGCGGAACCTTGCGCCGTTTCGCATTCCCGGTTTGGTCCGTAACAACAAAAAGAGGGACCGGTCGTATAACCGATCCCCCTGAAGATTTTATTACCTTTTAGGTTCGGTTTACTCAGCGGCCTCCGCCGCCGGCAGGACCGAAATAAAGGTGCGGCCCTTGAGGCCTTTCTGGAAGGTCACGTGACCGTCAACAGTTGCAAAGAGGGTGTGATCTTTGCCCATGCCGACGCCTTGACCGGCCCAGAATTTGGTGCCGCGTTGACGCACGATGATGTTGCCCGCGATTGCAGACTGACCACCATAGAGTTTCACGCCAAGACGGCGACCTGCGGAGTCGCGACCGTTACGGGACGAACCGCCAGCTTTTTTATGTGCCATTCTTGTCTCTCCTTAGCCTTGAGCCAGCTCTTTGGCCTGCTCAACCCATTCGGGTTTGATCTTGATGGCGTCGATACCAGCAATGTCGTCTTCAGACAAGGCTGCGATCTGCGCGAAGGTGGTCAGGCCAGCTGCTTCCAGCTTTTTGACTGCGGCAGGACCAACACCGGTGATCTGCGACAGGTCGTCGGAACCGGATGCCGCAGGTGCAGCAGCCGGAGCGGCTTTTGCTTTTGCAGCAGGTGCGGATTTGGTTGCGCCGGAGGCCAGGATCTCGGTGATCCGAACCAGGGTCAGCTTCTGACGGTGACCGACAGTCCGCTTGGAGGAGTGCTTACGACGACGCTTGACGAAGTTGATGACCTTGTCACCTTTGATCTGGTCGATCACTTCGGCTTTGACGGCAGCGCCATCAACAAGCGGCGCACCAATAACCGGAGCATCGCCACCGATCATCAGAACATTGTCGAATTGAATGGTTTCGCCAGCGTCAGCAGCCAGTTTTTCCACGCGGAGCACATCGCCCGCCTGTACTTTATACTGCTTGCCGCCAGTCTTGAGGACTGCGAACATTTCAGTCTTTCCTTTTCTAACCGCGTCCTTCGGTCCCCCTTGCGGGGCGTTTGCGACAGGGTCTTGCCCTCTCACCTCGAACAGCGCGCCCCATCACGCGGGGCGGTATGACAATAAACCCCGGCGCGGAGAGTCCGGGCCGGGATGCGGGCTTTTGTCTCTGTTCGCTGTAGAAGTCAAGCCGTTTTCGCGGGCCCCGGAAAAACCACATATGATTGGCGCCGATCTGGCGTCCCTGCCCCTGCCCCTGCCCCTGTCACAGGTCCTGAACCGGTTGCAGCCCCCGCATCCGATGCGCCAGTTCCTCAAACCGGTTGGCCTGGATTTCATACTGGACAGCGTTCAGGAGTTCATAGACCTCCTGCATCAGCGGCTGTTTCAGCGCGTCCACGTAGGTTTCCACCTCCTGCACCGAAAAGTCGCGATAGGTATAGGCGGAATTGGTCAGGTTGGACGCTTCCATGCTGCGCCGCATGTCGCCTTCCTGGGCCTTCATCAGCGCGCGAAGTGCCTCCGCGTCGATCTGCATCTCGATCACACCTGCGGCAGAGGCCGCCATCAGGAAGCGGAACTGAATTTCCTGCACCGCCCGGATCGCCGTATCGGTGCCGCCAATGGCGGAGTTCATGTCCTGATAGAGCGCAATGCGCGGATTATCCTGCGCGACCAGTTCGGCCACCAGCCGCTCTCCCTCCTCGCGCGCCGCTGTGCTGTCCAGATCGGAATGCATCGCGTTCTCTGCCTGTACCAGCCGCTGCCCCAGATCCGAGGCATAGAACTCCGCCGCATGAAACAGCGCGTCGGTGGAGAGGGTTTGCTCCAGAATATCCAGCGCCATCTCCTGCATCACGGCGGTGTCAAAGACCTCCTCGGTCAACTGTTCCCATTCCAGACCAAAGTCCCCGGCCTCGGCGCCCAGCATCTTTGGCGCGTCCGTCGCCGATTGCGCGATACTGTCAAGCGCGACATCAAAACCTGTCACTTCAAGAAACGCCTTGATCTGATCGCGATCCGCGGCCTGCGCCGGCAGGGACACGAGCAGGCAGGCAAAAGCGAGGAGCAGCGCGCCTACGCCATGAAAGAGAGCAGCTACGAGGCGCAGACGGGAGCTTTGGGGCATAATGTGGGATCTTTTCATGAGGCTAATGTAGGGGGTCGCAAGTGATCCGCAAATGAAAAACCGACTTTCTTGAACTATCTGTGAATTCGCCCCTTGCGCCTGCCGAAATTCATCTTTAAACGCGCTCACACCCCCCGCGGAGAGGTGCCGGAGTGGTCGAACGGGGCGGTCTCGAAAACCGTTGTGCCTTCACGGGCACCCAGGGTTCGAATCCCTGTCTCTCCGCCATTATCCCCCTGATGAACACACCACGATGTGCACGGTCAGGGTCGCTGTTGCGGCCTTGCTTGACCTCTGTGCGCCGTGGTGTCCTTGCGACCTTAGCTTTAGCTCTTATCCCATTGGTTCAGAAGAAAAAAAGCCGAGCGTGATGCTCGGCTTTTTCGTTGATATCGTTGCGCGGATCAGGCGCGGCGGCGGCGGCTGCCGGCGCGACCGCCACGGCCACGGGCCTCTTCGCCTTCTTTCAGCGGTGCCTTGTTGAACTTGATCCAATCGCCACCGTGCGGGTCGTTGTTGGTCAGGAAGTTGGCGGCGCGGATGGCCTCCATTTCCTTACCAGCACGCGGCTTGGTGGAGCCAAGACCAAACAGGGTCACGAAGGTCTCGTCGTCGATGTCTTCGGGCAGGATGATGCCAGCGGCGAGCACCATCTCTTTTTTCTCGGCGATCGCCTTTTGGGTCACCGGCAATGCCACCGGGTTCATGATGGCGGAGGTCATGCCCGCGCCCATCGCCATCGGCAGGAAGGCGTTGTTGATCCCGTGACGGTTCGGCAGGCCAAAGGAGATGTTGGAGGCACCGCAGGTGGTGTTGACGCCCAGCTCTTCGCGCAGGCGGCGCACGAGGGTAAAGACCTGCTGACCGGCGGTCGCCATGGCGCCGATCGGCATCACCAGCGGGTCGACCACGATGTCATGCGCGGGAATACCGAAATCGGCGGCGCGCTCGACGATCTTCTTGGCCACGGCAAAGCGCACCTCGGGGTCCTCGGAGATGCCGGTGTCATCGTTGGAGATCGCCACAACCGGCACATTGTATTTCTTCACCAGCGGCAGCACGTGCTCCAGACGCTCTTCTTCGCCGGTCACGGAGTTCAGCAGCGGACGACCTTCGGCAGCTTTCAGACCGGCCTCAAGCGCAGCAGGCACCGAGGAGTCGATACAGAGCGGCGTATCGGTCAGCCCCTGCACCAGCTCGACGATCTTGGTCATCAGCGGCGGCTCGGTCTCGTTCGGGTTGGGGTTGGAGTTGTACACAACACCGGCGTTGATATCGAGGATATTGGCCCCGGCAAACACCTGCGCCAGCGCGTCTTTCTCCACGGTCGAAAAGTCGCCCGCTTCCAGCTCGGCGGCCAGCTTCTTGCGCCCGGTGGGGTTGATCCGCTCACCGATCACGCAGAACGGCTGGTCAAAGCCCATAACTGCGGTTTTTGACTTAGATTCTACAACAGTACGGGTCATTGTTTATCCTTGCGTTTTGACCGGCTGCGCGGAGGCGCCGCCGTTGTTGATGGCCCAGGTGGCATTGGTCTTGATGCCGCCCAAGGGGAAGAAGTGCACATGGGTGATGTTGAAATCCGGGTTGGCCGCCTTATGGGCCGCCAGTTCGGTCAGCACTTCGGTCGGCTCATAGGGCAGCATCAGCTTGGTCACATCCATGGCGCGTTTTTGCAGCACCTTGAGCGACGGGCCCACACCACATGCGATCGCGAATTTGATCAGGGTCTGCAATTTCGCGGGGCCGGCAATGCCGATATGGATCGGCAGATCGACGCCGGCCTCTTTCAGACCGTTGGCCCAGGCGATGATCGGTTTCGCCTCAAAGGCGAACTGGGTGGCCAGCGCCATCTTCGCGTCGGTGCGTTCGGCGAATTTCTGTTTCCAAAGAACGGCTTCTGTGACGTTCTTCATCGAGCCGTCCGGGTCGATATCCTTGTTGCCCTCGGGGTGGCCAGCGACATGCAGATTGGTGAAACCCGCCTTGTCAAAGAGACCGGATTCCAAAAGCTGCATCGAGCTGTGATAGTCGCCATGCGGCTGCGCCACGCCGCCAGCCAGCAAGAGCGCCTGCTTAACGTCCGCCTCGCCCTGATACCGTGCGATCCAGTCCGCCAGGGTCGCCTCGTCCTTGATGATCCGCGCCGGAAAGTGCGGCATCACCGGATAGCCCTCATCGTTCAGGCGTTTGGCAGTGGCGACCATATCCTCGATCGGCGTGCCTTCGATATGGGCGATATAGACGCGGGTGCCAGCGGGCAGCAGCTCTTGAAAGCTCTCAACCTTCTGCGCGGTGCGCGGCATGACCTCGATCGAGTAGCCGTTCAGGAAGGCTTCGAGTTCCGGGTTTACCGTGGTCTCGGTCGCGGACGCACGTTTTTTGAAATTCAACAAAGCCATTGCGGCCTCCCAAAATGAAGACAAGGCGCTCACGCCCAACCATCGTTCGCGATCAGGGCCTTCAGGCGATCCTGATCGTAGTCCTGTTCCAGACGTGTGGCCTCGGCCTCGGCGATCTCGCCGGGCTCCCCCTCCACAGTGAAAGGCGCGGCTTTGCGCCATTCCGCCAGATAGGCATCGCTATCCTTGGCGTTCACCTTCATGGCGGCGCGGTCAATGGCCTGTTCGAACCGTTCTTCGAGCTGCCGTTTTGCGCCCCGGCGCCCCTTGCCCACGATAACCTGAGCCGGGATATCGCGCCAGTAAACGATGGTCACGTCGGGCATTGCCGTTCCTTCCAGATGCGTCTGTCGTATCGCGTTTCTAATTCGCCGCTGAACCCGAGGTGCGTCGGATTTCGACAACACAGAAGGATTGAGCGACCTTTTGCAAACCATCCTATGCATTCCCTGACAGGCTGAACAGCTTTGGCAGGCCTCATAATATTCAACAAAAACATGAGCGGTCGGATCATGACCCCGAGGGTTTATTTCTCTTTTTCATGTCTGGCGCTTAGCCACTCCCTTGCGCCGCGCCAAAGCCGGGCCTAGTGTCAAGGTAACACGAAAATCGGAGGGCGTGATTCATGGCGCCCAGGCGTTCAAAAGGTGCACGCGCGTTTCCCAGAGTGGTCGAGACGCCCGTACCGGCCCGGCCAGACCCAGATGCGCTCTATGCGGCGCTGGATCTTGGCACGAATAGCTGCCGGATGCTGATTGCCCAACCCAAGGGCAGCGGCTTCCATGTGGTGGACAGTTTTTCCAAATCGGTGCAGCTCGGCTCCGGTTTGGAACGGACCGGACGGTTGTCTCGGTCCTCGATGGCGCGCACCATTCAGGCGCTGCGGATCTGTCAGCAAAAGATCAACAAAAACAAGGTCAAACGCGTGCGTCTGGTCGCCACAGAGGCCTGCCGGCGCGCCAAGAACGGTCGCGACTTCATGCGCCAGGTCAAGCGTGAGACCGGCATGGTGATGGAAATCATCCAGCCCGAGGAAGAAGCGCGGCTGGCGGTGATTTCCTGCGCGCCGCTGGTCTCCACCAAGACCGAGCAGCTTTTGGTGGTTGATATCGGTGGCGGCTCGACCGAGCTGGTCTGGATCGACCTCTCGGCCATTCCGCGCCGGGACCGTCCGGCGGCGATCATGCGCTTGCATGCCGGGTTCCACACCGTCGACAGCCCCTTCCCCGCCGCCAAAGTGGTGGATTGGATCTCGGTGCCGCTCGGAGTGGCGACGCTGCGTGATCAGTTCAACGACGTCGAGGATGACGCGGCCCGCTTTGCACTGATGAGCTGGTTTTTCGAGGAAAACCTTGCGGATTTTGCGCCCTATAAGGATGTGCAGGCGCGCGAGGGGTTTCAGATCGTCGGCACCTCCGGCACGGTGACCACGGTTGCTGCCTCGCATCTGGGGCTGAAACGCTATGACCGCACCAAGGTCGATGGGCTGCGCATGACCTCGGATCAGATCGACAAGGTGATCCGCAGCTATCTCGAACTTGGCCCCCAGGGCCGCCGCCGGGATCCGCGGATCGGCGAAGACCGTCAGGCGCTGATCATGTCCGGGGCCGCGATCTTGCAGGCGCTGTTGCGCTGTTGGCCAACGGATCGTTTGTCCGTTGCCGACCGGGGCCTGCGCGAAGGTTTGCTCTATGCGCAGATGAGCGCCGATGGTGTTCTCGAAGACGGGCCGTTCTGAGCCCCCTTCCTGCGCGGCGACAGATCAGGTATAGCGCCGCAGTTGCCCATCCGGGCATCCAGCGTAAAGAGGATTGATGATGGCGAAGTCTCCGACAGGAAAAAACACCTCCGGCCGCGGGCAGCGGGATCTCACCGTCAAGGTCAAGACCGCGCGCGGGCGCAAGCTCAGCTCGACGCGCTGGCTGCAACGGCAATTGAACGATCCCTATGTGAAACGGGCGCAGGCCGAGGGCTATCGTGGCCGCGCGGCGTTCAAGATCATGGAACTGGACGATAAATATCGCTTCCTCGTGCCCGGAGCACGGGTTGTGGATCTGGGCTGCGCGCCGGGTGGCTGGGCCCAGGTGGCGGTGCCGCGCATCAATGCGCTGGGTGAGAAATCCGGCAAGGCGATCGGCCGCATCATCGGTGTCGACCTGCAAGAGGTCGAGCCGCTCGCAGGCGCCGAATTCCACGTGCTCGATTTTATGGACGAAGGCGCTGACGATCAGGTCAAGGAATGGCTGGGCGGCAATGCGGATGTGGTGATGTCGGATATGGCGGCGGCCAGCTCCGGTCACAAACAGACCGACCACCTGCGCATCATGTCGCTTTGTGAAACCGCCGCCTATTTCGCCTTTGATGTGCTGGAAGAAGGCGGCACCTTTGTTGCCAAGGTTCTTGCCGGTGGTGCCGAGGGCGATCTGCAAAAGCTGTTGAAGCAGAAATTCAAATCCGTCGCCAATGTGAAACCGCCCTCTTCTCGCGCGGATAGTTCCGAAAAATTCGTTGTCGCAACTGGGTTTCGGGGCTGAAGCTAACGTAAGGAGCTGCGCGCGCCAGGTTTTCGCAGCGACGCCACCGCATGATCCCGCAGTTGCTTGAGCGAGTCGCTTTCCTTGCGCTTCGCTCCGGTGGGCTTTGACGGAGCCCCCATTTTTTCGGACAACAGCAGGCGCGACATTTGCAGCATGCGCTTCCTTGCCTCGGCGGTTGTGTTCGATGTCATGGCGGCAGCCCCTCACAGATCTCGTCAATGATATATGAGAGGTCACGGCGGAGGGCGCCGGGTCGGAAATGCGGCGATTTCAGGTCTTGTCGGAACAATTCGTGGAAAACTCAGGGCTGATCCTTAGCAGCGGCCGCCAATAGATCCGATTGCAGAACTCCGTTGATCTCTGCGCCGAGGATCAGAATCGCGGCATTAAGGTAGAGGAAAATCAGCGCCGCCATCGCCCCGGCCAGGCCCGCATAGGTGGCGGAATAACTGGCAAAACTCGACACGTAATAGGCAAAGCCAGCGCCCGCGCCCCACCACAAGAGCAAAGTGACCACGACGCCGGGGATAATCCGGGCAAGGGGCGCGCGACGGGGCAAGAGCACGATATGATAGAGAAAGACCGCCGCGATCGGGATGACAAGCACGCTCAGCCCGCTTGCCCCGTTTTCCCAGCCGCTCAAGAGTTTCAGATCGGGGAAAAACCGCGCCAGAAACCGCGCGCCGAGCGGCAGGAACAGCTCAAACACCGCCGCGAGCAACAAACCTGCCCCGCCAAGAATAACCAGCGCCAGCGAGATAAGCCGATGTTTCCAGAACGGGCGCGTCTCCTCCTGCCCATAGGCATGCAGCATGGCGATGCGGATCGCATCCACGCCATTGGAGGCAAAATAAAGCGCCAGCACGCCGCCCAATGTCATCAGCCCGGTGCCGGAGCTTTGCAACACGGCATAGACCTCTCGGGTGATGGGCGCGGCGACCGACGGCGGCCAGCTGCCGAACACCAGATCCACCACATCCTCGACCACGATGCTATGGGACATCAGGCTCGCGATCGCCCCGCTCAGGGCCACGGTAAACAACACAAAGGGAAACAGCGCCATCATCATCGACATGGCGATATGGCTGCTCAGCACCCAGGCGTTCTTGCGGTTGAACCGCCGCAACCCCCGGTAAAACACCTTCAGGGCCGCAAGGATCTTGTTGGTCGCTGTCAATTCGCTCTCCTGATCTGCGCGGGGCTGTGGGTTAGTCTTGCGGAAAGACGGGGCGGCTAAAAAACACCGGCCGCATCATGCCCACCAGAAACGCGGTGCTGATCCCGAATGACAGCATCCCCGTCATCGCGGCAAAGGAGGCAAAGATCCGGTGCCCGCTGTCCAGCACAATGTCGCCATAGCCAAGTGTTGTATAGGTGGCGACGGAAAAATAGACGGCCGGGTTCCAGCTGTCGAATATGCCGCCCTTCAGCACCAGCGCCGCCGACCAGATCCAGACATGCGCGGTATGGGCCGCGACGACAAAGCCGATCGCGATCAACAACATGCCCAACTGCCGCATCAGGCGGCTGTGATGGGAAAACCGGATATGATGGCGCCGCAGCGCATCGGCGCACCACAGCAGCAATGCGGTTTCCAGCACCAGGCAGAGCCCCAGAAAAAGGCCGCCCCAAAAGATTTGTTGTATCAAGGTCATCGGTGGGGCCTTTGTTGCGCAACTCTGCACTGAGGAGTTTTGTCGCAGCTTAGAAATCAGGGCTTGAACATGCAACACGGGCATTACAACCATGCAACACCTCCTGGCCAATCTCGGCAATAGAAAGGGGCGTTCTGGTGCTACTCACGGTCGAAGGCCTGACCCATCGCCACCCCGGCCAGTCGCGGGATGTGTTGCACAATGCGGCGTTCTCGCTGGCGCGGGGGGAAAGCGCCGCCCTCACCGGCGACAGCGGATCCGGCAAGAGCACTTTGCTGCATGTGCTGGCGGCGCTGGACCAGCCGGCCGCCGGTCGTGTGCTGCTGGACGGTGCGGACATCAGCCGCCTGAGCGATGCGGCGGCCTGTGCGCTGCGGCGCAGCCGTGTGGCGCTGGTGTTTCAGCAGTTCAACCTGGTGCCCGCGCTGACGGTCGAGGAGAATATCGCGTTGCATGCGCGGCTCGGGAAGCGGTTTGATCCCGCCTGGACAAAGGAGCTGACCGCGCGGCTGGGTCTTGGCCCCCTATTGCAGCGCTACCCGGAGGAGATTTCCGGCGGTCAGCAACAACGGGTCGCGATTGCCCGGGCGCTTGCGCTGCGACCTGATCTGCTGCTCGCGGATGAGCCCACCGGCAATCTCGATGAAACCGCCAGCGCCGAGGTTCTGCGGCTGATGCTCGATCTGGTGCGCGAGACGGGAAGCGCCTTGTTTCTGGTCACCCATTCGCCGGATGTGGCAGCCCGGTGCGACCGGCATTTGCATCTCAGCGGCGGTCAGGTACGAGCGGTCCCGGCATGAGCCTCGTGCTCGCCACCCTGCTGCGGCATTGGCGGCGCGCACCGCTGCAATTGCTGTTGCTGATCA
>NZ_JAATOX010000110.1 GCF_011806385.1 Phaeobacter sp. HF9A | reverse complement strand
AATCGCTGGCTCAGCACCACCATGGGGATGATCGGCGGCGCGGCGGGGCTGCCGGGGGCGCTGATCGAGCTGCCCGCCACCACCACGTTTCTGCTGCGCAGTATTCAGGGGGTGGCGGCGGAATATGGCTTTGACCCCAGCGCCGAGAGCCTGCGGTTTGACGCGGTGGAGGTCTTTGCCGCCGCTGGCCCGATGGCCCATGACGATGGCGCCGATACCGGGTTTTTGACCCTGCGGCTGGGGCTTTCTGGCGCAGGATTGTCCAAGCTGATTTCAGCCGTGGCGCCGCGTCTGGCGGTGGCGCTGGGGCCGAAGCTGGCGGCGCAGATGGTGCCGGTTCTGGGTGCGGTTGCCGGGGGCGGTGTCAATTACATCTATTCCGGCTATTATCAGGAAATGGCGCATGTGTGTTTTGCCCTGCGCCGCCTCGCGCTGGAGGCAGACACCCCCTATCCGCAGATGGTGGAGCGTTTGCAGCAGCATCTGCTGCGGTGAGCGGCGCGCCCGAGGGCAATCGGCAAAGATGGTAAATCGGTTGTTTACCATTTGAGAGCAACATGGCGCATATTGGCGCACAGGCATGGCGCCAGTCAGCGGGCGCAGGTGCAGATGACACGGGTCTTGATGACGACTGAGATAGGGAACGGCCAGCAGGTCCACGCGCAGGTCGGGGCGCTGTGCTACCGGCATGTGCCCGGCGGCGGGATTGATCTGTTGCTGGTCACCTCACGTCGCACCAGGCGCTGGATCATCCCCAAGGGCTGGCCCATGGCGGGCAAAACCGCCGCCGAGGCCGCCGCGCAGGAAGCCTGGGAAGAGGCCGGCGTTAGCGGCGATCTTCTGGACAGATGCATCGGTCAGTTTACCTATATAAAGACCCGCGCGGGCCGCAAAACACTGGCCTGTCAGGTGGATGTTTTCCCGTTGCGGGTCGAGGCCCTGGCCACGCGCTATCCCGAAGCCAGCGAACGGCGGCGGGCCTGGGTTGCGCGCGAACAGGCGGTGCAGCTGGTGGCGGAGCCAGAGCTGGCGGCGCTGCTCAATGCCTTTGCACCGGTGGCGACATGATCGGGCGGCACGGAGCGGAGGCGCCTTCTGGCCCTTGCAAAGCCGGCACAACCGTATTTAATCAGCGCCTCTGGCGAAGAGATACACGATGATACGCTATGCATTGAAATGTGCCGATGGGCATGGATTCGAGAGCTGGTTTCAGTCGGCTGAAGCCTATGAAAAACTGCGCGCTGCGGGGCTTGTGGCCTGCACGCAGTGCGGCTCTGCCCAGGTGGAAAAGGCGCTGATGGCGCCGAGGGTGCGCCCCGCCCGCGAGGCAGCCGAAACTGCGGCGTCCGAAGGGGCGGAGGCCACCGCCACGCCCGGCGCTGCGCTGCCCGCGGTTCAGCCGCAGCCGCCCGAGATGCCGCTGAGCGCGCCCTCTTCGGAGCTGGAGGCGGCGATTGCGGAGTTGAAAAAACAGGTCGAGGCCAATTCGGACTATGTCGGCAGCAATTTCGCCAAGGAAGCGCGCGACATGTATCTGGGCGACAGCCCCGTGCGCTCGATCCATGGCGAGGCCAAGCCCGAGGAGGCGCGGGCGCTGATCGAAGACGGGGTGCCGGTGCTGCCACTGCCCTTTGCGCCGGGTCGAAAGGTGAACTGAACATATAAGCGTCATGTCAGCACGGCATAAGGCGCAGAGCAGCAAAAGGAGACCGCCCATGCATGTGGTGGTGACAGGCAGCAGCCGGGGCATTGGTCGCGAGCTGAAAACACGGCTGGCGGCGCGCGGCGACCGGGTGACGGGAACCTCGCGGGATCATTCCTCGGGCACCCGGCTGGATGTGAGCGACCCCGGCCAGCAGGCGCGCTTTGCGGCGCAGATCAAGGGCGATCCGGTGGATCTGCTGATCTGCAACGCGGGGGTCTATCTCGACAAGACCATGAAGATCAACGATTACACCGCCGAGGTCTGGGCCAAATCGCTGGCGGTCAATGTCACCGGAGTGTTCCTGACCGTGCAGGCCCTGCTGCCGAACCTGCGCCTGTCGCAGAGCCCGAGGATCGCGATCATTTCCTCGCAGATGGCCAGCCATGCGCGCGCGCCGGGGGGATCCTATGCCTATCGCGCCTCCAAAGCGGCGGCGCTGAACATTGGCCGCAACCTTGCCACTGACCTGCAACCCGAAGGCATTGCCGTGGGCATCTATCATCCCGGCTGGGTGCGCACCGATATGGGCGGCGAGGAGGGCGAGATTTCGGCGCAGGAAAGCGCCGAGGGGCTGATCCGCGAATTTGATGCGCTGACGCCGGAGACCTCGGGCTGTTTTCACACCTGGGATGGCCGGGTGCATGCCTTCTGAGCCAGCGCGCCTTTGCCGCGCGGCGGGGCCATTGGCGATCCTGGAAAAACCGGGTAAGGGGAGGGCGAACCCTCTTCCTCCACCAGTGCCAGGGACCGGAGCCCTGGAAAACGGGACCTCCTTACCATGACCAGCAGCAAACGTATCGTTCTGTCCAGCGACCACGCGGCCATCGCGCTCCGTCAGACCATTGCCGAGCATATCGCGGCGAAGGGCTGGGAGGTGGTCGATATCGGCCCGACCTCGCCGGAGAGCACCCATTACCCCAAACACGGCGCCGCGGCGGCGGAGCGTGTGGTCTCTGGCGACTGTGCGCTTGGCATTATTCTCTGTGGCACCGGGCAGGGCATCATGATGGCGGCCAACAAGGTCAAAGGCATCCGCTGCGGTGTCTGTTCCGATATCTTCTCGGCGCGGATGATCCGGGCCCATAATGACGCCAATATGCTGTCGCTGGGCGCGCGGGTGATTGGCGAAGGGCTGGCGCTGGAGATCGTGGACGCCTTTCTGGACACCGAATTCGAAGGCGGTCGCCACGGGCTGCGCGTCGATATGACCACCGAGCTGGAAGCCTAACGCGCGGCTGATGCTGCTTGCCGGCCTGCCCGCCGCTGGCGCGACAGGTTTTGGTGTCTTGAGTGACGCTGAATAGAAAAGGCTCCCGAAGATTTCTCTTCGGGAGCCTTTTATGTGTTCGACCGGGGCCGGGGATCAATCCCAGCAGTTCACCAGCGTGGTGAGGCCGGTGGCCTCTTTTTGCAGGAGCGAGATCGGCAGATCGCCAGTTGCTGCTGCCTCAGTCGCGGGCAGCACGACGCCGGCCTTGTCCAGCGCCATGCGGATGACCTCTCCCTTGAGGGCAAAGCGCACGCCCTGGGGCAGGGTGGGGCCATCGGTGCTTTCGGGCAGCAGCATGCCGTGCACGGTGCCTTGCTTGTCCAGCAGCGGGCCGCCGGCGTCACCGGCTTGCGCGGTCAGCTCCAGCCGGGCGAGGTAGTCTTCGCCCTGAAGCCCCTTGAGATCGCTGAGGCTGCCCCAGGTCAGACTGGGGGCACCCAGCACGCCGCCATAGGAAAAGCCCGACACCGCCAGCGCGCTGCGCAGGCGCGGTGCATTGGCGGCCAGCGGTGCGGTGGCCATGGGGGCCAGCGCCTGCGCGGGCTTCAGCACGGCAATGCCTGCCTCGGCGTCCGACAGCAGCACATCGGCACTGACGTCGCGGTCGATGGTCACGCGGGAGCAGCTATTGACCACATCGGCGGTGGTCACCACCACGCCGTCACCGGTCACGTAGAAGCCAGAGCGCGACAGGCGCGGTTTGCGGATTTCCAGACCGGAGACCAGATCAATGGACTGGGTCTCATCAACCCCGGCGGAGGGGTCCAGCACGCCGTCAAGCCGGGTGAAGCTGGCCTGCATCGCGGCCAGCACACGGCTGCGGCGGGCTTCGTCGCCCGCGGGCCAGACCAGGGTGAAGCCCTTGATTTCGCCATTGTCCAGCCGGGCCTCTGTATAAGAGACGATCTGGCTGTTGCGGCCTTCGAGGGTGAAGCGATCATCGGAGCGTTGCCGCGGACCTTCCAGCGGCACGATCGCCAGCGTCTGCATGATGTCATAAAGACCATAGAGCGTGCGGCGATCACCGGGCTGCGAGATCAGCAGCACCCGGGCGCCCAGATTTCCCTTGGCGTCGAAATGCGCAAAGGGCGGCTCGTAGCGGCTGAAGGCGACCTCGCCCAGCGGCAGATCCATGGTGATGCCCGCGCGGCTGTCGGTATAGGAGGCCATGCCGGTGGAGATCAGCGGCGCGTTATATTCGTCCATCAAGGCCTGACGCTGCATCGTGGTCAGCACGCCGGTGGGCTCATAGCCGCGCGCGGCCTGCCAGTCGGACATGGAGGCACGGGTGCCACGGCCAAAGGCGCCGTCGATGCCGGAGGTGTAGAAACCGGCGGCCTTCAGCGCCACTTGCAGCTCCATGCGCTCCTCGCGGCTGAGGGCGGCCTCGCTGCGGCGGGCCTCGGCCGGGGTTTCATCGGGCAGGGTGGTTTGCAGCGGTGTGTCGGTCGCATCCTCTGCCGGTTGCGCCGTCTCTGCGGCCGGCGGTGTCACCGGCGCGGCCGGGGTGGTCTCGGCCTCGGCGCCGACCGGATAGAAGCGGCTGCGCAGGTTGCTGGCGAAGGTGATGAAGCTGTCGCGCGGGATCTGACCCTCGGAGCGGTAGACGCGCAGCACCTGCTCGGCGTCCTGGCGGGCGTAGGGGCCGATGACGATCCCATACCAGCCGCCACCCAGGGCGTAGCCGGAGACATCCGGCAGGCGGGCGGCCAGGCTGCGGGCCTCGTCCTGCGCCTCGCGGAGCGAAGAGCGGGCGGCCACTTGAATCCAGACACCATCGGCGGAGGATTGCTGTGCCTGCGATTGGCCGGGAAGCGCCAACAGGCAGACGGTCAATGCCCAGAATGCCAAGGCAATTAGGTTCTTCATTGTAAAACCTCTGTACGAAGAAACGATTTTGTTCGTCGCGCAGGTAATCACTTTGTGACAGCAAAGGGAACGGCGATGATCCGCCCGAGGGGCGGTAAAATGCAACTGTTTCTCATCTTCGACACTTCGGCGCGAAAATTCCCCGTTGCGAAGGGGCTCTGTGGGCCTCGGGGGCCGCGGGCCGTTGACCCCGACGGGGGGCTTGCATAGGAAGGCCGGGATAGTTTGTGGGCGCGGGGGCACCGCGCTCAGGTCCGTTTGCGCCTGTGTTCGGGCAGGGCAGGCGGCAGATTCGAGGCCCTTGAGGGAAATGACATGACCCAGACCACCGCCCCGCGTTCGTTTCAGGACATCATCCTGCGTTTGCAAACCTATTGGGCCTCCAAGGGCTGCGCCGTGCTGCAACCCTATGACATGGAGGTGGGCGCCGGGACCTTTCACCCCGCCACCACGCTGCGGGCGCTGGGCAACAAACCCTGGGCTGCGGCCTATGTGCAGCCCTCGCGCCGCCCCACCGACGGGCGCTATGGGGAAAACCCCAACCGCCTGCAGCATTACTACCAGTTCCAGGTGCTGATCAAACCCAGCCCGCCGGAGATGCAGGAGCTCTACCTCGGCTCGCTCCAGGCCATCGGCATCGACATGGAGCTGCACGACATCCGTTTTGTCGAGGATGACTGGGAAAGCCCGACGCTGGGCGCCTGGGGGCTGGGCTGGGAAGTCTGGTGCGACGGGATGGAGGTCAGCCAGTTCACCTATTTCCAGCAGGTCGGCGGCCATGACTGCCATCCTGTGTCCGGCGAGCTGACCTATGGGCTGGAGCGTCTGGCGATGTATGTGCTGGGCATCGACCATGTGATGGACATGCCCTTCAACGATCCGCAATCGCCGCAGCCCCTGCTGTATGGTGATATCTTCAGGCAGACCGAGGAAGAATACGCGCGCTGGAACTTTGACGTGGCCAATACCGAGGTTCTGCTGCGACATTTCGAGGAAGCCGAGGCGGAATGCGCCGCGATCCTGGCGCAGGAGCATGACGACCCCAAGACCGGCAAGCGCATCATCATGGCGCATCCGGCCTATGATCAATGCATCAAGGCCAGCCATATCTTCAACCTCCTGGACGCGCGCGGGGTGATCTCGGTCACCGAACGTCAGTCCTATATCGGTCGTGTGCGAGCGCTGGCCAAGCAATGCGCCGATGCCTTTGTGCTGACCGAGGCGGGCGGCTTTGAGGTCGGGGCAGCGGGCTGATGGGGCGATCCACCATGGCGCAGATGAGGCAAACGCGATGACGCAGGACATCAGCGGGGCAGCCCCCGAGGACGAGACCGTCCTGCGCCTGCGTCAGCGGATCAGACGCCTGCGCGACCGGTTGCAACGGGACACGCGCCGCGCCGACTCCATCGGCTTTCTCAAGGGGGTCATCTCGACCCTGCGGCCGGGCGATCTGGCGGTGGATTGTGGGGCCAATGTGGGGAAAATCACCCTGATGCTGGCGGAAAGCGGTGCCAATGTGGTGGCGTTTGAACCCGACCCCTGGAGCTTTGCCCAGCTTGAGGCGGCGACGGCGCATCTGGACAATGTCACCCGGATCAATGCCGGTGTCGGAGTCGAGGACGGCAGTCTGACGCTCTACCGCTCGGCCAGTTTTGCCGATGACCCGCTGAAGCAATCCATCAACAGCTCCCTGATGCCCGATGCCCGCAGCATTGACGCAGAGGGCGAGGGGATCCCGGTCAAGGTGATCAATTTCCCCGCCTGGTTGCAGCAACAGCTGGATCAGGGCGAACATATCGCGCTGGTGAAGATGGATATCGAGGGTGCCGAGCTGGAGATCATGGAAACGGTGCTGGATCAGAAACTACCCGAGCGCACCGGCCCGTTTCTGGTGGAAACGCACCCCGGCCTGTTTCCAAAGAAACGCGACCGGTTCCGGGCCCTGGCAGAGCGCGCCCGCGACTACCCGGCCAATCGGGTCAACCTGGATTGGATCTGACATATGGTTGGAAAACTGCTCTCAATATGTCTTGTGGTTTGCGGCCTCGCTGCGGGCGGGGTGATGTATTACCTGCAAGTCTATGGGTTCTACGATGATGTGGCCCCGCGCCCCGGGCAGGACGTGGTGCTGATGCCGATCGGGGGCGAGACGCCCGAGCCCATCGCCTATAGCGGCTTTGAGGCGATCGACGCCGAGAGCTCGCCGATCCGCTATCGGGCCTGCTTTGCCACCCGTCTGAAACCGGCGGAGCTGGCGCAGCTTTATCAGACCGTCGAGGTCAGCGAGCCGCGCAATGCGCCCGACTGGTTTGACTGTTTTGACGAGGCCGCGATTGATGCGGGCCTGCGGGATGGCAGCGCGCTGGCCTTCCTGTCGCAAAAGAATATCAACTACGGCGTGGACCGGATCGTGGCGGTGACTGCCGACGGTCATGGCTATGTCTGGCACGAACTGAACAACTGTGGCGAAAAAGCCTATGACGGGACCGTCGTTGGCGAAGAATGCCCAGATCAAACAGGGACCAAATGATGGTCTCTTTTCCTATCTTTCCCGCCGGGACCTGGCGGACCCGAACCGTTGAGGACACGTGATGGCTGATCTTCTGATCGAACTTTTCTCCGAGGAAATCCCGGCCCGCATGCAGGCGCGTGCGGCAGAGGATCTGAAAAAGCGGATGACCGATGGTCTGGTCGAGGCGGGTCTGACCTATGGCGGCGCCCATGCGCTCTCGACCCCGCGCCGGTTGACGCTGGCGATCGAGGATCTGCTGGAGCATTCCCCCACCGTGCGCGAAGAGCGCAAAGGGCCGAAGGTCGGCGCGCCGGAAAAGGCGATCGAGGGCTTTTTGCGCGGTGCCGGGCTGACGCGTGATCAGCTGGAAGAGCGCGAGACCCCCAAGGGCGCGGTCTATTTTGCGCTGATCGAGAAACCGGGCCGTCCGGCGGCGGAGATCATCGCCGAGGTGCTGGAAGAGACCATCCGCAATTTCCCCTGGCCCAAATCCATGCGCTGGGGGGCGGGCAGCTTGCGCTGGGTGCGCCCGCTGCATTCGATCCTCTGCCTGCTTTCGCGCGAAGACGGCAGCGAGGTGGTGGCGCTGGATATCGACGGTATCAAATCGGGCGACAGTACTTGCGGCCATCGGTTTATGGCCCCGGCGCGCTTTGCCGTCACCGGGTTTGAGGATTACGCCGCCAAGCTCAAACGCGCCTTTGTGGTGCTTGACCCCAAGGAGCGCGAGGAGGCGATCTGGCAGGACGCGACCAATCAGGCCTTTGCTTCGGGCCTTGAGGTGGTGGACGACAAGGGGCTTCTGGCCGAGGTCGCCGGTCTGGTGGAATGGCCGGTGGTGCTGATGGGGTCGATTGATGACGCCTTCTTGGGTCTGCCGCCGGAGGTCTTGCAGACCTCGATGAAGGAACACCAGAAGTTTTTCTCGGTGAAGAACCCCAAGAGCGGGCGGATCGAGAAGTTCATCACCGTGGCCAACCGTGAAACCGCCGACAATGGCGTGACCATTCTGGCGGGCAACCAGAAGGTGCTCTCGGCCCGTCTGGCGGATGCGAAGTTCTTCTGGGAGAATGACCTGCGCATCGCGACCTCCGAGGTTGGTATGGAGGGCTGGCTGGAAAGCCTTGGCAATGTGACCTTCCACAACAAGCTCGGCACCCAGGCGGCGCGGATTGACCGGATCGCCGCGCTGGCGCGCGAAATCGCGCCCGTCGTGGGCGCGGATGCGGATCTGGCGGAACAGGCGGCGAAGGTGGCCAAGGCGGATCTCAGCTCCGAGATGGTCTATGAGTTCCCGGAATTGCAGGGGTTGATGGGGCGGTATTACGCCGAGGCGGCGGGCCTGCCGCAAGAGGTCGCCAATGCCTGCGAGCAGCATTATTCGCCCTTGGGCCCCAGCGATGACGTCCCGACCGAGCCTGTCTCCGTCGCAGTGGCGCTGGCCGACAAGATCGACACGCTCACCGGGTTCTGGGCGATTGATGAAAAGCCGACGGGCTCCAAGGACCCCTACGCGCTGCGTCGTGCGGCGCTGGGGGTTATTCGGTTGGTGCTGGAGAATGATGTGCGCGCGTCGTTGTCTGCAATTTTTGCCAAAGGGTACGAAGGTGCGAATACGGCCGATCTCTTGTCCTTCTTCCACGACCGCCTAAAAGTCTTTTTGCGGGATCAGGGTATTCGTCACGATGTGATCGACGCCTGTATCGCCATGGCGGGCAATGATGACCTGACGCTGCTGGTGAAGCGCGCCCGGGCGCTGGAGGATTTTATGGCCTCCGAGGATGGCGAGAACCTGCTTCAGGGCTTCAAGCGCGCCAACAATATCCTGTCTCAGGCGGAGGAAAAGGACGGGGTCGAATATTCCTTTGGCGCCGACAAGAAATTCATCGAAGATGCGGCAGAGAGCGCCTTGTTCGATGCGCTTGCCGCCAACGAGGCGGCGATCTCCTCGGCCATCGAGGCCGAAGATTTCGCGGCCGCCATGGGCGGCATGGCCGCACTGCGGGCTCCGGTGGATGCGTTTTTCGAGGCGGTGCAGGTGAATTCCGAGAATTCGGTGGTGCGGCGCAACCGTCTGAACCTGCTGAGCCAGATCCGCAAGGTCTGCGGTCAGGTGGCCGACCTGAGCCGGATCGAGGGCTGATCCCTCGGGCGGCGGGGCGCTGCCCCGGACCCCGGGATATTTGACAAAAGGCGAGGGGGAGGGCGTCTGGTCCTGATATCCTCGGCAAAGACAACGGCCCGTCCGCATTGGAGGGGCCGTTTTTATGTTGCGCGCCGGTGCTGCCCCTTGCGCGAATGGTTCACAGTCTTATGGTGATTTTCAAAGGAGAATTGCCGCAGTGCAGAATATGCCCGAATCCCCCGTCTCTGACGCGCCCAAGGCCGTATTGATCACGCCGACCGCGCCGATCGCCAATCAGACCCATGGCGGGCGGGCGAAATGCCTGCAACGCCTGGTGCGGCTGGACTTGCCGGTGCCGCAGACCGTGGCGCTGTCCTTTGATGCGGTGCATGAGATCGCCGAGGGCCATATGGTCGATGTGCGCGCGATCCTGTCGGAGCTGCGCCCGGATGCGCTGCTGTGTGTGCGGCCCTCCTCGGAGGATCCGGATTGGGGCGGGCCGGGGGCGGTGCTCAATATCGGCATGAATGACGCGCGCTTTGTTGATCTGAGCGACACATTGGGGCGGGACGCGGCGGCGGCGCTCTATCTGCGGTTCGTGCAATCCTATGCGGTGCATGTGGCGCGGCTGGACCCGGATGTCTTCGAGGATGTCGAGGATGGCGGGCCGGATGCGCTGAGCGAGATGTTGCAGGCCTATGAGGCGGAGGCGGAGGAGCCTTTCCCGCAGGATCCGGGCGAGCAGCTGGACGCGGTTCTGCGCTCGATGGCGCGGGCCTGGGAAGGGACTTCGGCGCGGCTGTTGCGGGCGGCCAAGGGCGCGCCTGCGGATGCGGGGCTGGGCCTTGTGGTGCAGGAGATGGTGCCGGGGCTGGGGCAGGGCGAATGCGGCTCCGGGGTGTTGCAGCTGGTGAATTCCCAGACCGGCATGCCGCAGATCACCGGCCGCTACCTGAGCCAGAGCCAGGGGCGCGACGCGCTGGGCAGTGACGCGGCGGCGATCTATCTGGAGCAGGACGACCGTGGCCCCTCGCTGGAGGAGCTGGCGCCGGATGCGTTTCGGCAGCTGAAAGAGCATGCGGCGCTGATGCGGGTGCGTCTGCGGGCGGAAATGCAGGTGGAATTCGTGATCGAGAATGGCCGCGTGCATATCCTGGACGGGGTGCGGGTGGCGCGCTCCTCGCGGGCGGCGGTGCGCATCGCGGTGCGCCTGGCCGAGGACGGGGTGATCACGCCCGATGAGGCGGTGATGCGGGTGGATGCCCATTCGATGAACGAGCTTTTGCACCGGCAGGTGGACCCGGAGGCGGCACGCGATGTGATTGGCGCAGGCATTGCCGCCAGCCCGGGCGCGGCGACCGGGCGGCTGGTCTTTACCTCGGCGGAGGCGCAGGCCAGCAAATCGCGCGGCGAGCCCTGCATTCTGGCGCGGCGCGAGACCTCGCCCGAGGATGTGCGCGGCATGCATGCCGCCGTCGGCGTTGTGACCGAAAAGGGCGGCATGACCAGCCATGCGGCGGTGATCGGGCGCGGCCTTGGTCTGCCCTGTATCGTGGGGGCGTCGTCCTTGCGCTTCGACAGCCGGCGCAAACAGCTGACGGGGCCGGATGGACGGGTCTTCAAGGCGGGCGATATCATCACGGTGGACGGCAGCAGCGGTCAGCTTTTGGCGGGGGAGCCTGCCACGCTGGAGGCGGCGCAGGATGATGCGTTTCAGACCCTGATGAGCTGGGCTGATGCGGCGCGTGACATTGATATCCGCGCCAATGCCGACACGCCCGCAGATGCGCAGACGGCGCGCAACTTCAACGCGCAGGGGATCGGGCTGTGCCGGACGGAGCATATGTTCTTTGATCCCGGGCGGCTGACGGTGATGCGGGAAATGATCTTTGCCGAGACCTCGGAGGGGCGGGCGGCGGTGCTGGCGCGGCTATTGCCGATGCAGCGCAAGGATTTCCGCGAATTGTTCCAGATCATGGAGGGGATGCCGGTCTGCATTCGTCTGTTTGACCCGCCGCTGCATGAATTCCTGCCCTCCACCAATGCCGGGCAGCGCGAGCTTTCCGAAGCGCTGGGGCTGCCGGTCAGCGATGTGACCCGGCGGGTCGAGGAAATGGGCGAATATAACCCGATGCTGGGGCTGCGCGGTGTGCGGCTTGGGGTGACGGTGCCCGAGATCTACGACATGCAGGCGCGGGCGATTTTCGAGGCCACGCTGGAAGCCTCGCGCGAGGGCGATCCGGTGGTGCCGGAGATCATGATCCCGCTGGTCTCGGCCAAACGCGAGGTGGAGCTGGTCAAGACCCGCATCGACGCGGTGGCCGCTGCGGTGAAATCCGAACGCGGGCGCGACTTTACCTATCGTCTGGGGGTGATGGTGGAGACGCCGCGCGCCGCCCTGCGCGCCGATGAAATCGCGGTGCACACCGCCTTTCTGAGCTTTGGCACCAACGATCTGACCCAGATGACCTATGGTCTGTCGCGCGATGACGCTGGGCGGTTCATGTCCGCCTATGTGCAGCAGGGGGTGTTTCCCGAAGATCCCTTCCATGTGCTGGATGTGGACGGGGTCGGAGAGCTCTTGCAGCTGGGGGTTCAGCGGGGCCGCAAGGCGCGCCCGGATATTACGCTTTCGATCTGTGGCGAGCACGGTGGCAACCCCGAATCAATTGCGTTTTGCCGCGCTGCGGGTTTTGATTACGTGTCTTGTTCGCCCTTCCGGGTGCCGGTTGCGCGCCTTGCGGCGGCCCAATTGGCCATCGCGGAGAAAACCGGCCAAAATCTGCCGGCTGGGGGAAAAGTGTAACGTTTTTATGGCGTTGATTGTTCCATCACATGCCGCAGTTTGAAGGTATGCGCGACAGGGCATAGCAGCTATACCTTTGGTTTGCTGGACGTTCGGATGCATTTTAGCTACCGGGAGCCAACGCAAGCGACAGATCTATGTCGCAAGCAGTCGGACCGGGAGTACCCTGCATGAAACGAATTCTGATGTGCGCCGCAGTGATCGCGGCAGCATGGAGCGCTAGCATTGCCTCGGCCGATATGGGCTTGGACGCATTGTTTCAACAAGAACAGTCGACGCTTCAGGCGGCCCCAAAGGAGCGGATGCAGCGCTTTTTGGGCAGCAAACGGCATGGGCGCAGCCAGAATGTGACGCAGGTGAAATTCACCCGTGATTTCCTGGACAGCCGACCCAAGGCCTCTGGCGGCAGCGAATTTGATTGCCTGGCAGAGGCGCTCTATTTCGAGGCGCGCGGCGAGACGGTCAAAGGGCAGTTCGCAGTGGCCGAAGTGATCCTGAACCGGGTCAAGAGCGCGCAGTTTCCCAATACGGTCTGTGGCGTGATCCATCAGGGCACCGGCAAGCGCTATCAGTGCCAGTTCACCTATACCTGCGATGGCCGCGAAGAGGTCATTCGCGAACCCCGCGCCTATGACCGGGTGGCCAAGGTCGCGCGCTTGATGCTGGACGGGGTGAACCCGAAGCTGACCGAAGGCGCCACCTATTACCACACCACAGCCGTAAAGCCGCGCTGGTCGCGCACATTTACCAAAACGGCGCGGATCGGGGTGCATCTGTTCTATCGCGATCAGCGTTATCGCACCGCGTCCAACTAACACCTTTCCCCCGAAAAAACACGACAAGAGGCGGAATTACGCCGCTTTCCGGCTCTGGCACGGCGGCTCTGTGGCTGTTATCTGGCGAAAGCGGGCATAAAACTATGGTTTACACCACCGTTGCCCGTTATCTTTCTAAGCCAGCCAAAGGCCACGCCCATGAGTTCCGACATCCATCTTGCCTTCGCTCACCCGTCCGAGCGCTCCGCTGCCACTGCGCGGCCGGGGCCGCTTGACCGGATTTCCCTGCGCGATCACATCGTTGATGTGGAAATCGGAGCCTTTCAGCAGGAGCG
>NZ_JAATOX010000109.1 GCF_011806385.1 Phaeobacter sp. HF9A | reverse complement strand
CGCCCTTCTTTCATTTCTGGAGTCCCTATGATGTCGATCCTTTCCCGCCTCGCCGCCACGAGCTGCGCCTGGCTGGCCCTCACCGGCCTCGCCCATGCGGACGCGCTGACAGATGCTGTCATTGATCAGCACATTCTGCCCACCTATCAGGACTTCGCCGACAAGACCGCCGCCTTTGATCACCTGGCCCAGAGCGATTGCGCGCTGGACTCCGCCCCGCTGCACGCCGCCTGGGGCGCGGCGCTGGATGCCTGGGTCGCCGCCAGCCATCTGCGGTTTGGCCCCTCGGAGGCAGACAATCGCGCCTTTGCCATCGCCTTCTGGCCCGACAGCCGCTCCCGCACCCCAAAAGCGCTGCGCGACCTGCTCTCGGATCAGGATCCTGTGGTGAACAGCCCCGAAGAGTTCGCCGGTGCCTCTGTCGCGGTGCGCGGCTTTTATGCGCTGGAATACCTGTTCTTTGATCCCGCCTATGCCGATGTCGCGACGCCCGCCTATAACTGCGCCCTGGTGCAGGCGGTGGCCCATGATCTGGCGCGGAACGCAGAGGGCATCCTCAGCGATTGGCAAAGCAGCTACGCCGAGGCCATGCGCCAGCCCGAGAGCCGCTATCACAGCGATGAGGAGGTCCATCAGGAGCTGTTCAAAGCCTTCAACACCGGCATCGAAATCCTCGCCGACTCGCGCTTGGGTCGTCCCCTGGGCACCTTCGACCACCCCCGGCCCAACCGCGCCGAGGCCCGCCGCTCCGGTCGCTCGCTGCGCCACGTCGAGATCCAGTTGCAGGCCCTGCGTCAGCTCGCCCTGCTGCTGGCGGCGGGCGACGATGCCCTGACCCAACGGCTGACCCTGGCCTTTGACAAGGCCGACCACCACGCGGAAGCGCTCGCGGATGATCCGACCTTTGCCGGTGTCAGCGACCCGCAGGAACGCTTTCGCATTGAGGCCCTCCAGCAGGACGTGCGCGATATCAAGGCGATCGCCGCCACTGAAATCGGCCCCAAACTGGGGGTCGATGCCGGCTTCAACGCCCTTGATGGCGACTAGGAAGGATCACACCATGCACTCCAGACGCGGATTTATCGCCGGGCTGATGGCCAGCAGCGTCGCGCCCAAGGCCAGCTGGGCCGATGCGGGCGCCCCGGCCTATCTCTCGGCCGGCAAGGACGAGCTTGGCCTCTTTGTCATTGCCGGTCTTTCGGCCAGCGGCGCGGTGCTGTTTCGCCATCCGCTGCCCGACCGTGGCCATGCCGCCAGCGCCCATCCGACCCGGCCCGAGGCCGTCGCCTTTGCCCGCCGCCCCGGGCGTTTTGCCGATGTGATCGACTGCCGCAGCGGCGCGCAGCTGGCGCGGCTGGAGCCCCCCGAGGGGCATCATTTCTATGGGCACGGGGTGTTCTCGCCCGATGCCAGCACGCTCTATACCACTGAAAACGCCTATGATCTTGGCGAAGGCCGGATCGGTGTCTGGGACGCCCGCGACTATCGCCGCATTGGCGCGTTCTCCTCCGGCGGTATTGGCCCGCATGAGATCCGCCTGCGTCGCGACGCGCCCGGGCTGGTGATCGCCAATGGCGGGATCGAGACCCACCCGGACACCGGCCGGACCAAGCTCAACCTGCCCTTCATGCGCCCCAACCTCAGCTACCTGAGCCTCACCGGCGCGCTGGAGGATCAGATGGAGCTGCCCTCCGACCTGCATCTGAACTCGATCCGCCATATCGCGGTGCGCAGCGACGGCACCGTGGGATTTGCGATGCAATGGCAGGGCGATCTGGGCGAGATGGTCCCCATTGTCGGCCTGCACCGCCCCGGCAGCGCACCGCGCCTCATGGCCGAGGGCGATCCCCGCCTGCGCAACCTCAACGGCTATGGCGGCTCGATTGCCTTTTCCGGCGATGAGACCCAGGTCGCCGTGACCTCGCCGCGCGGCGGTGTGGTGCATGTCATGGACTGCGCCAGCGCCGCCTTGAGCGCCGAATACCCGCTCAGCGCCTCGCGCGCGGCGGGACAGGCGGCCCTGCCCTCCACCGCCGCGCCAAAGCGCGCCCGGCGATGGCATCGACATTCTGCGCGCTGTGCGCGGGCGTCGGGGCGCGCTCACGTTTTCGTTTAAACGTTACAATACCCAAAAACGAAAACTACCGATGACAAATCGCGCGACATGGCCTATATATCCGCGCAAAGGAAAGCCCATGGACGCAACAGACCGCCAAAACGAAATCCTGAACCTGCTGAACACGCAGGACCGTGTCGAGGTAGAAGACCTCGCGCGCCGCTTTGGTGTCTCTTTGCAGACGGTGCGCACCGACCTGCGCGACCTCTCCGCGCGCGGGCAGCTCAGCCGGGTGCATGGCGGCGCGGTACGGATCGCCTCCGCCGCCAATCGCGGCTATGCGGAGCGGCGCAGCCTGAACGCCGATGGCAAACGGGCGATGGCCGCGATGGCGGCGGAACTGATCCCGGAAAACTGCTCCATCGCGCTCAATATCGGCACCTCGACCGAACAGGTTGCGCGGGCGCTCTCAGGCCACAGCGGGCTGACGGTCCTCTCGAACAATATCAACATTATCAATATGATGATGGAGAGCGACACGCGAGAGCTGATCCTCGTGGGCGGCAGCATCCGGCAAAGCGACGGCGCCGTGATCGGCGAGGAGGCGGTGGAGTTCATCAACCGCTACAAGGTCGATTACGCGGTGATTGGCGCCTCCGCGATGGATGCGGACGGGGCCATTCTTGACCATGACGCCCGCGAAGTCTCGGTCGCCCGCGCCATCCTGCGGAACGCCCGCACCCGCGTCCTGATCTGCGACAGCAGCAAATTTGACCGCTCCGCCCCGGTGCGCATCTGCGCCCTGGCGGAGCTGGATTTTGTCATCACCGACCGCCCCGTCCCAGCGGAGTTCGCCGAGGCCGCAGCCGCCTCCGGCACCCGAATCCTTGTCTCGGGCGGCGTGCAGGAAAACGAAAGCAGCGAAAATGACTGACACCTCCCACGCCTCCGCAAACGACAGCGCCCTCACCGATCTCTTTATCATCGGCGGCGGCATCAATGGCTGCGGCATCGCCCGCGACGCCGCCGGTCGCGGCCTCTCGGTCACCCTGGCCGAGATGAGCGACCTCGCCGCCGCCACCTCCTCCTCCTCCACCAAGCTGTTTCACGGCGGGCTGCGCTATCTGGAGTATTTCGAATTCCGCCTGGTGCGCGAGGCGCTGATCGAACGCGAAGTGCTGCTGAAGGCGATGCCGCATATCTCCTGGCCGATGCGTTTTGTGCTGCCGTTTCACAAGGATATGCGGTTCGACAACACCACGCCGACGTCAAAGCTTCTGACCACCTTCATGCCCTGGATGAAGGGCCGCCGCCCCGCCTGGCTCATCCGGCTTGGCCTTTTTATGTATGACACGCTCGGCAAACGCGGCATCCTGCCCGGCACCACCACGGTGGACCTGACCCGGGATGAGGCGGGCAAGCCGCTCCAGCCCAAATTCAGGAAAGCCTTTGAATACTCCGATTGCTGGGTCGAGGATGCACGGCTTGTGGTGCTCAATGCCCGCGACGCCGCCCAGCGCGGCGCCGAGATCCTGACCCGCACCAAAGTGGTCGGCGCCACCCGCCACGCCGACCACTGGGAGATCCGGCTCAAGGACCTCGTCACCGGACAAGAGAGCCTGCGCCGCGCGAAAATGCTGGTCAATGCCGCCGGCCCCTGGGTCGCGGATGTGCTGCGCCAGACCCTGCGCCAGAACAGCCGCGAAACCGTGCGGCTGGTGCGCGGCAGCCATATCGTGGTGCCAAAGCTCTATGACCACGACCGCTGCTATTTCTTCCAGGGCCAGGACGGGCGCATCATCTTTGCCATCCCCTATGAGGAGGATTTTACCCTCATCGGCACCACCGATGCGGACCACACGGACCCCGAAACCGCGCCCCGCTGCACCAAGGAAGAACAGGACTATCTGGTCCGCTTTGCCTCGCAGTATTTCAAGCAGCCCATCAGCCGCGATCAGATCGTCTGGACCTATTCCGGCGTGCGGCCGCTTTATGATGACGGGGCCAGCTCCGCCACCGCGGCGACGCGGGAATATGTGCTGACGCTGGATCAGACACAGGCGCCGTTGTTGAACGTGTTTGGCGGCAAGATCACCACCTATCGCAAACTGGCGGAGGCGGCGCTGGCCAAGATCAAACAGGCCTTCCCCGCCCTGCCCGATGACTGGACCGCAGGCGTGGCCCTGCCCGGCGGCGATTTTGCGGTGGGCGACGTGCAGGCGCTGCGCGAAAAACTCGCGGCGGAGTATCCCTTCCTCACGCCCTATGCCGTGCGCCGCCTGATCCGCGCTTATGGCACCGAGGCCTGGCAGGTGCTGGGCGAAGCCAGGAGCGAGGCCGACCTGGGTCAGAGCTTTGGGGCCACCATCACCGCGCGCGAGCTGGACTGGGCCATCAGCCGCGAATGGGTGCGCAGCGGCGAGGATTACCTCTGGCGGCGCACCAAGCTCGGCCTGCGTCTGACCGAGCCCGAGCGCGCGGCGGTGGAAGACTACATCCGCAATCAGCTTGCGGCGCATCCCGGCGCCTGATGAGCCGCCGCCACCCCAGGCATCGTTGCGAGCACACAAGAGCTATGCGCTCGCCCGCCTCGCAACGCCCATAAAAAGTATCAACATTGCTGACAGGTTGTTTCGCATGCGAAACATTAGGTCAGCAATCTTGACCTAGATGACATGCGCCGTCGCCGTGGCGATCACAGATCCGGCGCACCGTCCATGGCATTGTACTTCTTCAGGATTTCATCCATCCGCCCGGACTCCGCCAGCGCATGCACCCCCGCCGTATAGGCAGCGGCAAGACGCGCCGAGGCCGCTTCGTCCGCCGGGCTGAACACAAGGTAGATCGGCTCCGATGCCAGACATCCGGCAGTGCGGAACTCAGCGACCTCCATCCCCAGATCGCCCAGCGAGTAAAAGGTCGCGACCGGATCCATAAGCACACTGTCGATGCGTCCGGCCTTGAGTTTTTTCATATTGAGCTGGATGCTATCATCGCTATTGACGACCTGCACCGCATTTGTTCCCTCATTTTCCGCCATGTATTCCTCGATTCCCGGGAAGGAGAGGCCGCTCATGGTACCGATAGTCACCCCATCCAGGGTTTCGACCCCGCCGTAGGTCCAGTCGCTATCGGCACGGGTGATAAAGCAGAACTGCTGTTTCGACACCGGTGCCTCGGGAAAGATAAAATCCGGCGCTTCGGCGCGGGCCGCCGCCAGCGTTCCATCAGTGGAGCCACTGCGCGTATCGCCTAGCGCGCGCTTCCAGGGCCGTGCGACAAATTCGACTGCAACCCCCTGATTGGCCAGGGCTTCCTCGGTGAGCTCAACGGTGAAGCCGCGGTCGGCGTCCTGGGTGCACATATAGGGGCAGAAATCGGTATAGGTGATCTTGATCGGCTCTTCGGCCTGGGCGGCAAAGGGGGCGCAGGCCAGGGCCACACCACTTAGGATTGCAGCAGTTTTCATTGTACTCGATCTCCTTCACAACGCAGAATACGCCTCCGTTTATCGAATACATACATTTCAGCCCTATTAATGCGCGCAGCCGCGTCGCGAATTTCCGCCCAAAGCCAGAACTGTCAGACCGAACATACAGGCGCAATGCGGCCCGAGCCTAGAACTCCACGCCCTTTTGGGCCTTGATGCCGGCGCGGAAGGGATGCTTGATCTGGGTCATCTCGGTCACCAGATCGGCGATCTCGATCAGCTCGTCCTTGGCGTTGCGCCCGGTCAGCACCACATGGGTCATGGGCGGCTTTTGCTCCACCAGGAACTCCAGCACCTCGGCGAGATCGAGATACTCATAGCGCAGCGCGATGTTGATCTCGTCCAGCAGCACCATGGTGTTGCGCTCGTCCAGGATCATCTCCTTGGCCTTCTCCCAGCCCTTGCGCGCCGCCGCGATGTCGCGGGCCTTGTCCTGGGTTTCCCAGGTAAAGCCCTCGCCCATGGCGTAGAACTGGCAAAGATCCGCGAAATTCTCCTCGATCAGCGTGCGTTCGCCGGTGGACCAGGCGCCCTTGATGAACTGCACCACCGCCGAGGGCATGCCATGGGCGATACAGCGCATGATCATGCCGAATCCTGAGGAGGATTTGCCCTTGCCGGGGCCGGTGTGCACGATGATCAAACCTTTTTCGCCATCCTTGGTCTGCATCATCCTGTCCCGCGCAGCCTTCTTTTTCGCCATTTTGGAGGCATGCCGTGCCGCTTCCTCCTCGGAGATGTCGCTTTCGGGATTCTTGCTGATCTGGTCGCTCACGGGGCTCACTCCTGCTGTCTGGACCCATGTCTTGACAAAGACTGCCCCCATGGCGCAAGGAAATTCCGTTGGTTCCCGATGGCACATGTTGTCGGGCGAAGAGGGAATACGTCAGGGCTGGAAACGGCCTGGAGCGCAGCCGCCCCCGCGACCGTGACCGGAGAGGTCCCCGACACCACTGGCCATCAGCGCCGGGAAGGTGGGAGGACCGTCAGAGCGCCCAGTTCTGGCATCCGCAAGCCGGGAGACCTGCCAACGGACGACGTTAACCGGCGGACGGGGTGAGCCGCGACCGGTTGAGGGCCAATGCCTGCAAAGGGCAGCAGCCCCTGCTGGCCCTCGCCATTCCGCCCCAAACAAGGTGAGGAGTCGCGCCGCATGGCTGACACCAGGGACCAGTCCGCAGATCCGGTTGTCGTGACCGTCTGCACCACCTGCCGCCCCGAGGGCGCAGACCCCGAGGCGATCCGCCCGGGCCGCATCCTCGCCGAGCGGCTGCTTGGCGCAGAGCTGCCCGAGGGGGTTCAGATCCGCGGTGTCGAATGCCTTTCGGCCTGTTCGCGCAGCTGTGCGCTGCATCTGTCAGGCGGCGCGGAGCGCTGGAGCTATGTCTACGGCGATCTTGATCCCGATACCCATCTCGACGAAATCCTCGCCGGCGTCAGCGCCTATAGCGAGACCAGCGATGGCTTTGTGCCCTGGCGCCAGCGCCCGGTGGTGTTTCGCAAGCAATCCATCGCCCGCATCCCGCCGGTTTCCATGCCCAGCGTGGAGCTGACCGCCGCCAGCGCCCCGCCCCCGGCGGCGGCGGCCGATACATCCCCAGAGACACCCGCCGTTCCGGCGCAGGATTGACCCGAAAGGCCGACCCCATGAGCACCCTGAACAAGATCCCCGTCACCGTCATCACCGGCTTTCTCGGCGCTGGCAAAACCACGCTGATCCGCCACCTGATGCAAAACCCGCAGGGCAAGCGCCTCGCGGTTCTGGTCAATGAATTCGGCACCGCAGGCGTGGACGGCGATATCCTGAAATCCTGCGCCGATGAGAACTGCCCGGCGGAAAACATTATGGAGCTGGCCAACGGCTGCATCTGCTGCACCGTCGCGGATGACTTCATTCCCACCATCGAACAGATCATGGCCCTGCCCGAGGCTCCCGATCACATCGTCATTGAGACCTCTGGCCTAGCGCTGCCAAAACCGCTGCTGAAGGCCTTTGACTGGCCCGCGATCCGCTCGCGCATCACCGTTGACGGCGTGATTGCGCTCGCCGATGCCGAGGCCGTGGCCAAGGGCCAGTTCGCCCCCGATCTGGACGCGGTGCAGGCCCAGCGCGAGGCGGATGACAGCATCGACCACGAAACGCCGCTCTCCGAGGTCTTTGAGGATCAGATCTCCTGCGCCGATATCGTGCTGCTGTCCAAGGCCGATCTGGCCGGTGAAGCAGGCGTCGAGAAGGCCCGCGCAGTGATCGAGGCCGAGGCCCCGCGCAAGCTGCCGATCCTGCCGATGACTGAAGGCGTGATTGATCCGCGCGTGATCCTGGGTCTGGAAGCCGCCGCCGAGGATGATCTCGACGCGCGCCCCAGCCACCACGACGGCCACCACGATCACGAGCATGACGACTTCGAGAGCATCGTGGTCGAGCTGGGCGAAGTCGCCGATCCCGAAGCGCTGCAAGACCGCATCATCAAGATGGCCCGCGCCCGCAACATCCTGCGCGTCAAAGGCTATGTCGCCGTTGAAGGCAAGCCGATGCGGATGCTGGTGCAGGCGGTCGGCGAACGGCTGCGGGCGCAATACGACCAGCCCTGGGGCACCCAGGCGCGCAAGACCCAGCTGGTGGTCATCGCCGAGCATGACGATATCGACGAAGCCGGCATCCGCGCCGATCTGGCGGGCTGACGCTTCATTAAAAAAGGGCGCCGACCTCACCTTTACAGGTCTCGCCCGGCGGCACCGCCGGGCAGCGCCCGACCCTCCCCACGGGAGGGCGCTTCGCACCCACCCAGGGTCAGGCGCTGCCCTCCCTGATCTGACAAGAGCGAAACAAACGCCATGCATGTCGTCTTCCGCGAGAGCCACGGGCTCGGAGAAACCGATACCCCCTATGACGTCGGACAAACCCCCGGCGATCTGGTGGTGCTGTCGTTTTCCGACAGCGATCTCGGCGCCTTCTCGGCGGGCTGGCACCGGGCGGCGGGCAAGCTGCCCAGCACCCGGCTTGCCAATCTGGTGGCGCTGAAGCATCCGCTCTCGGTCGATGTCTACGCCGAACAAACGCTGGAGGGCGCCAAGGGCGTGCTTGTGCGGCTGATCGGTGGCGAAAGCTACTGGTCCTATGGCCTTGCGACGCTGCAAGACATGGCGCGGCGCAAGGGCATCGCGCTGGCGGTGCTGCCCGCAGATGGTCAGGACGACCCGCGCCTGGATGAGCTTTCCACCCTGCCGACCTCCACCCTGCGCCGCCTGCAGGCGCTCTGTGACGCGGGCGGTGCGGTGGCCGCACAGGCGGCGCTGGCGCAGCTGGCGCTTGCCGCCGGGCTTTATGCCGGGCCGGTGATCGGCAAGAAAACCGTGCCCGATTATGGCTTTTACGACCCCGATGCGGGTGTCCTTGCCGATCTGCCCGGGACCGATAAACCGCTGGTTTTGGTGAGCTTTTACCGCTCCTATCTGACCTCTGCCGACACCGCGCCAGTGGATGCGCTGATCAAAGATCTGCGCGCGCGCGGCTATGCCGCCTATGGCGCCTTTGCCACCAGCCTCAAGGCACCCGAGGTGGTGCGCTGGCTGCACGACGCCCTGCCCGCGCTGGCCCCGGCGGCGATCATCAACGCCACCGCCTTTTCCGCCCAGGGCCGCGATGGCAGCGCCTCGCCGCTCAGCCTGACGGGCTGTCCGGTGTTTCAGGTCGCGCTCTCCACCGCCCGGCGCAAGGATTGGGATCTGGCCGACCGGGGGCTCTCGCCTGCGGACCTCGCCATGCATGTGGTGCTGCCCGAGGTGGACGGGCGGCTCTTTGCCGGGGTGATCAGCTTCAAATCCCCGAGCAAGCGCGACCCGGATCTGCAATACTCCCGTTTCGTGCATCGCGCCGATGCCGAGCGCATCTCCGCCGCGCTCGATCGGATCGAAGCGCATCTGCGCCTCGCCCGCATGGATGCGTCGGACAAGCGGCTGGCGCTGGTGCTCTCGACCTATCCGGGGCGCGATTACAACCTCGCCCATGCGGTGGGGCTGGACGCGCTGGCCTCGACCGAGGCCATCCTCGCCGCGCTGGCCGATCAGGGCTATGACGTCAGCCCCGAGAATAACCTTGGCGCGCGGCTGACGGTTGAGACACTGAGCTGGCCGCTCACGGACTACCGCGCCGCGCTCAACACCCTGCCCGAGACGCTACGCCATAGCCTCAGCGCCGCCTGGGGCGCGCCCGAGGATGACCCGGCGATCCACGACGGCGCGGTCCACTTCCGCGCCCTGCGCGCGGGCAAGGCGCTGATCGCCCTGCAACCGGAACGCGGCGATGTCACCAGCCGCGAGGACGACTATCACGACCTCGACCGCACGCCCCGGCACGGCTATGTCGCCTTCTACCTCTGGCTGCGCGGCCAGGTTGATGCGCTGGTGCATGTGGGCGCCCATGGCACGCTGGAATGGCTGCCGGGCAAGGCCGTGGCGCTTTCCGGCCACTGCTGGCCCGAGGCGCTGGCGGGTGATCTGCCGGTGATCTACCCCTTTATCGTCAACGACCCCGGCGAGGCCGCCCAGGCCAAGCGCCGCATCGGCGCGGTGACCATCGGCCATATGCCGCCGCCGCTGGCGCAGACCACCCTGCCCGAGGGCATGGGGCGGCTCGAAAGCCTGCTGGATGAATATTCCACCGCCGACGGGCTGGACCCCGGCCGCCGCGACCGGCTGATTGCCGACATCCGCGCCGAGGCGCAGGCCAGCGGCGTCGAGGCCGATCTCGACATCCCCGCCGAGGCTTCGGCGGCGGAGGCGATCACCCGCATCGACCGCTTTGTCTGCGACATCAAGGAAAGCCAATATGGCGAGGGGCTGCATATCTTTGGCAGCGGCGATCATGGCGCGGCGGAGATGGCGGGCCTCTGCCAGGCGCTCTCGGGGCGATTGATCGCGCCCGGCCCCTCCGGCTCGCCCTATCGCGGGCGCTCGGATGTGATGCCGACCGGGCGCAACCTCTTTACCACCGACCCGCGGGCGGTGCCGTCGCGGGCGGCGCAGGCGCAGGGGGTCAAACTGGCGGAAGAGCTGCTGCGCCGCCATCTTCAGGATCACGGCGACTGGCCCAGGGGGCTGGTGGTGGATCTCTGGGGCTCGGCCACCATGCGCACGGCGGGCGAGGAGTTCGCCATGGCGCTGCATCTGGCGGGGCTTGCGCCGCTCTGGGACGAAGGCTCCGAGCGGGTTTCGGGCTTTGAGATCATCCCGCTGGCGCTTTTGGGTCGTCCGCGCATTGATGTGACCCTGCGGGTTTCCGGCCTGTTTCGCGATGTCTTCCCGGGTCTCGCGCAGATGTTCGAGAGTGCCGCCGCCGCGCTTTCGGCGCGCGAGGAAAGTGCGCAGGACAATCCCTACCTCACCGAGACCCCGCGCGTCTTTGGCCCAAGGCCCGGCCAATACGGGCTCAATATGACCGCCCATCTGGATGACTATTCCGAAGAGGCCCGCGCCGCCGCAGGCGAAGCCTGGCTTGCCGCCTCCTCTCATGCCATCGACGCCAGGGGCGAGATCCACGAGGCCCGCGCCGCACTGGAGGACCGACTGAACACTGCCGATAGTTTCGTGCATTTACAGGACCTTGCTGAGACCGACGTGCTGGTGGCCTCGGATTATGCCGCCCATGAGGCGGGCTTTGCCGCCGCGATGAAACGGCTGGGACAGGACGCCCCGGCGCTCTATCATATGGATGCCACCCGCCTCGGCACCCCGCAGGCGCGCAGCCTGCAAGAGGAGATCGCCCGCGTCACCCGCGCCCGCGCCGCCGATCCCAACTGGGCCAGCGCCATGATGAACCACGGCTTTCGCGGCGCCGCCGAGATTGCCGCGACGCTGGATCACATGGCCGCCTTTGCGCATCTGGCGCAGGTGGTGCCCGCGCATCTCTTTGACCTTTATTTCGAGGCCACCCTGGGACGCGAGGATCTGGTCGACTTCATGCAGGCCGAAAACCCCGCCGCGCTGAACGCCATGCGGGATCGTTTTAACGCGCTGCGCGAGGCGGGGCTTTGGGTGACGCGGCGCAACTCCATCCTCGCCACGCTGGAGGGCGCCGCATGACGGCTGCCGCCTCCGATCCCAAGGTCTATGGCTGGTGCCCCGGCGCGCTGCGTCCGATGATGTCGGGCGACGGGCTGGTGGTGCGCATCCGCGCGCCGCTGGGGCGGCTCAGCCCGGATCAGGCCCGCGCGGTGGCGGATCTGTCGAGCCGTTTTGGCAATGGTTTGCTGGATGTCTCCGCCCGCGCCAACCTGCAAATGCGCGGCGTCGCCGCCGAGGATCATGGCGCGCTGATTGCCGCGCTCACCGCGCTGGGGCTGGTGGATCGCGACGCTGGGGCCGAGGCCCGCCGCAATGTGCTGCTCGCGCCCTTCTGGACCTCTGGCGACGACAGCCACCGCATCGCCAGCGCCCTCTCCGCCGCGCTGGTGGCCGCCAGCGATCTGCCCTTGCCGGGCAAGTTCGGCTTTGCGGTGGATGCAGGCCCCGCGCCGGTCTTGCAGGAAATCGCCGCCGATATTCGCATCGAACGCGGCGCGGAGGGGGGGCTGAGCCTGCGCGCCGATGGCGCAGAAGTGGCGCTGCCGGTCAGCGCGGATGCTGCCGTCAAGGAAGCCCTGGCGCTGGCCCGCTGGTTCCTCGACCAGGGCGGCGCGCCCGAGGGTCGTGGACGGATGCAGCGTCTGATTGCGCGCCGCGGTGCACCCGACTCGCATGGCGCAACTGTCGCAAAAGGCGCCCCGCCGCCCCTGCCCGGCCTCACCAATGAGGGCCAGCTGGTGGCGCTGGAATTTGGCCAGATCCCGGCCCAGAGCTTTGCCGCGCTGGCGGGCTTTGGCCCCCTGCGCCTCACCCCCTGGCGCATGCTGCTGGTCGAGGGCGCGCGCGACATTGCCGCCCTGCCCGGTCTGATCCTGGACGCAACAGATCCGCGCCTGCAAGTGACCGCCTGCACCGGCGCACCCGGGTGCCTGCAGGCGCATTCGGCGACCCGCGATCTGGCCCGCGATCTGGCCCCGCATCTGCCGCCCAACACCCGGTTGCATGTCTCCGGCTGTGCCAAGGGCTGCGCCCATCCCGGCCCCTGCGCCCTGACCCTGACCGCCACCGGACCGGATCACTTCGACCTCATTCGCAACGGGCCCGCCGACGCGCGCCCTGCCCTCACCTCCCTCAGCGCCGCCCAATTGCGTGCCGCCCCCGATCTCCTGACGAAAGCCCCCTGACATGCTGCACACCTATGAAACCGACGGCGCCAAGATCTACGCCGAGAGCTTTGCCACCATCCGCCGCGAGGCCGACCTCGCCCGGTTCAGCAAGGACGAGGAGGTCGTTGCCGTCCGCATGATTCACGCCGCTGGCATGGTGGGGCTGGAAGAGCACATCCGTTTCTCCGATGGCATGGCCGAGACCGCCCGCGCCGCGCTTGCGCAAGGCGCGCCGATCCTCTGTGACGCCTATATGGTCTCCGAAGGCATCACCCGCCCGCGCCTGCCCGCCGGGAACGAGGTGATCTGCACCCTGCGCGACCCCAAGGTGCCGGAAATGGCGCGCGAGATGGGCAACACCCGCTCCGCCGCCGCGCTGGAGCTCTGGCGGCCCAGGCTCGCAGGCGCCGTGGTTGCCATCGGCAATGCCCCCACTGCGCTGTTTCATCTGCTGAACATGCTCAAGGACCCCGACTGCCCGCGCCCCGCCGCCATCATCGGCTGCCCGGTTGGCTTTGTCGGCGCGATGGAGAGCAAGGACGCGCTGATGCAGGATCTGCCAGTGCCCTCGATGATCGTCAAAGGTCGCCTTGGCGGCTCTGCCATCACGGTCGCCGCGGTCAACGCGCTGGCCTCCTGGAAGGAATGACCGCCATGACCGCCCCCAGCCCAACAGGCAAAGTGATCTGCGCCGGCCTCGGCCCCGGTGATCCCGAGCTGATGAGCGTCAAGAGCTGGCGCGCGCTGCAATCCGCCAGCCATGTGGCCTATTTCCGCAAGGCAGGCCGCGCAGGTCAGGCCCGCGCCATTGTCGAGGGCATCCTGCCCGAGGGTGTCACAGAGTACCCGATGGAATATCCGCTCACCACCGAGATCCATTTCTCCGACCCCGAGTACAACCGCCAGCTTGGCGCATTCTACGACCAATGGGCCGACACGCTGGCCGAGATCGCCGCGCGCGACACCGTGGTGGTTCTGTGTGAGGGCGATCCCTTCCTCTATGGCTCCTTCATGCATCTGCACACGCGGCTTGAGGGCCGCGCGACCGTCGAGATCATCCCCGGCATCACCGGCATGTCCGGCTGCTGGACCGCGACCGGGCAACCGATCACCTGGGGCGATGACGTGCTGACGGTGGCGATGGCGACCCTCTCTGAAGAAGAGCTGACCAGGCGCATCTCAGAAACCGACGCGCTGGTGGGGATGAAGATC
>NZ_JAATOX010000108.1 GCF_011806385.1 Phaeobacter sp. HF9A | reverse complement strand
AAGCGCTGGCAAGCGGGCCGTCGCCTGATGGCGGTTGTCGCCTTTGCCACGCGGCAGGCCCCGGTCGAGGACGCTGTCCGCCTGCCTTTGGGCATGGCGCAGCTGTCCCCGACGGGCCTGTCCGAACAATGGCTCCTGCGCTTTTGCGGCGACCAGCATTGGGCGCTTATCGCCAAGGCCCTGGGTCTGCGCGAAGCAGTGTTTCAGGCGGTGGACGGGTGCCCTGTCTATGCCGCCTTCTGCGCGACGTCGCTGCGGTTTCAAGCTCTGTCCCAGCCTCTGCTGGGGCAGGACGCGCAGATCCTTTCGCGCCTGTTTGCCGTGTCGGACACCCGTACAGGATCCACGCATCAGGTCGTGGTCGCGGGCAAAGTCATCGCCGAGCTGTCGATGATCTCGAGTTTTGTCAGCCATGACGCGAGCCGCTCCAACACGCGGATTTTCCGCAATAATGTCCTTGGGGAGATGCAATTGCTCCCTGCCGGGGACGGGCTGATGATGCTTGACCGACAGGCGCGCGAAACCGCGCGCGGTCTGCGCAAGACGGCCCCGCTTGATGCCCCCGCTCACTATTCTGAACGCCCGGTACCGGCGCTGGATTTCAACGCCGTTGGCCTGCTTTATTTCCCGACCTTCTCGCGGATCGCCGAAGCGGCGGCCTATGCGCGTTCGGCGCGGCCCGCGCCGGTGTTGGGTCGCGATGTGATTTATCTCGGCAATATCAATCAGGGCGACACGGTGCATGTCGCAGATCATGGCGCGATATCGGTGATGACGCGGGGCGATCGCGGTTTGATTGCCGCCGTAGAGAGCCTGTCAGCATCGGTCTGAACGCAATCAGGGCACGCTGATGCGTGCCCTGATCCTGTTCCTTTGCCGTCGGGGCATGCGCCCTGGGTCGGGATTTATTGCAGAACGCCAGCGGCGGTCAGCTGCTTCACTGCAACATCCGTGATATTCGCGACGAAATCAGTGTATTCCTTCGGCCCCATCCAGGAATCCGTGACCCCCGTGCTGCGGGCATAGTCCTGATAGGATTCGGCGCGCATCGCCTCGTGGAAGGCATCGGCCACTTTCTGTTGCAGCTCCATCGGCATATCGGCAGGGCCAAACACGCCGCGTACCTGGATCCAGCTCGAGCTCACATCGACTCCCTGTTCGATGAAAGTGGGAAGGTCGGGCTTGCCCGCCAGACGTTCACTCCCCAAGACGCCCAGACCCCGAATGCGGCCAGATTCGAAATATTCGGCAGTGGGGCCGAGGTTCGAGACGCCGATATCCACGTGCCCGCCAAGCAGGGCGGCAATGATATCAGGTGTCGAGGGATAGCCGATCCAGTTGAACTTGGTGTCGGTGGCGTTTTCCAGCATCGACATGCCGATGTGCTGCATCGACCCAACGGGACCAAATCCGCCGATATTGATGCTTTCTGGATCCGCCTTGGCGGCGGCGACGACGTCGGCAAAGCTCTGATAGGGGCTGTCTTCGCGGACGAAGAACAGGATCGGGTCCTCTTGCACCGAGGCGATCCAGGAGAAATTCTCGGGCGCGAAGGTGCCCTTGAGGTTGGTCTGCATGCCGGTGAAATGGGTCAGCGTGTTGACCCCCAGCGTCAGCCCGTCGGGCTTGGCCGTGATGATGCGGCTCATCTGGTTTGCACCGCCGCCGCCCGGAGCATTGATGACGATGACATCCTGACCGATTTCTGGCTCCAGTGATTTGGCCAAGGTTCGAATGAAAATGTCGGATGTACCGCCGGGTTTGGTGTGCATGATCACCGAGACGGGGCCGCTCGGCCAGGCCTCTTCGGCGGCCACGGGGGTGATGGTTGTTGCGACGAAACTCGCTGCGGCTGCAAGGCACGCAAGGCCAGTGGAAAGCAATTTCATGATGTCCTCCTCTCCTCCTCAAAGAGTAAGCCAGGCACCTGCGCGCCGGACTGAGGACAGTAAAAGGCGGCTGTCGCAGCGGGTAAACCAACCTTTGGTTTGTACTTGGACCTCAAAAACGACTGGTCAAATCGTGGTCAGCGGTGCAGGCCAAAGGGCAGGTCGACCGGGCTTTGGCCGCGAAACGGAATGACCCCGGTCAGCGCATCGACGACCGCCTGCTGCACCGGCCGCACCGCGCTATAGGCGTTCACGAAGGCCGGGCAATCGGGCATGTGAAAGGTCAGGAAGGGCGAGCCAAGCGAAACGTAAAGCGTCGGCAAATACTGCCACATGCGCTGCATCGTCAGCGGAAAGGCCCCGTGCAGCCGTTCCCAGTGCGGCCCGAGATGTTCCTTGCCCGAAAGCCCTTCCTCGGCCATCAGATAAAGGCCGATGTCCTGATCGGTGGCGTCGATGGGCTCGCCCGGGACGACGCGGGTGATTTCAAACCCGAGCTGTTCCAGCATGGCGGGGATTTCGAGATCGGGCAGGGGGGCGGATGGGCTGCGACGGTCGCGCAACTCGGCCAGCAGGATGCGGCGGTGGCGTTTGGGCGACAGGGGCAGCAAGGACTGATCGTCCCTGACCAGCGTCAAGCAACCCTCGGCCACGTCTTTCGCCCAAGCGCGATGTTCCTCACTGCCCAGCAACGCAGCGCGGCGGTTTTCGGGCGGGACGGCGGGGCGCTCCAGATGCAGCCCCATCGAGGCCTTGAGCGCCAGAATGCGCAGCACGGCCTGGTCCAGACGGGTTTGCGACAGCGCACCGCTGTCCAGGCCGTCCCGCAGTAACTGCATGTCCTCGTCGATGTCACGCGGGAACAGCAGAATGTCACAGCCGCTTTCGATGCAGAGCGGGACGATATCCTTGCGGTCCCCGCAAGAGGTAAACCCCGCCATGCCGGTCGCGTCCGAGACGATGACGCCGTTATATCCCAGCTCTCCGCGCAGCAGGCCTTGCAGCAGGTTTGCATTGAGTGAGGCCGGGAGGGTGGCCCCGCTCAATGCTGCGTCACCCGTGCCGGGACGATAGGCGGGAAGGGTGACGTGACCGGCCATGACAAGGCGGACATCCCTGGCGATCGCAGCGGCATATATTTTGCCGAAACTGGTGTGCCAATCTTCCATTGCCATGGTGTTGTGGGTGGTGACGTAGTGTTGATCGCGCTCGTCCAGACCCTCGCCGGGGAAGTGTTTGACGCAGGCCACCAGGCCATTGTCTTGCATCCCGTCCAGATAGGCGCAAACCAGCGAAAGCGTCTGATCGACCTTGTCGGAAAAGGCGCGGGTATTCACCGCGTTGGAGCGAAAATTCAGCGCCAGATCGGCGACGGGGGTCCAGCTGACGCCAAAACCGAGATAGCCCGCCTCGCGCGCCGCGATCGCCCCCATCCGCCGCGCGTTTTCCGCGTTGCCCGTCGCAGCCACCGCCATCTGGTTGGGAAAGGCGGTGCCGGCCTTGACGCTGGCCTTTTCTGACATTTCGATATCGGCGGTCAGCAGCGGCGGCACGGCGCAGCCCTGCATCAGCCGCCGGGCCGAGCGGCGCAGCTCCTCCTCGGCATAGCTGGGGAACCGATGCACCCCGCCGAGCCCTCTTGCGGCCAACGCGTCGATGTTGTCATCGGACAGATCACGGCACATTGGCAGAATGAGCTGCGCAATCTTTGCTTCTGTGCCGAGCCGCCCGAACTGCGCTTTGACCCAATCCCGCCCTTGGCGATCAAGATGAAACGGGGCGGCGCTCATTTGCGTGTCAGACAGGGGAAGGCGGGGCGTAGGCATCAGGGGCTAAGGTCTCGTATGGTTATGGTCCGTCCCGGCCAGTTTAGCCGATCCCGCGCCCTGACGGTTGGCGCAGAGGTCAGGACAGACCCAACTTTTCGGAAACCAAAGAGCGTTGCTTGCCGCGCGGTTGGGCTCTTCAATATCGCTCAGACCCACATTGCCCCGCATCGGGAGGCCAGCGCCAGCTTGCGGCCCATGCGGCAAAGGACAGAGTTGACCCAGATGAAGGCGTTTCAAAACTACAAGGTGATCGACACCACGCATGTGCTTGCCGGACCGTTTGCCGCGTTCCAGCTGGCCACGCTGGGGGCCGATGTCATCAAGGTCGAGGATCCGAACGACCCCGATCAGGCGCGCGCACAGGGACCCGACCGCGCCATGAATAATATCGGCATGGGCACCGCGTTCCTCGGCCAGGCGTCGAACAAGGCGTCGGTTGCCATTAACCTCAAGACCCCCGAAGGCAAGGAGGCCATGCTCCGCCTGTTGGATACCGCCGATGTGTTCATCGAGAATTACCGGCCCGGCGCATTCGAGGCGCTAGGGCTGGGCTATGATGACCTGCGGCGGCGTAATCCGGGGCTGATCTATTGCTCGCTTTCGGCGTTTGGCTCGACCGGACCGCGGCGCGAGCTGCGCGGCTATGACAATATCATCCAGGCTTTTTCCGGCTTTATGGCGATGACAGGCGACGACCCGGACAAGCCTTTCAAATGCGGCGCGCCGATCATGGACTATGCGGCTGGAACGACCACGGCCTACGCGATCGCGGCGGCGCTCTTGCAACGGGCCCGCAATGGCGGGGCGGGCAATTTCGTCGATGTCTCCATGCTGGATGTGGCGATGATGTTCGCGACCTCACATGTGGCGTCGTATTTCTGGAACGGCAAGGTGCCGGCGCCAAAGGGCAACAGCTATGCCTTTGCGACGATCGGCATGTATCATGCCTCTGACGTGCCGATGATGGTCTCGGCCTCGAACCTCAAGCAGCAGGCCAAGCTCTGGCGCGTGTTGGGGCGCGAGGACATGGTCAAGCAGGACAACAACCAGCGGCTGGATGCGCATGCCGAGGAGAGCAGCGCGCTGCGCGCCGCGTTTCTGGCGCGCCCCGCCGCCGAGTGGGAAGATCTGCTGCAATCCGAAGGCATTCCCTGCGCTCGTATCCGCACGCTTGACGAGGCGTTGAGCGATGCGCAGGTGCAGGCCCGACCGGTGCTGCACCGCTTTGGCGGCGAGGCGGGGACGGTCGCGGGCATGACCACGCCACTTGCTGGTTTTCGGATGCAAGAGCACGGACCGTCGCTGGAACAGCCGCCGCAGCGGCTGGGGGCGCAGACGGCACAGGTGCTCTCCGAGATTGGCTACAGCCCCGCTGAGATCGAGCGCATGCAGGCCGCCGGAATTATCGCCGGTTGAAAGCGCCCATTCTCCCCCGGTCAAGAGACCTGATGCGCCCAAATTTCCGAGCCTTTTCAAGGGCTCATACAGAATGTTTTAGCGCGCCAAATCTTCGCTGCGTTGACGCAAACACCGCTGGAACAGAGATTTGTTCCATCGTTGATCCCCATAAGCGGCCCGCGGTCAAAGCGAAGACCCGTCCGGGGCATGCAATCAAATAATAATACGACAGAGGAGAAGACCATGAGGAAGTTCAACACTATCGCATTCGGCGCGATTTTGGCCACGACCGCGCTGCCGGCGTTCGCCACCGATCTGGAGGTCACCCATTGGTGGACCTCCGGGGCAGAGGCGGCGGCAATTGGCGTCATCGCCGATGGTTTCCAAAAGAGCGGCAACACTTGGGTTGATGGCGCCATCGCCGGTGCAGGCGGGGTTGCCCGGCCGCTGATCACCAGCCGGATTACCGGCGGCGATCCGATGGGGGCCACCCAGTTCACGCACAGCTCGGCCATGCGCGAGTTGATCGAAGCCGGCTTTATGCGCGACGTCACCGAGATTGCCGAAACGCAGGGCTGGAAGGACCAGATCTTCCCGCAATCCTTGCTGGACAGCTGCACCTTCGAAGGCAAACTCTATTGTGTGCCCTCCAACATCCATTCGCAGCAGTGGCTCTGGCTGAACAACGCCGTGTTTACTGACAATGGCCTTTCTGTGCCGCAAAACTGGGACGAATTCGTTGCGGCGGCACCGACACTGCGTGAAAAGGGCATTATCCCCCTGGCGCAGGGGCAGCAGTCCTGGCAGAAACAGCTGATGTTCAACGTGCTGATGGTCTCCATCGGTGGGCCCGAGCTGTTCGAGAAAGTCTATTCCGGGCGCGATGCGGATTACGCCGCTGGCCCTGATGTGGCCAAGGTGTTCACCGCCGCCGCACAGGCACGCGATCTCATGGAAGGATCCAACGTACAGGCCTGGAACGAAGCGGCACGTCTGGTGATTGATGGCCGCGCGGGTGGGCAGATCATGGGCGACTGGATCCAGGGCGAGTTCAACCAATCGGGGATGAAAGCGGGCGAGGATTTCTCCTGCCTGCCGGGGCTGGGGGTGAATGAATACATCACCGCCGCAGGCGATGCCTTCTATTTCCCGAAAGTCGACGACGCAGAGATCATTGCCGCCCAGGACGTTCTGGCAGGTGTGATCGTTTCCCCGGAAACGCAGGTGGCATTCACCAAGGCCAAAGGCGCGCTGCCGGTGCGCCGTGACGTGGAATTGCAGGACCCGACTCCCTGCATGGAAAAGGGCATGGAGATCCTCAAGTCTGGCCACATCGTGGAGAGCATCAACACGATGGTTTCGCCGGATACCGTGGGCCGGGTGACCGATCTGATGGTTGAATTCTTTGCCGACCCCGGCTTTACCCCCGAGGCCGCGCAGGCCGAGTTTGCCGAAATCATCGCCACGGCTGACTGACAGCTTGCGGCGCGGATCATTTGAGACCGATCCGCGCCGCCTTTGCCACACCCTATAAAATCGGAGGATTCCCAATGTCGCAGAGCGGCAAACCGACAGGGCTGTTCAAGAACCTGAGTGCAAAGATCGCCGCCATTCCCATGGTGCTTACCGCGCTTGTGGTCTTTGTCGGCTGCTCTGTCTGGACAATCGTCTATTCCTTTACCAATTCCCGTCTTCTGCCCAGCAGCAAATGGGTCGGGCTTGATCAATATGAACGTCTTTGGGGCACCCGACGGTGGCTCATTTCAATCGAGAACCTCGCGATTTACGGCATCCTGATGCTGATCCTCGCGCTGGTGCTCGGCTTTCTTCTGGCCGCTCTGATCGACCAGAAAATCCGGTTCGAGGATGGGTTTCGCACCATCTTCCTCTACCCCTACGCGCTCAGTTTCATCGTGACGGGCCTGGTCTGGCAATGGCTGTTGAACCCGGAATTCGGCATACAGAACGCGGTGCGCAGCCTGGGATTTGAGAGTTTCACCTTCGATCCACTCTATAACACCAACACGGTGCTTTACGGTGTGTTGATCGCCGGTCTGTGGCACACCAGTGGCCTCGTGATGTGCCTGATGCTGGCAGGTCTGCGCGGCATTGACGAAGACGTGTGGAAGGCCACCAAGATCGACGGCATCCCGGCGTGGAAGACCTACCTGTTGGTGGTGATCCCGATGATGCGCCCGGTCTTCATCACCACGCTGGTGCTGATCACCTCTGCCATTATCAAGCTTTACGATCTGGTCATCGCGCAAACCGGCGGCGGTCCTGGTCTTGCATCCGAGGTGCCTGCCAAATTCGTGTTCGACATGATGTTTGTTTCGCAAAACCTTGCCCAGGGCTTTGCCGCGTCCAGCATGATGCTGGTGGCCGTGATCGTTGTCATCATCCCCTGGGCTTACCTTGAATTCGGAGGCAAGAAACATGGCTGATGTCACCAACACCATGCAGCGCCCAAGTCCGGCGCATGCATCCGGCCCCAAGCCCCGTCGGGTCTTTTCCCGCAACAACATCGTGATCTACGGCATTCTGGTGGTTCTGGCGGTTTACTACCTCTTGCCATTCTACGTGATGCTGATGACATCGCTGAAGGGGCTGCCGGAAATCCGCATGGGCAGCATCTTTGCCCCGCCAATGGAAATCACCTTTGAACCCTGGCTCAAGGCCTGGTCGACGGTCTGCACCGGCCTGAACTGTGACGGTCTGTCGCGCGGCTTCCTGAACTCGATCAAGATCACGGTGCCCTCGGTTTTCTTCTCGATCGCGGTGGCCTCGGTCAACGGCTACGCCCTGTCGATGTGGCGGTTCAAAGGGGCCAATGTGTTCTTTACCATCCTGATCATCGGCGCCTTCATTCCCTATCAGGTGATGATCTATCCGATCGTGATCCTGCTGCGCGAAATCGGGCTTTATGGCGATCTGGGCGGGCTGGTGCTGGTGCATACGATCTTTGGCATGCCGATCCTGACACTGCTGTTCCGCAACTATTTCTCTTCGGTGCCCGAAGAGCTGTTCAAGGCTGCCCGCGTCGATGGCGCCCGCTTCTGGACGATCTACTTCAAGATCATGCTGCCGATGGCGGTGCCGATCTTCGTGGTGGCGGTGATCTTGCAGACCACGGCGATCTGGAACGACTTCCTGTTCGGGGTCATTTTCACCCGGCCCGACAACTATCCGATGACGGTTCAGCTCAACAACATTGTCAACTCGGTCACGGGGGTGAAGGAATACAACGTCAACATGGCGGCAACGCTGCTCTCTGGCGTGGTCCCGCTCACCATCTACTTTCTCTCAGGCAAGCTCTTTGTGCGCGGCATCGCAGCCGGCGCCGTGAAAGGATAACGTCATGCAGCCAAGCGTTTCTATCCAGAATCTCAAGCTCAATTTCGGCACCGTGTCGGTCCTGCGCGATCTTAATCTCGATATTGGTCAGGGCGAGTTTCTCGTGCTGCTGGGCAGTTCGGGCTGCGGCAAGTCCACCCTGCTCAACTGCATCGCCGGATTGCTGGAACCGACCGAAGGGTCGATCCATATCAACGGCAACAATGTAACCTGGGCGGAACCCTCTGATCGCGGCATCGGTATGGTGTTCCAATCCTACGCGCTCTATCCGCAGATGACGGTCGAGGGCAATCTGACCTTTGGTCTGAAGAACGCGAAAATGCCCAAGGACGAGATCGCGCGTCGCGTGGCCCGTGCCGCCGAAGTGCTCCAGATCGAACCCCTGCTCAAGCGCAAGCCCGCTGCCCTGTCCGGTGGTCAGCGTCAGCGGGTGGCCATCGGTCGCGCGCTGGTGCGCGACGTCGATGTCTTCCTCTTCGACGAGCCCTTGTCGAACCTCGATGCCAAGCTGCGCGCCGATCTGCGGGTGGAAATCAAGCGGCTGCACCAGACGCTTGAAAACACCATGATCTACGTGACGCACGATCAGGTCGAGGCGATGACCCTGGCCGACCGGATCGCGATCATGAAGGGCGGCGTTGTCATGCAGCTCGATACCCCAAGCGTGATCTACAATAAGCCGGCCAATAAATACGTCGCGGATTTCATCGGCTCGCCGTCGATGAACTTCTTTGACACAAGGCTGGAAGACCCGCAGGCGCCCAAGGTGACAATCGCTGGCAAGGACGTGTCCTTGTCGGAGTATGAGTTCACCCGGCCCGGTCTCAGCGGGGATGTGTGGTTCGGCATTCGCCCCGAGCATATCGTGACAGGCGAGGCGGCAGAGAGCGCGCCGGTCCAATTCGAGGTCACCGCCGAACTGGTCGAGCCGATGGGGGCCGAAACGCTGGTCTGGTCCTCGCTTGACGGCACGCCGCTGCGCTTCCGTGTCGATGGGCAGGTGCCGGTGGCGGATGGCGATCTGATCCGTATCGGTTTTGATCCGGCGCGTGCGTCGATCTTTGACAAGGTGGAGGAATTGCGGGTCTAAACCCGCCCTCTACCGGCATTGACATGCCCAAAGCAGGCTGAGGCGCCCCGGCGGTGCCTCGGCCTCAATGGTCCAGAAATGTGACGACTGCGGTGTCGAAAGCCGTCGGGCATTCCACATTGACCGAATGACCGCCTGGAAGATCGGTGATCGCGATTCCTGGATGTGTCTCTCGCAACCAGTCCCGCGTCGGCTGAAACTTTTTCTCATAGACGCCGTTGATCAGCAGGGTCGGCGCCGACATCCTGTCCAGCCGCTCGCGCACCGACAGCCGGGGCAGGGCCTCTTGCATAAGGCGCGCCAGATCCTCGGGGTTGGTGGCGTCTGCGCGCTCTGACAGAATGTCCCGCAGCTCTGGCGGAAAGCGCCGCGCATTGGCCGGATGATAGGGCAGCTTGCGCAGCGCGCTTTGACCGCCAGCGCGCAGGTCTGCGACAAGGCTCCGCCGCGCCTCTAGCTGCGCCTCGGTTTCCACCTCGCGTAGGGCCCCGTTTGCATTGGTAAAGACAACGCCCATGCAGGCCTCGGGATGATCCAGCGCATAGCGCAGAACGATGCCTGCCCCGAAACTTTGACCACAGACATGCCATTTCGCAATCCCCAGGGATCTGCGCAGCCGGTCGAGCGCCGCAACGATGGCGTCCGGTCGCGTCTGCTCCGGGGCCTGCGGCATCGGGCTTTGGCCGTGGCCGGGCAGGTCGACCCGGATCAGGCGGAAATGATGCGCCAGCGCGGCATTCGGTGCCCAGATATCGCGGCTGACCAGCAGCCCATGCACCAAAAGTAAAGGCGGCAACCCGGTGTCGGGCGCCGCCTCATAGGCCAGGGTCAGGGATGGAGCTGCGCTCAAATCACTGACTTTTCTTGCAGCCAGTTCCGCACCGTTTCCGACACCGCCTGAGGCTGTTCGAACGGCAAAAGATGCCCGGCGCCCGCCAGAACGAGCGAGGTGGCATCTGGGATCTTTGCTGCGACCGCATCGTGGACCTCTTTGGTCAACAGGTGGTCCTGATCGCCGGTGATCAGCAGCACGGGAAAGGGAAAGTCGCCGATATAGGTCGTCGCGTCAGGGCGATGCAGCAGCGCGAGGTTCTGGCGCTCATGCACCTCGGGACCGCAATCCACGACCATCTGACGGATTTGCGCGATCAGCGCGTCATTCTGGGCGTTCTCCTTGCACAGGACCTTTGGCGCCCAGTTCGCTGCGTATGTGGTCATGTCGGCGTTGGCCGCGTCGATGCGCGTCTGACGGTGCTCGAGTTCGTTCGCGCCGGGGCCTTCGGCGCTGGTGCTCGACAGGATCATGGCCTTGATCCGCTCCGGCGCCTGGCGCCCCATTTCCATTGCGACGCGACCGCCCATGGAATGCGCGAACACAATCAGGGGGCCGCTGGTTTGGGCAAGCGCCCGGCTGGCCATCTCGGGCAAGGTTGCATCCTGGGTGGTGTCGGCGACGTGAATGGCGCTCACATGCGGTTGCAAGACGTCTGCGACGGGCGCCCAGGTGCGGGCGTCCGACATGATACCGGGAATGGTGACGAGAGTGGTCATCGGGAGTTCCAACTTTCTGAAAGTGTCGATCGTGGATTTCGAACCGATCCTATCAGTCGCCCGCAGGGGGCGAACCTAACCAAAGGTTAGTTCAGATCAAACACCCGCCTGTCCCTGCGGGCGCTGGCCCCTATTGGGAGTCCTTGTAGCAGATCTCGGCCAGCTCCACGATCTCGTCAAAACGCTCCGCTAGACGTTTGTCTCCGGCGTCGCTGCTTTCATTCAGCAGCCTTTCCGCTTTCTTGGGGCTGTCTTGAAACAGGGTGCCAATTCGCGCCACCTGCGCGTCATCGAAGGACTCGCCGGCGCGTTCATATAAGCAGGTGCAGATCTCAGGGGTGAAGTCCTCGCCGCTCTGGCAATTTAGCATGAAGGTGTCGCGCGGCGCCTCTGCGAGGGCGAGCGAGGCAGACGACAGGGTCAGGGCGGCGGCAAGCGAAACAGGAAATTTCATTTGTGTGTCCTATACTTCGGTCAATATCACCGCCGCTCTTGTTGGATTTTGAGCGCCCATGCAATAGGGGTAGAGCCTCCCGATGAGCGGTTTTTCGCGTCTCGGCGAAACACTGCTCAGTAGCGTTGCCTATCCCGCCAGCAGCCGCAGCCCTTGGGTCACATCCGTGCGCACCGCCAGCCGCAGTCCCGGCTCGTCGCCCGCCTTAAGGGCTGCGATGATCAATTTGTGGTTGTGTGGCGGTTCTGTGCGCCCCAAGCGGCCATAGAGCGCCCGCATGGTGGGGCCAAGTTGCAGCCAGACGGTCTCCGCCATCGCCAGCATCGCCGGCGCCTGCGCTCGCAGATAAAGCGTGCGGTGGAATTCCAGGTTGGTGCGGATATAGCCCACCGCATCGCGTTTGGAGATCGTCTCCGCCACCACACCATTGATGGTCTGCAATCGGTCGATCAAGGCCATATGAGCACGGGGCAGGGCGCGCGAGGCCAGCTCCACCTCCAGCAGGGCGCGCAGCGCGGCCAGTTCCTCGATCCGTTCGTTCGACAGCTCCGGCGTCGCAACCCGCCCCGAGGAGGAGAGAAACAGCGCCCCCTCGGCAACCAGCCGGCGCACGGCCTCGCGCGCGGGGGTCATCGAGACATCGAACTCCTTGCCGATGCCGCGCAGAGTCAGCGCCTCGCCCGGGCCGATGGCGCCATGCATGATCCGGGTCCGCAGCGCACGATAAACGCGATCATGGGCCGAGCCGGTGTTTTCTGCGGTTGGGCGATTGCCCGTAAGTAACTTGTCCATTGAATGTCATGTGATCACAAATACGGCGAAGATCAATCCCCTTCGCGCGCAGCTTCAAACCGGAACCGATGCAGCGCGTTGCCCTCACTCTGAAGCCAGCGCCGGGGCGGTTCATAATCTCCATAGAGGTCCTGAACCACCGCCCAGAAGGCGCGGGAGTGGTTCATCTCCTGCAAATGCGCGACCTCATGGGCCGCAACATAGCGCAGCACCTCCGGGGCGGCCAGGATCAGCCGCCAGGAATACATCAGCCCGCCGGTGGAGGAACAAGATCCCCAGCGCGAGCGCGTGTCGCGCAGGGTCAGACTGCTGTAGCTCCGCCCCAGCCTGGCCGCATAGTGATCAGAGGCCGCCGCCAGCCGATCACGGGCCAATTCGCGCAAATAGCGCTCCAGCCGCCGTGTCGGGGCGGGGCCGGGCACCTCCAGCGCCGCCTCTCCCTGCCAGCGCAGGCGGCGGCCGCTGCCGGGGCGGATCTCCACCGGGCGTCCCTCAATCATCAACGTGGTTCCCGGCTCCACCAACACCCGGGCGGGCTGTTGCTCCAGATGGCTGCGAATCCAATCTGCCTTCTCCAGGAGAAAGGCCCGCCCCTCCCGCAGCGGCACCCGTTTGGGCAAGGTCAAGGTGACCCGCCCGTCGAGCGAGGAAATCCGCAGCGACAGCCGCCGCGCCCGTGCCGATCTGCGCAGGCGGATTTCGACCTCCGGCGCGCCGGGCAGAGACAGTTCCGACATATGTGACCCTCTCCGCAAGCAAGGTGCAAAGGCTTTGACAGGCCCCGCCGCATATGGCAAGGCACCTGAATCGTCTCACCGACTCACGCTATTATCAAGGGGATCCATATGCCCAAGGAAGAATGGGGTACGAAACGCGTATGCCCGACCACTGGCAAACGCTTTTACGACCTGAACAAAAACCCGATCATCAGCCCCTACACCGGGGATGTGGTGGAAATCGACATCTCCAAGAGCCGGATGATCGAAGCGGATGCCGAAGACGCGGCAAACCTGAAGGCAAAACAGAACACCGACGACGATGACGTGGTTCTGGACGATGATGATGATGACGCCGTTGACATGGATCTCGGCGATGATGTGCTCGAAGATGACGACGACGAGGATAACGTCTCTCTCGACGAGATCGCGGACGTCGCGTCCGACGACGACGACAGCTGATAAAACACCGGCCACCCCGGCCGCGCATGAGGCGGTTTTCGGGGTGGCAGGGCAGGGATCGCAGAGGCGCTGCCCGAGGGATAAAAAAACTGCGCATCCAGTTGCATTTTCCGCTTGCAGCCCGCGCGAACCTCCCTTAAACGACCTCTCACACCGCACGGGGCACTGCTCCAGCGGACAATGATGGGGCCTTAGCTCAGCTGGGAGAGCGCCTGCATGGCATGCAGGAGGTCAGCGGTTCGATCCCGCTAGGCTCCACCATAATCCCTTTGAAAAGCACCAGATAGCTCTGCCTTTTTGTCAGAGGATTTGCCTCTGCCGCGGGCCTTGTTGCACAAATCGGCTGATGTGCGAGCTTCCCTCTTCCCCGAACGGACTTACTCTACGGGCTGTGTGACGGGGATTCCAAGTGCCGTGTAGCCGTTGAGCACGGCGATACGCACCTGCAGCTCGGCGACCTGGCGCTCGAAGTCT
>NZ_JAATOX010000107.1 GCF_011806385.1 Phaeobacter sp. HF9A | reverse complement strand
CGCCCGGGTCAACGCCTTGGCCAGGTCGTTGTGATGATAACTATTGGTTTTCATTTTTCTTTTTCGCGGCGGGAGCTCCCGCCAGGCGCGTAAGCCGCTGTGACAGACCAGCGTGATCGGCTGCCCCTCGGGCAAGGAGGCGGCCACCAGATCCTGCGGCAACACACGCCGCGCGCCGGGGCAGACGGGCTCCGGCGCCTCCGCACTGTCGCGCAGATCCACCACCAGCGCCCGGGGATCGGTCAGCGCAACAAAGCGCAGCCCATCCTCCGGCGCCTGTGCGCCATCAAAGCGAAAGGCAGACGGGCTCAGCGCGCCCATGTCAAACCGCATCAGCTGCCCCAGCACCGAAGGGGCGGTGCCCAGAACATATTGCAGCACCATCTGCGCCTGCGCCGCGCCGATCATCCCCACCAGGGGGCCGAGCACGCCGGCGCTGGCGCAGGTGGCGGCCTGTTCGGGCAGGTCGGGAAAGACCGCGCGCAGGCAAGGCCCACCGCCGCAATAGCCACCGACATAGCCCGAAAGCCCCAGCGCAGAGGCCGAGATCAAGGGCTTCGTCGCCGCCTTGCAGGCATCCGATAGGATGTAGGAGACGGCAAAACTATCCGCCGCATCTACCACCACATCTGCCGCCGCGATCGCCTCTACGGCATTGAAGGCCCCAAGCGCTTCGGGCCGCAGATGCAGGGTAAGCTCCGGCGCGCGCTGGCGCAGCGCCGCACCGGCGGCCTCGACCTTTCTGGCGCCGATATCGCCCAGCGTATAAAGCGGCTGGCGATGCAGGTTCGAACGCTCCACCCGGTCCGTATCCATCACGGTGATTTCACCGATGCCCGCGCAGGCCAGATAGAGCAGCAGCGGACAGCCCAGCCCGCCTGCGCCGACCACCAGCACATGGGTCTCGGCCAGCCGCTGCTGACCAGCCGCGCCGACCTCGGGCAGGGCGATCTGGCGGGCAAAGCGGCTCAGCTCTGGCATGCGTTCACCCAGGCGCGGGTCTGCGCCTCGGGGTCCTTTGCGCTCTGGATATCTGTCACCACCGCCGCGCTGTCGGCCCCTGCGGCAAAGACACCGGGCAGGCGCCCCGGCGTCAGCCCGCCGATGGCCACCAGCGGTACAGCCCCTGCGCGCGCCTTCCAGCGGCACAGGCGTTCAAGCCCCTGCGGGGCCCATTTCATCTGCTTCAGCAGCGTCGGATAGACCGGCCCCAGCGCCACATAGGCGGGATCCAGGGCCAATGCGCGCTCCAGCTCCGCCTCGTCATGGGTGGAGAGCCCATAGCGAACACCCGCGCGGCGCAGCGCGTCAAAATCGGCGCTGTCCATATCCTCCTGGCCGAGGTGCACAAAATCGCAGTTCAGATCCAGCGCCGCCTGCCAGTGATCATTGACCACCAGCTGCGCGCCGTAAACGGCGCAGAAATCCCGCGCCCGGGCGATCTGGCGGCGGATCTCGGCGTCGGGCTGATCCTTGATCCGAAGCTGCACCAGCCGCACGCCCTGCGGCACCAGCAATTCCAGCCGACCCACATGGCCGACAATCAGGTAAAACCGTTCCATTATCTCTGCTCCGCCAAATCCAGTTCCGCCAGCCCCATGACCGGGGTGGAGGGCACCGCCATGTCGCGTGGCTCCATCGGGTCGGCAAGGTGGCCGAGCCGCCCGGCCTCCACCGCCATAGCCATCGCGCGCGCCATCTGCACCGGGTCGCCTGCCTTGGCCACCGCCGTGTTCAACAGCACCGCGTCCATGCCCAGCTCCATCGCGGCGGCGGCATCCGAGGGCCGCCCGATGCCCGCATCCACAACGAGCGGCACGCCCGGGAAATGCGCCCGCATGGCGCGCAGCCCATCAGGGGTCATCAGCCCGCGACCGGAGCCAATCGGCGCGCCCCAGGGCATCAGCACCTCGCAGCCGGCCGCCAGCAGCCGCTCGCCAACACCCAGATCATCGGTGGTATAGGGAAAGACCTTGAAGCCCTCGGCGCCGAGGATCCGCGCCGCCTCCACCAGTTCAAAGATATCGGGTTGCAGCGTGTCCGCATGGCCGATCACCTCCAGCTTGATCCAATCGGTGCCAAAGACCTCCCGCGCCATCTGCGCGGTGGTGACCGCCTCGCGCGCGCTATGGCAGCCCGCCGTATTGGGCAGGATGCGCACGCCGGTTTCGCGGATCAGATCCCAGAACCCGGCGCCGGAGCCATGGGCGTTTTCGCGCCGCAGCGAGACGGTGACCAGATCGGTGCCGCTGGCGCGGATCGCCTGTTGCAGGATCGCGGGCGAGGGATATTGCGCGCTGCCAAGGATCAGCCGCGAGGAAAGCGTTTCGCCGTAACATTTCATCGCGTCACCCTCCCTGCATCGGGGCCAGAACCTCGATCCGGTCCCCGGCGGCGAGGGGCTGAATGCTGCGCTGATCGCGGGCCACAAACTGACCGTTCAGCGCAGTGGCAAGGGCGGGGCCGGTATAGCCCAGCTCGCTCAGGGCCTCGGCCAGCGTCGTGGCGTCTATGTCATGCGGTTCGGAATTCACGAGTATTTTCATCGCGTTGCTCCATCAATTGATCGGCAGCGGCCTGCGCCATGGCAGGGGCCAGCAGAAACCCGTGTCGGTAAAGCCCGTTGAGAAACAGCGTCTCTTCGCGCCGTTCCAGCCGGGGCAGGTTGTTGGGAAAGGCGGGGCGCAGCCCTGCGCCGATCTCCACCACTTCGGCCTCGGCAAAGGCGGGCGACAGCGCATAGGCCGCGCCCATCAGCTCCATCAGGGCGCGCAGGCTGGGCGGGCCGCTGTGGTCGCTTTCCACCATGGTCGCGCCGAGCATGTAGTGCCCGTCGCCGCGCGGCACCAGGTAGATCGGCGTGCGCGGGTGCAGCAGGCGCAGGGTGCGGCGCATCGCGACCTCCGGGCAGCGCAGGATCGCCATCTCTCCACGCACCGGCCGCAGGTCGGCCAGCGGCGCGGCCATGCCGGTGCAGTCCAGATCAACGCGCTTCGGTGCCGCGCAGCCCAGTTGGATCTCACCGCCAAGGCGGTGCACCTCGCCCGCCAGATCCCTGAGGGCACGCCGCGGGTCCAGATGCGCCTCGCGCTCAAAGAACAGCCCCGCGTCAAACCGCCCGGCCAAGGCCGGTTCCAGCACATCAATCTCCGGTCCGCTGACCTCTCGGTAGGCACAGGTGCGGCGGGCAAATCGCGCCACCTCCGCCCGGTCGCGGCGGGGCGCCAGCACCAGCGTGCCGCGCCTGTGAACCGGGGTGATCTGGGCTCACCAGTCGAAGGCGCGGCCACCGAGGCTCACAACCTCTTCCTCGGTGCTTTCATATTCGCACCAGGGCGCCAGCATCCCCCCGGCAAAGCGCGCGGCACTGGCGGTGCCAATCTCCTCGGCGCGTTCATAGATCCGCACCCCGGCCCCCCGTTGCAGCAGCTCATAGGCGCAGGCGAGGCCAGCCAGCCCCGCCCCGGCGATGGTGATCACGCCTCTTCCTCCACGCCCTCCACCGGCACATAGAGCGCACCACCCTCGCGGAACTTCGCGGCCATCGCCTCCATGCCTTCCTTCTGCGCTTCGGCGCGGATGTCGTGGCTGATCCGCATGGAGCAGAACTTCGGCCCGCACATGGAGCAGAAATGCGCCACCTTATGGGCCTGTTTCGGCAAGGTCTGGTCATGGAATTCGCGGGCCGTATCGGGGTCCAGCGAGAGGTTGAACTGATCCTCCCAGCGGAACTCGAACCGTGCGCGGCTGAGCGCATCATCGCGCCGCTGCGCCCCCGGCAAGCCCTTGGCCAGATCGGCGGCATGGGCGGCGATCTTATAGGTGATCACCCCGGTCTTGACATCATTGCGGTCCGGCAGGCCAAGATGTTCCTTGGGCGTCACGTAACACAGCATCGCGCAGCCAAACCAGCCGATCATCGCCGCGCCGATGCCCGATGTGATGTGATCATAGCCCGGCGCAATATCGGTGGTCAGCGGCCCCAGTGTGTAAAACGGCGCCTCATGGCAGCATTCCAGCTGCTTTTCCATGTTTTCCTTGATCTTGTGCATGGCCACATGGCCCGGCCCCTCGATCATCACCTGACAATCCTTGGCCCAGGCGATCCTGGTGAGTTCCCCGAGGGTTTCCAGCTCAGCAAATTGCGCCTCGTCATTGGCGTCGGCAATGGAGCCGGGACGCAAGCCATCGCCCAGCGAGAAGCTCACATCATAGCTGCGGCAGATGTCGCAGATCTCCTCGAAATGCTCGTAGAGAAAGCTCTCGCGGTGGTGATGCAGGCACCATTTCGCCATGATCGACCCGCCGCGCGACACGATCCCGGTCACCCGATTGACCGTCATCGGCACCATATGCAGCCGCACCCCGGCATGGATGGTGAAGTAATCCACGCCCTGTTCGGCCTGCTCAATGAGCGTGTCGCGGAACACTTCCCAGGTCAGATCCTCGGCAATGCCGTTGACCTTCTCCAGCGCCTGATAGATCGGCACCGTGCCGATCGGCACGGGGCTGTTACGGATGATCCATTCGCGGGTGTTGTGGATGTTGCGCCCGGTTGACAGATCCATCACCGTATCCGCGCCCCAGCGGATCGCCCAGACCAGCTTCTCCACCTCTTCCTCCATCGAGGAGGTCACCGCCGAGGTGCCCATATTGGCGTTGATCTTCACCTTGAAATTGCGGCCGATGATCATCGGCTCCAGCTCCGGGTGGTTGATATTGGCCGGGATAATGGCGCGGCCTGCGGCGATCTCGGCGCGCACGAATTCCGGCGTCACATAGTCGGGGATATTGGCGCCAAAATCCTCGCCATCGCGCGCGCCATGGCAGGGCGCGGTCTCGCGCAGCTGGTTTTCGCGAATGGCGACGAACTCCATCTCCGGCGTGATGATCCCGGCGCGGGCATAGGCCAGCTGCGTCGGCGCGGCCTCGCCTGTGCCGCGCAGGGGGGCGGGCTTCACCGGGAATTCCGGCACCAGGCGATCACCCTCGACAAACCCATTGTCCTCGGGCCGCACATCGCGCCCGGTATAGGCATCCACATCCCCGCGCGCGCGGATCCACCCGGCGCGCAGCGGTGCCAGACCGGTGCGGATGTCGGTCTCGATCTCTGGGTCGGTATAGGGGCCGGAGCTGTCATAGACCGGCAGCGGCGCCTCGCCCGCCGTCGGGTGGGTGGCGATCTCGCGCATCGGCACGCGGATGCCATCATGCAGCTCGCCGGCGACATAGATCTTTCTTGAGGCGGGCAGCGCGCCGGTGGTCACCTTGGGGGCGATCTTCGGGGTGGGGACGTTCATCTTGGTGCTCCTCGAGTCCATTCTCAAAAAGACACCAATTGAGCCGGGCCGGAGGAAAACGGGCGGGGGTACAGATCCGCCGTGTCAGAGCAGAGGCTCCCACCTGTACCGGGCGGGGGGCGACTGTCCTAGCTTCCTACGCCAGTATCAACTGGGTCAGGTTCTAAGGGTCGCGTCACCGGGATTTCTCCCTGTCAGCCTCTCAGTCCCCTCGGGCGGGACTCCCCTGCGTGCCTTAGGGGTAGGGTAGGGGATGCATCGGCGTCAAGCGGTTTCTTTTCGGGCCTGTACTCTCGGTGTTTACCCCCGCAGCAATCGTCTGCGGGTTTTTGCCGATATCGGACAACGGTCAAGAGGGCGTTTAAAATCAAGGGGATGACGGCTTGCGACTCATTTCATATATTATCTATAAAAATGAAGCTCGCCTCTTGCGGGTGCCCAAGTGCTCAACCCATGCCAGGAGACCCCATGCGCGATACCGCCCTGATCCGCACCGACTGGACCCGCGAGGAGGCAGAGGCGCTCTATACCCAGCCCTTTATGGATCTGCTGTTTCAGGCCCAGAGCCTGCATCGCCAGATCTTTGATCCCAATGCGGTGCAGAAATCGCGGCTATTGTCGATCAAGACCGGCGGCTGTGCTGAGGATTGCGCCTATTGTTCGCAATCCGCCCGCAACGGCGCACAGCTGCCGCCTCAAAACTGATCGAGGTAGAGCGGGTGATTGCCGAGGCGAAAAAAGCCCGCGACGCCGGGGCCAGCCGCTATTGCATGGGCGCGGGCTGGCGCGCGCCCAAGGATCGCGACATGCCGATGCTGGAGGCCATGGTAGCGGGCGTCAAGGCGCTGGGGATGGAGACCTGCATGACGCTGGGCATGCTGGAACAGGACCAGGTTCTGCGCCTGCGCGACGCCGGGCTGGACTACTACAACCACAATATCGACACCTCGGAACGCTACTACCCGGAGGTCATCACCACCCGCAGTTTTGCCGACCGGCTTGAGACGCTGGAGCGCGTGCGACAGGCCGGGATCAAGGTCTGCTCCGGCGGCATTCTGGGCATGGGCGAAGAGCGTGGCGACCGGATCGACATGCTCCTCAGCCTCGCCACCCTGCCGGAGCATCCGCAGTCGGTGCCGATCAACAGGCTGATTCCCATGGCGGGCACACCTCTGGCGCAGACCCCGCCGCTGGATCCCATTGAATTCGTCCGCACCATCGCGCTGGCCCGGATCCTGATGCCGCGCAGCCACCTGCGGCTCTCGGCGGGGCGCAGGGACATGAGCGACGAGATGCAAGCCATGTGTTTTTTTGCCGGGGTCAATTCGATCTTCATGGGCGATACCTTGCTGACCGCCGACAACCCCGAAGAAGACGCCGACGCGGCGCTCTTTGCGCGCCTCGGCCTGCACGCGATGGAGCCGGACAGAGCGTAGCCGCGCGGATGGGGGCACTGGCGGCGCGGCGGTAATCCCGCTAGGCTATGGCGCACGCAAAGACAAAGGACGACCCCCATGCAGCTTGCCTATGTGATGACCACCGAACGCGGCGCCACCGACCGCCTGCTGACCGCATTGGCCGCGCGACTGGCCGAATTGGGCATTCGCACGGCAGGCATCGTGCAGACCAATACGGAATGCTACGACAACAAGCTTTGCGACATGGATGTCCGCGTCCTGCCCGAGGGCGAAACCATCCGCATCTCGCAATCCCTTGGCGAAGGGGCGCGGGGGTGCCGCCTGAACCCCGAGGCGCTGGAGCGCGCCGTGGGGCAGGTTACTGCGGCGCTTGCCACAACACCGGCACCGCAGGTGCTGCTGGTCAATAAATTCGGCAAACACGAGGCCGACGGCCGCGGCATGCGCCCGATCATCGGCGAGGCTCTGGCGATGGGGCTGCCGGTGGTCACGGGCGTCAACCGGATGAATGTCGCTGCCTTTGAAAACTTTGCCGAGGGCGTGGCCGAGGAAGCCGCCCCGGATCTGGAGGCGCTGGTCGCCTGGATCAAAGCGGCAATTTCGCAAGCGGCCTAGGCGCGTCAGGCGAGGGGGGCATGCCCCCTTCTTCTAACCAAAAATATCCCGGGGTCCGGGGCAGCGCCCCGGCGCGCGCAGCCGGGCAAAATCTGCATGAAGGGCATGATACCTCTGGCAGGTGATCGGCGCATCACGCGCCACGGCACGAGCACCATCTTCACTCAACTATCTGATTTTAACCTAAAGGAGAGAAGATGGTGGGCGACCCTGGAATCGAACCAGGCGTGCGTCTCCGCGAGGGAGTTACAGTCCCCTGCCACACCTTGCGGCCTGTCGCCCACTGTCAGAAGCTTGTTGCACCTGACGTGGAGGCGTGATTACTAGCGCACCAAACGGGCGTCAACAGGAAAAGCGCAACTTTTTTCCCTCGCCTCGCATTTTGTCTTCGGAGCCAGCCATGAACAAGAAACCCAGCAAGAAACCCGCCTGGGTGGTGGACAAGGAAAAAGCCAAGAAAGCCGCCTCGGCAGAGACCGTCTGGCTCTTTGGTCTGCATGCGGTGCGCGATGCGCTGCTGAACCCCAAGCGCGAAAAACTGCGCCTTGTGGTGACGCTCAATGCCCAGGCCAAGCTGGAAGAGGCCATCGCTGCCTCTGGCATCACGCCCGAGGTGGTGGAGCCGCGCAAATTCTCTGTTCCGATCGATCCGGGGTCCGTGCATCAGGGCGCGGCGCTGGAAGTGAAGCCGCTGAACTGGGGCAGCCTGGAGGAGGCCTGTATCGGCGCCGAGGTGCCGCGCGTGCTGCTTTTGGACCGGGTGACCGACCCGCATAACGTTGGCGCCATCCTGCGCTCTGCCGAGGTGCTTGGCGCCTCTGCGGTGATTGGCACCCGCCACCATTCGGCGCCGGAAACCGGGGGGCTGGCCAAAACCGCCTCCGGCGCGCTGGAGCGTCAGCCCTATCTGCGCATGCGCAACCTCGCCGATACCATCGTCGCGCTGCAACAGATGGGCTATCTGGTGCTGGGCCTGGACGGCGAGGCGGAAGAAACCATCGAAGACGCAGTGGCCGGGCGCACCGGGGATCCGATTGCGCTGGTTCTGGGCGCCGAAGGCCCGGGGCTGCGGCAAAAAACCAAAGAAACCGTGGATAAGCTCGTTAAAATCGACGCGGCAGGCGGTTTTGGCTCGCTCAACGTCTCCAACGCGGCGGCAATCTCCCTATATGCCTCTCTGAGAGGTTAAGCGCAGGAGGGCACCATCGCACATCACAGCATTCCCGGAGGCAAGCTGATCAACTGCTGCTATTGCGGCGTGCAATCGGCCTTTGTCGCGGATCGCAGCCTGCACGCGCTGATCTGCACCACCTGCGGCGCGCCGCTCTCGGCGCAGAAACAGCGCCCGCTGGCCGCCCACAAGGGCGCGAAACTGGCCGAAGCCGCCGCAAGGGGCAAACCGGAAAAGAAGACCGCCGCCAGGGGCCATGCCCATGCCTATCGCGGCAAGAAGAAAAAGAAGAGCAAGAAGAAATCCCTCTGGTACAAGGCTTTTGACGAGGTCTTTGACGTGATCGAGGATATCTTCGACTAGAAAATTCGCCCTCGGAGCCGGATTTAGCCGAATTTATCTGTGTCCCGAGGGCCTCACCCCTGCGCAACTCTGCTCACAAGCCGTTCACATAGGTGTTAGCGGGCTTTTCTGTGGCGGCGCGCAGGGGCATTCTCCGTTTGCTGCAATAACCGGAGATGCGACGTGCTGACCCATCGCCTCAAACTCATCCTTATGGCCGCGCGCTCCGCCGCGCGCCTCTGTGTCGCCGTGGCGCTGCTGACGCTTGCGACGGGGATGCGGGCAGAGGCGGGCACGCTCTACATCTCGGCAGAGGATGGCGTGGCGATCGGCGGCTATGATCCGGTGTCGTTTTTTGTCGCCGAGGGCCCGACGCGTGGCGAACGCAGCCATGCGGTGATGTGGAAGGGCGCGATCTGGCTGTTTCACTCCGCCGAGCACCGCTCCCGGTTTGAATCCAACCCGCGCGCCTATGCGCCGCGCTATGGCGGCCACTGCGCCTATGGCATCGCCAAGGGGCGCATTTATCACGGCGACCCGCAAGCCTGGGAAATTGTCGATGGGCGGCTCTACCTGTTTCACAACCCGCGCGCCGAGGAACTCTGGATGGCACAGCAGCAAGGGATGATCGAGGCCGCGCGCGAGGTCTGGCCGCAGATCATGCGCCAGCGCTGATCCCGCGCCGGACCGGTCTTCTGCATGTGGTGCAGCTGGGGCGGCTGTCAGGGTCAAGGGAAAACGCTCTCGGGATCTTCACGAAAACGCGAGCATCCCTTTCATTCGGCCAAGACCACCATACATTCAATAACAGACTGCGGCCCCGGAACCGCCGCAGATCTTTTTCACTGTCCCTCGTTCCACACCTCGCGCCCGGAGAGTCTTCGGGCGCTTTTTTCTTACCTGCTCCGTCTTCTGCGGCTTGGGCCGCATAGGGGCTTGCACCCTGACACGCGGCTGCGCAGAGTGGGCAAATGTATTCAGATGATCTCTTCAAATCCATCCTGACCCGCAGCAAGGTGATTGCCGTGGTGGGGGTCTCGCTCAACCCGGTGCGGCCGAGCTACTACGTGGCGCGCTACCTGTCGCTGAAGGGCTATAAGGTGATCCCCGTAAACCCCGGCCATGCGGGCGAGCTGCTCTTTGGCGAAACGGTGCGGGCGTCCTTGTCAGATATCAAGGAGCCGGTGGATATGGTCGATATCTTCCGGCGCTCCGAGGCGGTGCCACCGATTGTCGAAGAGGCGCTGGCCGCCTTTCCGACCTTGCAGACCATCTGGATGCAGATCGGCGTGGAACACCCGGAGGCGGCGGCAATGGCCGAGGCGCGCGGCGTGACGGTGATCCAGAATCGCTGCCCCAAGATCGAATACCAGCGCCTGTTCGGCGAGCTGCGCCAGGGCGGATTTGCCACCGGGGTTATTTCCTCAAAACTCTAGCCCGTGTGGAAGGGAGCGCTCCCGCCCGTCGGGCGCGCATGAGACATGCGCTGCTCCCGTTGGGCCCGGCGCCTTGCCTGCGGCAAGGCGGGGCAAAACAGAGATGAGCCTTGCCTGCTGCAAGGCGCGCGCCTGCGGCACAATGGGGGAGCCTTCGTGGCGCTCAGCTCTTGGGGCGGGCGGCTTTTTCGGCGATGCCGCTGAGGCCCTGACGATCAGCCAGCACCTTGAGCACGTCATCCAGCGCCACATCGCGCGCGGCCAGCATCACCAGGAAATGATAGAGCACATCGGCGCCCTCAGACGCGAGCTTGGCCTTGTCGTTCTTCACCGCTTCGATGATCGCCTCGATCGCTTCCTCGCCGAATTTCTCGGCGCATTTCTCCGGGCCCTTGGCCAGCAGCTTTGCGGTCCAGCTGCTCTCTGGGTCGGCGGATTTGCGCGCGCGAATAGTGGTTTCCAGGTCGTGCAGCAGGGTCATGATACGAGTGGCTCCAGTCTTGGGTCTTTCATGAGAATTGCGTCGACGCAGGCCCAGAATTCCTTAGCGTAATCTGACCCCAATACGTCATCGCGCCCGAGCGGGGTAAAACTGTTGATCGTGGCTCTCTGCTCGGGCTCCCAATCGAGCAAGGCGCATCCGGATTCGGGGCCGAACCGTACCTCGGTTCGTGTTCCCCACCGTGCAGAGGCCGGGGCGCCCTCGCTCCAATCGCCTGTATAAACCGTTACAAGCAGGTGGTGTTCGGGATGAGCTTCTGACCATCGTGCCGTATACCACGCGAAATATGTTCCATCGCTAAGAAGGTTTCCCATCGCTTCAGTCGTCGTGGTGCGGCAGCAATCGCAGGGCGTGCGGGTCGTGTCGCCCTCCTCAAGCACGATGGCCTCCCAATCCATTACCTGAGCCTCATCGGGATGCCATTGGCGATCATGTGCTGTTTGGCCTCTTGCACGGTATATTCGCCGAAGTGGAAGATCGACGCGGCCAGCACCGCGCTGGCGCCGCCTCTGATCACGCCATCCACCAGGTGGTCCAGATTGCCGACACCGCCGGAGGCGATCACCGGCACATCCACCGCGTCGGAAATGGCGCGCGTCATTTCCAGGTTGAAGCCGGATTTGGTGCCGTCGCGGTCCATCGAGGTGAGGAGGATCTCTCCCGCGCCCTTTTGGGTGACGAGGCGGGCGAATTCCACCGCGTCGATGCCGGTCTCGCGGCGGCCGCCATGGGTGAAGATCTCCCATTTGCCGGGGGCGACGGATTTGGCGTCGATGGCGCAGACGATGCATTGGCTGCCGAACTGGTCGGCGGCCTCGGCGATTACATCCGGGTTGGCCACGGCGGCGGAATTGAAGGAGACCTTGTCGGCCCCTGCCAGCAGAAGCGCGCGCACGTCGTCCTTGCTGCGCACACCGCCGCCCACCGTCAGCGGCACAAAGCACTGCTCGGCGGTGCGCCGCACCATATCAAACATGGTGCCACGGTTTTCATGGGTGGCATGGATGTCGAGAAAGCAGATCTCGTCGGCGCCAGCGGCATCATAGGCGCGGGCGGCCTCCACCGGGTCGCCGGCATCGCGCAGGCCAACAAAGTTCACGCCCTTGACCACGCGGCCATCGGCGACATCGAGACAGGGGATGAGGCGGGTTTTCAACATGCCGCTCTTATGGACCGGAATAGGCCGTGGGAAAAGAGGACATTGCACCGGGGCAGGCCGCGGTGCGTCGTTTTCCTGCGGCCTGCGCTGGCCCTAGCCCTTCAGAACCGCCAGCGCCTCGGCGAGGTCGATGGCCCCGTCATAAAGCGCCCGGCCCGAGATCGCGCCGTTCAGGGGGGCGCCGCAGGACTTCAGGGCCTGCAAATCGGCGATCGAGGACACGCCGCCCGAGGCAATCACCGGGATCGTCACCGCATTGGCCAGCGCCGCCGTGGAGGCGATATTGGGTCCCTTCATGGCACCGTCGCGCATGATATCGGTGTAGATGATCGCCGCAACGCCCGCGTCCTCAAAGGATTTCGCCAGATCAGTGACCTCGACATCGGTTTCCTCGGCCCAGCCCTTGGTGGCCACCTTGCCGCCGCGCGCGTCGATGCCGACCGCGACCTGGCCGGGAAAGGCGCGGGCCGCCTCGCGCACCAGATCGGGGTTCTCCACCGCCACGGTGCCCAGAATCACCCGCGCCAGCCCCTTGTCGAGCCAGCGCTCGATGGTGGCCATGTCGCGGATGCCACCGCCAAGCTGGGCGGGCACCCTGGTCTGTTTCAGGATTTCCTCGACGGGGGCGGCATTCACCGGCTCGCCGGCAAAGGCGCCGTTCAGATCCACCAGATGCAGCCATTCACAGCCCGCCGCCACGAACTCCAGCGCCTGCGCCGCCGGGTTGTCGTTGAACACGGTGGTCTTTTCCATGTCACCGTGCAGCAGCCGCACGGCCTGGCCGTCCTTGAGGTCAATGGCGGGGTAGAGGATCATCGGCTGTGCCCTTTTGGTCGGAAAACGCTTCTGCGCCCTTTTGCCGAAGAGCGCGGTGAATTGCAACGCGTGTGGGGGGCTGTCCGGGTTCAAGGCGGCGGACATCGCGCGGGGAGGGCGACCCGAGGTCAGGCTTGCCTGATCGGCCATGCCTCGGTCACAGTTTCGGGCAAGAGGGAGGAAACCAACCATGAAACAGATAATCGCAACCTGTGCTGTCTCGCTGGCGCTCGCGGGCGCTGCTTTTGCAGCGGATCCGGCCGAGGGGCTCTGGAAGACCCAGCCCGACGATGGCGCCTATGCCTATGTGGACATCAAACCCTGCGGCGGCGCCGTCTGCGGCACCATCGCGCGCACCTTCAAGGACAGCGGCGAATATCAGTCCAAAAACATCGGCAAGACGCTGGTCATCGACATGGTGCCCCAGGGCGGTGGCGCATACGAGGGGCAGGTCTGGCGGCCCTCCAACGACAAGATCTACATCGGCAAGATGGATCTGAACGGCGACTCGCTCAAACTGCGCGGCTGCGTGGCGGGCGGGCTGATCTGTTCCAAACAAACCTGGACGCGGGTCAAGTAATCGCGGCTCCGCGCCGGCGTGGAGGCGGGCCTCAGAACAGTCCCATCTGTACCGGGATCGGGACAAAGCCCCGTTTGACCTGTCGCGCGCGGGCCTGTTCGAACAGGAGCTGCGCCTCATCCAGCGAGGCGCAGTAATTGCGCCGCTCCTGGCCGCCCGGCTGGCCGATCGGGCCGGAGGCCTGCACCACGCACCAGTCTCCGAACAGGGTCTGCGTCAGGCTCAGCACCAGATAGCGATGCTGCCCGTCCCGGTGACTGAATTTTTCAAAGCGCAAGTACAACGTAAATCGGGCCTGAGCGGAAAAGAGTTGGACTCATATGCCGTGTTGGCGTGTGCATGTCCATCGCTCACGTGGAGAATGAGAAAGAGCGTCGCAGGAAAGCCGGAGCGGCGCAGCGACACCATTGCCGCCGCGCGTAATCTTCGACGAGATCTGCGGGATGCCCGTTTGGCTCGATAGAGCCAAACGCCGCGCGCCCGCCCCTCGATGGGGCGGGCGCGCGGCCCCTCCGGTGGCAGGCAGGGGGCATAGCCCCCTGCCTGCGCCGCCCTCACGGGCGGCCAGCGTCAAGCCGCGGAGGCTGTGTGAAGTATCGGGGGTATCAGGGCGCCCAGGTCAGGAAGTTGGCGATCATCCGCAGGCCGATATGCTGGCTTTTCTCCGGGTGAAACTGCATGCCGAGCATGGTGTCGCGTCCGATCACCGCGGTG
>NZ_JAATOX010000106.1 GCF_011806385.1 Phaeobacter sp. HF9A | reverse complement strand
CGGGTCGGATCGCTGTCGCGATCCGATCCCGCTCCTTTTTCAGATCAGAGTGGTTCGCTTAAAACGGCACGTCGTCGCTGGCGCTGACAAAACGCGCCACGACCTTCTTTACGCCCGCCTTTTCAAACTCCACCTCAAGCTTGTCGCCCTCAATACCGACAATGGCGCCATAGCCGAATTTCTGGTGGAACACCCGCTCGCCCAGGGTGAAAGAGCTGGTGGCGGTCATATCAATCACCTGCGAAGATTTCGCCCGGGGCTGGCTATAGCCGTGCTGGCTTGCGCGCGCCTGCATCCGTTTCCAGCCCGGCGAGTTGTAGCCATCCACCTGGGCCATGCGCTCCTCGATGCGGGAGCGGCCATAGTCCTCTGCCGCTGGCGCCGCCGCGCCGTAGCCACCGCCATAAAGCCCCGGAGGCGTCAGCACCTCCACATGTTCCTCGGGCAGCTCGTCGACGAATCGCGAGGGCAGCTGCGATTGCCACTGGCCGAACACCCGGCGGTTGCCGGCAAAGGAAATGGTGCAGATTTCCTCGGCCCTTGTGATGCCCACATAGGCCAGGCGGCGTTCTTCCTCCAGCCCCTTGAGGCCGCTTTCATCCATCGAGCGTTGCGAGGGAAAAAGCCCGTCCTCCCAACCCGGCAGGAACACGGCGGGAAACTCCAGCCCCTTGGCCGCGTGCAGGGTCATGATCGAGACCTTTTGCTCCGCATCCTGTTTGTCATTGTCCATCACCAGGCTGACGTGCTCCAGAAACCCTTGCAGATTTTCGAAGTTTTCCAGCGCCTTGACCAATTCCTTGAGGTTTTCGAGCCGCCCCGGAGCCTCGGGCGATTTGTCGTTCTGCCACATGCTGGTGTAGCCGGATTCATCCAGGATGATCTCTGCCAGCTCCACATGCGGCACCTCCGCCTCGCCTGCCATCATCGGGTCGGGCATGGGGCCTTCGATCACATCGTCCTCGCGGCCTTCGGGCATAACCACCCGGGTCATGCGGCCCCAGCGCGCGATATCCTCGACCAGGCGGCGCAGGGCGGCGCCGCCCTTGCCCTTGATCTGCCCCTCTTCGACCGCGATCCGCGCGCCTTCCAGCAGGGAGACCCCATTGGCCCGCGCCGCGGTCTGGATGGTCTGCTGCGCCTTGTCGCCGAGGCCGCGTTTGGGGGTGTTCACAATGCGCTCAAACGCCAGATCATCCTCGGGCGAGATCACCACCCGGAAATAGGCCATGGCATCGCGGATTTCCAACCGTTCATAGAATCGCGGCCCGCCGATGACGCGATAGGGCAGACCGATGGTCAGGAAACGGTCCTCAAAGGCGCGCATCTGATGCGAGGCGCGCACCAGAATCGCCATCTCGTTGAGGCCGACGGGGCGCATGCCACGGGTGCCGCGCTGCATCGCCTCGATTTCCTCGCCGATCCAGCGGGCCTCTTCCTCGCCGTCCCAATGGCCGATCAGGCGGACCTTTTCGCCGCCCGTGGCCTCGGTCCAGAGCTCCTTGCCCAGACGCCCCTCGTTGCCGCGAATGACCCCGGCGGCGGCGGCGAGGATATGTTCGGTGGAGCGGTAGTTCTGTTCCAGCCGGATCACCTTGGCGCCGGGAAAATCCTTTTCAAACCGCAGGATATTGCCCACCTCGGCGCCGCGCCAGCCATAGATCGACTGGTCGTCATCGCCGACGCAGCAGATGTTCTTGTGCCCCGAGGCCAGAAGCCGCAGCCAGAGATACTGCGCCACGTTGGTATCTTGATATTCGTCCACCAGAATGTAGCGGAACCAGCGGTGATATTGCGCCAGAAGGTCGGGATTGTTCTGGAAAATCTCCACCACATGCAGCAGCAGATCGCCAAAATCGACGGCATTCAGCTCCTTCAGGCGGGTTTGATACTGGGCGTAGAATTCACTGCCGCGATAGTTATAGGCGCTGGCCTCGCCTGCCGGGACTTTCTCCGGCGTCAGGGCGCGGTTTTTCCAGTCGTCGATGACCCCGGCCAGCATCCGCGCGGGCCAGCGTTTGTCGTCAATCCCGGCGGCCTGAATGAGCTGTTTCAGCAGGCGGATCTGGTCGTCGGTGTCCAGAATCGAGAAGTTCGATTTCAGCCCGACCAGTTCCGCGTGGCGGCGCAGCAGTTTCACGCAGATCGAGTGGAAGGTGCCAAGCCAGGGCATGCCCTCGGCGGGCTGGCCAAGCATGCGGCCCACCCGTTCCTTCATCTCGCGCGCGGCCTTGTTGGTGAAGGTCACCGCCAGGATTTCATTGGTGCGCGCCTTGTTGCTGCTCAGCAGATGCACGATGCGGGTGGTCAGCGCCTTGGTCTTGCCGGTGCCCGCGCCCGCGAGCATCAGAACCGGCCCGTCCAGGGTTTCCACGGCATCCCGCTGGGCCGGGTTCAACCCGTCCATATAGGGCATCGGTCGCGCGGCCATGGCGCGGGCGGAAAGTGATGCGCCCTCAAAGGCGTCCATTTCGTCAAAGCTGCTCATGGCACCTATCCTAGCCTGTTTCAGAGCGGACGGAAAGAGTGTGTTCTCTCTCTGTTCTGCGCAATTGGCGGCATTCCCGCGCCTCAAACCCATAGCAACCAAGGCGCGCGGGTAAAAGCCTGTGAGCGCAGCTAACCCAAAGGTCAGGACAGCCTGACCCGCTGCGTGCGGCGCTGGTCTCTTGCCAAATGGCAATCACGCTGGCAGGAGGGTAAAAAAAGACGACCGCCCCAATGGCGAGAGACAGCGAGACACCGATGCGCCGCATTATTTACCTGAGTCAGGCCAAGGCCGATATGACCACCGAAAAGGCGGCTGCCATCGTGGAAAAGTCGCGCCGCAAGAACGAGGCCCAGAAGCTGACCGGCGCGCTGGTGTTCAAGGATGGCAAGTTCCTGCAAATCCTTGAGGGTCCCGCCGAGGCGGTTGCCGCGCGGTTCCAGGCAATTCAGCGGGATGCACGGCACCATGATCTGCATGTTCTTTATGACAGTATGATCAACAGCCGCAGCTACCCGGATACGCCGATGCAGCTCCTGGATCTGGACGCGTTGCCCGATGACGCCCGCGAGGCGCTTCAGGCGCTTTATGATCTGGAGCCGGCACCGCCTGTCCGCCGCCTGCGTACCCTGCGCGACCTGCTGCCCCGGTTCCACGCGCCGCTGGCCGCCTGACTGCGCGCTGGACAGCGCCGCGATTTTACCCAGAATGGCGGCCATGGATCTGGATCAACGCTACCCCGGGCTGGATGATGTACGACGCGCGGCACGGCGACGGTTGCCGCGATTCGTCTGGGACTATCTCGACAGTGCAACCGGACAAGAGGCCAGCCAGGCGCGCAATCGCCTGTGCCTGGATCGGATCGGATTTGTCCCCTCGGTGCTGAAGGGCCCGCAAGAGGTGGATCTGAGCACCCCCCTGTTTGACCAGAGCCTGCCGCTGCCCTTTGGCATTGCGCCGGTGGGGATGTCGGGGCTGATCTGGCCGGATGCCGAGGGCCATCTGGCGCGTCATGGACGGGATGCTGGGCTGCCCTATTGCCTGTCCACCGTCGCCAGCCAGAGCCCGGAAGACGTTGCGCCGCATCTGGGGGCGCAGGGCTGGTTTCAGCTCTACCCGCCAAAGGACGAAGAGATTCGCAAGGATATGCTGACCCGTGCGCGGGCGGCGGGGTTCCGGGTGCTGGTCTTGACGGTCGATGTGCCGGTGGCCTCGCGCCGGGAACGGCAGCTGCGCTCGGGGCTGACGCAGCCGCCCCGGCTGACGCCACGATTGCTGGCGCAGGTGATGAGGCGACCGGCCTGGGCGCTGGGGATGGCGCGGCAGCATGCCCATGAGGGCGGCCTGCCCCATATGCGCGGTCTTGATAAATATGTCGCCGGGGCGGCGGCCACCGCGCTCTCCTCTACCGCTCATATCGGGTATTTGCTGCGCACGGCGCCGGATTGGGACTATCTGCACTGGCTGCGCGCGCATTGGGACGGGCCTTTGGTGGTCAAAGGCGTGCTGAATGCGCAGGACCTGCCCCGGCTGGAGGCCGCTGGCGTCGATGCGATCTGGGTCTCCAACCATGCGGGGCGCCAGTTTGATGCCGCCCCTGCCCCGATCGAGGTGCTGGAGGACATGCGCGCGGCCACCGATCTGGCGCTGATTCTGGACAGTGGCATCAGCGGCGGGCTGGATATCCTGCGCGCCTATGCGCTGGGGGCGGATTTTGTGATGTTGGGGCGGGCCTGGCATTATGCGCTGGCCGCCCTGGGGCCAAAGGGGCCGGCCCATCTGACGCAGATCCTGCGCAAGGATCTGGAGGCCAATATGGGCCAGCTGGGGATTTCACGGCTGCGCGAGAGCCGCAGTTTGAAGCGGCTGCGGCTGGACTAGGGCCCGCCCCCCAGGCTCAGTACAAAGGCCGGGCTCGGCGCAAAAGAGGGGCCCAGCACAAAAGAAAGGGGCGCCGACCTCGCCCAAGGTCTGCGCCCTCCCCCGCCGATCCCCCCTGGATCAGACTGGTTTATCTCTTATGCCGCCGCGCCCAGCAGCTGTTTGAAGCTGGCGAGGAAATCCCGCACCATATGGCGCACCCGCAGGTCATTGCCGCGCAGCGGGCTGTTGATCGGCATCAATGCCCGCAGCTCTGCGGTGTTTTCATTGCCCAGAAGCGGCAGCGCCTTGGGCGTTTCATGCACAAAGGTGAAGCTGTTGAAGGCGCGCATTTCGATCGGCGCGGCTTCGATCACGCGAAAATCGCGGTGGCGGCGGTCGTTCTGGATCTTTTCGGCCTGACGGCGGATCGCCTTCTCGCTGCCTTCAAGGATATGCATGAACTTGCCCTGATGCACCACCAGAAGCCCGGTCAGACCCGCGCGACGGTTGTTGCGATGACAGGCGCCCGCGATATCCGCGATTTGCTGTGCGGAGAGCTCTTGGGTGGCGGTGCTGACATAAACGAAGCGGTGCATGATTCACGTTCCTTGGTGTCTCGTGGGGCGGATGACCTTTGCTTTGCGGTGGTCCCGGGGATCGTTTCTGACGGATCCGTTGCTGTTGAATAAAATTTAACTGAATTTCGTTGGAATAGAAGTCCTATCCGAAAGAGTGGTTAACGCCCCGATTGCGCAGGCCGCCGCACCGGGCGGAAATGCTGCACTGCAAAAAACACGTGCACCGATACCTTTCGCCCGGTACAACTGCGCCAGGACGCCGGGGCGAAAGCCGCCCAGAGCGTGCAAACCCGGATTTCCGGGCGTGTAACCTTCGTTGTTCGGCAAGGCTTGCGCCGGATTTCAAGAAAAAGGGGCGCAAGTGAGCGCAATCATGCCGCAGATACCCACAAGCACGGATCGCCTGCGTGTCATACAGCCGTTACCACTTGCCCAACCCACCATGACCTCGGGGGAAAGATGACAGAGTTCAATAAGATCCTGATTGCCAACCGTGGCGAGATCGCCATCCGCGTGATGCGCGCCGCCAATGAGATGGGCAAGCGCACCGTGGCCGTCTATGCGGAGGAGGACAAGCTGGGCCTGCACCGCTTCAAGGCGGATGAAGCCTATCGCATCGGCGAAGGGCTGGGCCCCGTGGCCGCCTACCTGTCGATTGACGAGATCATCCGCGTCGCCAAGGAATGCGGCGCCGACGCGATCCACCCGGGCTATGGCCTGTTGTCGGAAAACCCCGATTTTGTGGATGCCTGCGCCCGCAACGGCATCACCTTTATCGGCCCCAAGGCGGAAACCATGCGCGCCCTGGGCGACAAGGCTTCGGCCCGCCGCGTGGCGATCGAGGCGGGCGTGCCGGTCATCCCCGCCACCGAGGTGCTGGGCAATGACATGGACGCGATCCGCAAGGAAGCGGCTGAGGTCGGCTATCCCCTGATGCTCAAGGCCAGCTGGGGCGGCGGCGGACGCGGCATGCGTCCGATCCTGTCTGAAGACGAGCTGGAAGAAAAAGTTCTGGAAGGCCGCCGCGAGGCCGAAGCCGCCTTCGGCAATGGCGAGGGCTATCTCGAAAAGATGATCACCCGCGCCCGCCACGTGGAGGTGCAGATCCTTGGCGACAAGCACGGCGAGATCTATCACCTGTTTGAGCGCGACTGCTCGGTGCAGCGCCGCAACCAAAAAGTGGTCGAGCGCGCCCCCGCCCCCTATCTGACGGATGCGCAGCGCGCCGAGATCTGCGATCTGGGCCGCAAGATCTGCCAGCATGTGAACTATGAATGCGCCGGCACCGTCGAATTCCTGATGGATATGGAGACGGAGCAGTTCTACTTCATCGAGGTCAACCCGCGGGTGCAGGTGGAACATACCGTCACCGAAGAGGTCACCGGCATCGACATCGTGCAGGCGCAGATCCTGATTGCCGAGGGCAAAACCCTGGCCGAGGCCACAGGCAAGGCCAGCCAGGAGGACATCACCCTCACCGGTCACGCGCTGCAAACCCGCGTCACCACCGAGGATCCGCTCAACAATTTCATCCCCGATTATGGCCGCATCACCGCCTATCGCTCGGCCACCGGCATGGGCATTCGCCTGGATGGCGGCACCGCCTATGCGGGCGGGGTGATCACCCGCTATTATGACAGCCTGCTGACCAAGGTCACCGCCAAGGCCCCGACCCCGGAAAAGGCCATCGCCCGTATGGACCGCGCGCTGCGCGAATTCCGGGTGCGCGGTGTCAGCACCAACATCGCCTTTGTCGAGAACCTACTGAAGCATCCGACCTTCCTCAACAATGAATATACCACCAAATTCATTGACGAGACGCCGGAGCTCTTTACCTTCAAGAAGCGTCGCGACCGGGGCACCAAGGTGCTGACCTATATCGCCGATATCTCGGTCAATGGTCACCCGGAAACCGAGGGCCGTGCCGAGCCCGCCGCCGACCTCAAGGAGCCCCGGGCGCCCAAGGTCGAGAAGGGCAACACCCCCTACGGCGCCCGCAACCTGCTGGAGCAGAAAGGCGCAAAGGCGGTTGCCGACTGGATGAAGGCGCAGCGGCAATTGCTGCTTACCGACACCACCATGCGCGATGGCCACCAGTCCTTGCTGGCGACCCGGATGCGGTCGATCGACATGATCAAGGTCGCCCCCGCCTATGCGCAGAACCTGAGCCAGCTGTTTTCGGTTGAATGCTGGGGTGGTGCCACATTCGACGTGGCCTATCGTTTCTTGCAGGAATGCCCCTGGCAGCGCCTGCGTGACCTGCGCGAGGCCATGCCGAACCTGATGACGCAGATGCTGCTGCGCGCCTCCAACGGGGTGGGCTATACCAACTATCCCGACAATGTGGTGCAGAGCTTTGTTGCCGAGGCCGCCAAGGGCATCGACGTCTTCCGCGTCTTTGACAGCCTCAACTGGGTTGAAAACATGCGCGTCGCCATGGATGCGGTGATCGAGAGCGGCAAGATCTGCGAAGGCTCCATCTGCTACACCGGCGATGTGCTGGACCCCGAGCGCGCCAAATATGACGTGAAATACTACGTCGGCATGGCCAAGGAGCTGGAAGCCGCCGGCGCCCATGTTTTGGGCCTCAAGGACATGGCGGGCCTGTTGAAACCCGCCTCCGCCAAGCTGCTGATCAAGGCGCTGAAAGAAGAGGTCGGCCTGCCGATCCACTTCCACACCCATGACACCTCCGGCATTGCGGGCGCGACCATTCTGGCGGCAGCGGATGCGGGCGTCGATGCGGTGGATGCGGCAATGGATGCGTTTTCGGGCGGCACTTCTCAGCCCTGTCTGGGCTCCATCGTGGAGGCGCTGAAGAACACTGACCGCGACACCGGGCTGGACATCACCAAGATCCGCGAAATCTCGGAATACTGGGAAAACGTGCGCGCCCAATACGCCGCGTTCGAGAGCGGCCTGCAAGCGCCCGCCTCCGAGGTCTACCTGCACGAGATGCCCGGCGGGCAGTTCACCAACCTCAAGGCGCAGGCGCGCAGCTTGGGTCTGGAAGAGCGCTGGCACGAGGTCGCCCAGACCTATGCCGATGTGAACCAGATGTTTGGCGATATCGTCAAGGTGACGCCCTCCTCCAAGGTGGTGGGCGACATGGCGCTGATGATGGTCTCTCAGGGCCTCAGCCGCGCGCAGGTCGAAGACCCGAAGACCGATGTCTCCTTCCCCGACTCGGTGGTGGATATGATGCGCGGCAACCTCGGCCAGCCTCCCGGCGGCTTCCCGGAGGGCATTGTCGCCAAGGTGCTGAAGGGCGAGGCCCCCAACACCGCCCGCCCCGGCGCCCATCTGGAGCCGGTGGACATCGAGGCCGCCCGCGCCGAGCTCAGCAAGGAGCTGGAAGGCTTCAGCGTCGATGACGAGGATCTCAACGGCTATCTGATGTATCCCAAGGTTTTCCTGGATTACATGGGCCGGCACCGCCAATACGGCCCCGTGCGCGCGCTGCCGACGCGGACCTTCTTTTACGGCATGGAGCCGGGCGAGGAGATCACCGCCGAGATCGACCCCGGCAAGACGCTGGAAATCCGCCTGCAAGCCATCGGCGAGACCGACGAGAAGGGCGAGGTGAAGGTGTTCTTTGAACTCAACGGCCAGCCGCGTGTCATTCGCGTGCCCAACCGTCTGGTGAAATCCTCCACCGCGCAGCGCCCCAAGGCCGAGGTCGGCAATGCCAACCACATCGGCGCGCCGATGCCCGGCGTTGTCGCCACCATCGGGGTGCAGGTGGGCCAGCAGGTGCACGAGGGCGACCTCTTGCTGACCATCGAGGCGATGAAGATGGAAACCGGCCTGCACGCCGAACGCGACGCCGTGGTCAAGGCGGTGCATGTGCAACCCGGCGGCCAGATCGACGCCAAGGACCTGCTGGTCGAGCTGGAATAAGGCCGCCACCTTCCGTTAGGATCAAACCGCAGCCCCACAGAGGCTGCGGTTTTTCATTGACGGGTTTGCCAGTGACGGTCGAGACAGCAGAGATACCCCCCAAAACACTCTGGCACTACACCACCTTCGATACTTTGACTCAGATCCTGAATTCACGATCACTGCTGGCCAGTGACTTTCGCGATACCAATGATCACTCCGAAGTATTGTACGGAATGAAGATCTTGCGAGCTTGCCTCGGCGCCAATAACAGCTTCGCAAAACAAGGGCATGATCCGGTCCCCCACGACATCCGGGAACATGAGGAAAAAATCCTTATGGACCTGGCAACACGCTTCATGTTCGGCCAGATGATCTGCTTTTCCGAGGCTACGGATTCCCTCTCCATGTGGCGCGGCTATGGGCAGGTAATCACTCGCGGTGGCAATGGGGGTGTGGCCATCGGTTTTGACAGTGCCGATCTACAAACCCTGTGCAACACCGACCAGGCTATCTCCGAACAAACTCCACTCAATATTTCCTTGAATACCCGGGCAGGTTTTAAGGGCGTCCAGAAAATTCGCTACAATGCCTCTGAATTTCCCCAACTCAGCAGTGCCTTATCCGAGGAAGGCTACAGCCCAGATTTACATCTTAGGTGGACCGCAAAACTAGCGGATTTCATCAAACACTGCAAAGATGGGGCTTTCCAGGAAGAACAGGAATGGCGGGTCTGGGGGAGCGGAGCATTTCACCGAAGCGACATCGCTGAGAAGGACTATACTATCATCGGAAATCGCTTCCGCCGCCGATTTCACCTCTCGGCGCACCCCGACAGTATCGGCAACGACCTCACACACCCCTTGGCCATCCGCGAGATCCGCACCGGGCCAAACACAGATCATGAAACGATCAAACGATTCTGCGACACATGGTTCCGCGTGAACGGTAGCTATGACGGCCCCCTAGTGACCAAGTCTCGGATCCCCTTCCGCTAGATCCCTTCTTCTAACCCAAATATCCCGGGGGTGAGGCGCAGCCGAGGGGGCAGCCGAGGGGGCAGCGCCCCCACTCCAAAGCACGCAGGTCAAGGGCCACGCTTGATAAAGCTGCGCCCGGCCTCGCCCCTGAAACAGCGCGGCACCACCGGGAAATCGCGGGTCAGGAAATAGGCATAGGTGCCCTGCGGATACTCCGCCGTCACCACCTTTGCGCCATTGCATTCATCCAGCCTGCCGGATCCGGCGACATAGCGATAATCCTGCACAAAGGCCCCGTCATGCCCGCCCGAGGGATAGGGCGCGCCCGGTCGCAGCCCGCGTTTCAGCCGCCAGGAGGAGGTCATCTCCACCACCTTGCCGTTCTGCTCTGCGGTGATTACATAGATCGGAAACCCATCCGCCGCATAGCCGATCAGCGGCGAGGCCCGATCCGCCGACCATCCAAGCTCGCTCATCAGCCCGGTCGGCAACCCGTGGTAATGATAGGCGCCCGAGGGCTGCACATGGGCGTAATTCGCGTCCAACCCGAGCGGCACGGCGCCGCCCAATGCCTCATATTGCCAGCCAAGATCGGGACGGCCCTGCCAGAACTCCGCCGCGACCGGGTCAAAGGGCACGCCATTCACGGCCACGCCAAAAACGCCGCCCCGCTGCATAGCCTGGGCGGTGCGCTTGATCTCGGCGGGGCCGGTCTCGAAGGTGTATTTCTGCTTGCGGATCCGGTTGGGATTGTCGCGGTTGGGAAACTGCCCGACCGCATGATCCGGGATGCCGTTTGCCTGCACCCTGACCCGCGCGCCCGTATCGGAGAGCTGCACCCGATTGCTCCCGGGGGATTTATTCGCAGGCACCAGCGCCAGGGGCTGCGCCTCGGTTGCGGTATGGGCCCGCATCCGATGCATCCCCTGCGCCCCAACCTGTACCGCCACCCCGACGCCCAGCGTCACGGTCAGCACGGATAATTTGGCAATATCTCTGGCCTTCATAGGAGCCCTCCCCGATGTCGCATTCTGCATCCTTGTCAGAGGTAGAACGCCCGCGCCGCTGATTTCCGTCGCCGATCACGAAATTTTCCGAAACGAGCGAATTTTTCCCTTGCAGCCCCCGGAGGGATTGCCTAAATCACGCCTCACCAAATGCAGCGCGGGCGTAGCTCAGGGGTAGAGCATAACCTTGCCAAGGTTAGGGTCGGGCGTTCGAATCGCCTCGCCCGCTCCATTTGGACAGCGAATAGGCCGCCCTTCGGGGTGGCCTATCGTCGTTTCGGCCCCTCCCCCACCGGTGAAACCCGCATATTTTGTCAATCCAGCGGTGATTTTTCTCTTGCACCCCCCGGCGGGATTGCCTAAATCACCCCTCACCAAATGCAGCGCGGGCGTAGCTCAGGGGTAGAGCATAACCTTGCCAAGGTTAGGGTCGGGCGTTCGAATCGCCTCGCCCGCTCCATTTGGACAGCGAAAAAGCCGCCCTTCTGGGCGGTTTTTTGCATTTCAGAACAGTCCTTTATGTTTTTTGATCAAAAGTCTTTGACTGTCCCGCAATAGCTCGCCATTTCTTGTCTCAACATGTGACAGCAAAGGACTGAGCAAATGGCGAGCGTGATCTACCCGACGACAAACTTCACCGCGACGGAGCAGCTCTGCATCACCCATGGTGAGGGGATCTACGTTTATGATAACAGCGGCAAACAATACATCGAAGGACTTGCAGGTCTGTGGTGTACCTCGCTTGGCTATTCCAACACCGAGGTCGTCGATGCCATCACCGAACAGCTGAAGCGCCTGCCCTTCCAGCATACATTCGGCGGCAAGACCCACGAGCCGGTGATGCAGCTGGGCGAGAAGCTCAAGGCGATGGTGCCGGTGGAGGATGCCTATATCTTCTTTGGCAATTCCGGCTCGGATGCCAATGACAGCCACTACAAGATGCTGCGCTATTACTTCAACGCCATCGGCAAGCCGGAAAAACGCAAGATCATCACCCGCGAGCGCGGCTATCACGGGGTCACCGTGGCGGCTGGCTCGCTGACCTCCCTGCCGGCAAACCTCGCCCATTTCGACGCGCCGCTGGAGGCCCTCTCGATCCTGCGCACCGATGCGCCGCATTACTACACCGGGCGCAAGGGCAACGAGACCGAGGCGCAATTTGTCGAACGCATCCTGAAAAACCTCGAAGAGCAGATCCTTGCCGAGGACCCCGATACCATCGCCGCGATGATCGTGGAGCCGATCACCGGCGCCTCCGGCGTGATCGTCCCGCCCGAGGGCTACTACGAGGGGCTGCAAGCGCTCCTGCGCAAATACGGCATTCTGGTCTGGGCGGACGAGGTCATCTGTGGCTTTGGCCGCACCGGCGCGGATTTCGGCTGCACCACCATGGGCATCAAACCCGATCTGATGACGATGGCCAAACAGCTGAGCTCCGCCTATTTCCCGATCTCCGCCGCCGTGATCCCGGGCTGGATGTATGAGGCCATGGTGGACCAGACCAATGAGGTTGGCGTCTTTGGCCATGGCTATACATATTCCGGCCACCCCGCCGCCTGCGCCGCCGCACTGAAAACGCTGGAAATCTACGAGCGCGACAAGATCTTTGAACACGCGGCCGAGGTCGGCGACTACATGCAATCGCAACTGCGCGAAATCTTTGGGGACCACCCGATGGTCGGCGAAGTCCGCGGCAAGGGCCTGATCGCGGCGCTGGAGCTGGTCTCCAACAAGACCACCGGCGCCACCATCCAGGGCGGCAAAGGCGGCAGCACCGCTGTGAAGGCCTGCCAGGACAATGGCGTGATCCTGCGGGCTGTCGGTGGGAACGCGCTGGCCTTCTGCCCGCCACTCATCATCACCAAGCAAGAGGTCGATGAAATGCTGAAACGGACGAAGGCAGGCGTAGATGCGGCCTATGAAACCCTCAAGGCAGAGGGCTTGCTGGAGAACTGACACGAGGGGCTTTGCCCCTCTGGCCCTGCGGGCCATTCACCCCAGGATACTTCAGGTTAGAAGAATGGATCGGCTCCTTCTTCTAACCAGAAATATCCCGGAGCACGAGGCAGCGCCTCGCAAACGGCTTTCCCGTCAGGGAAAGCTAAGTCTGCGCGCCACCAGGCGCTCCGCGTGGCACGAGATCAGAACACCTTGAAAGTCATCGTGGTCAATGATCGTTCGATGCCCGGGACCTGCAACAGGTGATCGTTGATATATTTGCCCACATCCTCGCTTTCGGGGATGTAGAGCTTCATCAGAAGATCATATTCACCGCTGGTGGAATAAAGCTCGGAATGAATTTCAAGCAGGGCAATCGCCTCGGCAACTTTATAGGTGGTGCCAGGCTTGCAGCGGATCTGGATAAAGACACAGGTGGACATGTCTGGGCTCTCATTCTGTCAGGATTGATCAGAGCGCAGGCTTACACGAGTGGCCGAAAAGGGCAATCCCGCGACAGAACCCGTTGGACGGTGTCACAAGATCTGCATTTCTGCGCGCCAGAGGCTTGAGCCCGCCCCCGGCCGGTGCCTATAAGCCAGATGACAGAATGAGGACTTCTCCCATGCGCACAGCCCAGGTTTCCCGCTCCACCGCCGAGACGGAGATCACCGTTTCCGTCAACCTCGATGGCAGCGGCACATATGACAACCAGACCGGCGTGGGCTTCTTTGACCACATGCTGGACCAGCTGTCGCGCCACTCTCTGATCGACATGACGATCCGCGCCAAGGGCGATTATCACATCGACGATCACCACACGGTGGAGGACACGGGCATCGCGCTGGGGCAGGCGCTGGTGCAGGCGCTTGGCGACAAGCGCGGCATCAACCGCTATGGGGAGTGTCACCTGCCGATGGATGACGCGCAGGTGCGCGCGGCATTGGATCTCTCCGCGCGCCCCTATCTGGTATGGAATGTCGAGCTGCCGACGCAGAAGATCGGCACATTTGACACCGAACTGGTGCGAGAGTTCTTTCAGGCGCTGGCGACCCATGGCGGCATCACCCTGCATGTGGACCAGATCCACGGGCTGAACAGCCACCACATCGCCGAGGCCGCCTTCAAGGCTGTTGCCCGTGCGCTGCGCACTGCGGTTGAGGTTGACCCGCGCAAGGCCGATGCGGTGCCCTCCACCAAGGGAACGCTGTAAGGACGACCGGCGCCGGTTGCGCATTTCCTCGACCGGCGATTGCCGCCCCTTTTTCAGGACCTCTCAGACCACAAGGACCCCTGCCCCATGCTGACCGCCATTATTGATTACGAATCCGGCAATCTGCATT
>NZ_JAATOX010000105.1 GCF_011806385.1 Phaeobacter sp. HF9A | reverse complement strand
GTTTCCTGTTTGCACACCCGTGTCAGATGGGTGGGGGTCACGCCCAGATGCTCTGCATGGCCGGCCATGTTGAAGGCCCCCTCAGCATCCTGCGCCAGTCGCTGGCAATAGGCCCGGCACAGGCGCTGCGCGGCGGTGCTGCGCGCGGGCTGTCCGGTGGCCTGCCACAGGCGCGACATATGGATGCCCGCCAGATCGGCATAGCTGAGGATGGCGCGGGCGCTGTGATCGTCCTGTACCTGCTGTTCGCGCAGCATCGCCTCGAAGAGGGAATTGAGCCGGGCCTGCTCCTGCATATCGCCGACTCGGATCTGCATCGCGGTATCGGGCAGGCCGCAGGGCACGGATTCGCCGATGGTCAGAACCTGGCCCTGGCATTGGCGTCCCAGCTCCAGCGAAAACAGGGTGCGGGCGGGGATGCAGATGGCGGTATGGGGGCCAAAGCCGCGACATTGACCGTTCAGCAGCAAGCGCCCCTGGCCACGGGTGATCCAGATCAGCAGGTGACAATCGCGCTCATGGGCCAGCTCCAGCTGCCAGCTGCCACCCGACATGAACCGCAGAAGCGGGCTCACCTCAAGCGGCGCTGGGGAGTGGGGATCATATGGCATGATGGCGCAGCAACCCTTGGATCAAAGACTGGGACCAGCTTGGCGGGGGCAACTGATTCTATCAACTTTTTTGCCGGGGCCGCGGCGTAATCTGGAAAATCCCAAAAAAATTTAGGGGGTTATGGGGACGTGATCGCGTCAGGCGCGATCTTTTGCCATACCTTCATGCGCGCGCGGAACCAGGTGCGCTGGCGTTTTGCATATTGCCGCGTCGCAATCGAGGCCTGCTCCTCGGCCGCCTCAAGGCTGAGATCCCCCGCCAGATAGGCCATCAGTTCGGGCACACCGATCGCCTTGCAGGAGGGCAGGGCGGGATCATAGCGATCCTGCATCGCGCGGGCCTCCTCCAGCGCGCCCTCGGCCAGCATCTTGGCAAAGCGGCGGCGGATGCGGCTCTCCAGCCAGTCCCTGTCGGCCTCCAGCACCAGCGGCGTGCAGGCCGCAAGCGGCAGCGGCGGCGGCGGTGTGTCGTCCTGCCATTCCGCCAGGGGCCGCCCGGTGGTGCGCAGCACCTCCCAGGCGCGCTGTACCCTGGCGCGGTTTTGCATGTCGATGCGCGCGGCAGTGGCGGCGTCCAGCTGGGCGCTAAGGTCGGCAAGGCTGAGCGCGTCGCCCTCGGCGCGCACTTCGGGCGGGGTGGCGGGAATTTCGGCCATACCCTCGGTCAGGGTCAGGAAATAGAGCCCGGTGCCGCCAACGATGATCGGCCGTTCGCCCCCCGTCAGCAAGGGCGTGACCTCGCGCAGCCAATGACCGGCGGAATAGATCGCGTCATAGGGCTGATGACCATAAAGCGCATGGGGTGCGCGCGATTCTTCCTCGGCGGAGGGGCGGGCGGTGACCACGCGCCAGCAGGCATAGACCTGGCTGGCATCGGCATTGATGATCACGCCGCCCTGTTGTTCGGCGATTGCCAGCGCCAGCGCCGATTTGCCGGAGGCGGTGGGCCCGGCGATCAGCACCGGTTTGTCATCGGCAATATGGTCCAGGTTCATCACGCCATTCCGCTGCTCATTGGGCCCCGCGCGGCGGCGCAGGAAAGAAGATCGGCATTTATCCGGCTGGCCGGATTGATCCCGGGCGGCTTTTGCTTCATTTTGCCGGGAAATTAAACCCCGACATATCGCGGAGCGCAACATGCCTCAGACCCCAGAACAGCCGGATGTTTCACCGGCTGCCACCTATAACCGTGTCATGCTGAAGATTTCCGGCGAAGCCCTGATGGGGACGCAGGGCTTTGGCCTGCATCCGCCGACCGTGCGCAGAATCGCCGAAGAGGTGAAAGCGGTGCATGACCTGGGTGTCGAGATCTGCATGGTGATCGGTGGTGGCAATATTTTCCGCGGGCTATCCGGCTCTGCTCAGGGGATGGAGCGCACCACGGCGGATTACATGGGCATGCTGGCCACGGTGATGAACGCACTGGGGATGCAATCGGCGCTGGAGGACGTGGGCGTCTTTACCCGGGTGATCTCGGCCATTCGCATGGATGAGGTGGCCGAACCCTATATCCGCCGCCGCGCCGTGCGCCATCTGGAGAAAAAACGCGTCTGCATTTTTGCCGCGGGCACCGGCAACCCCTATTTCACCACCGACACCGCCGCCACGCTGCGCGCCAATGAGATGAACTGCGAAGCGATCTTTATGGGCAAGAACGGCGTTGACGGGGTCTATGACATGGATCCCAAGACCAACCCCGAGGCAAAGCGCTATGACACCGTCAGCTATGACGACGTGCTGTCCAAACGCCTGAAGGTCATGGATGCCTCTGCCATTGCGCTGGCGCGGGACAACAACCTGCCGTTGATGGTGTTTGGTCTGGATCAGCCCGGCGCCTTCAAGAATGTGCTGGCGGGCGAGGGGATCTTTACCAAGGTGCATTAAGCTGCGCGGCGCGGCGTCCGTGCGGGGCACAACGCGCCTGAGAGCCGGAGGCTGCGGTCTCTGCACCCTGCGGGGAAATGCCTGGACCGCTTGTTTCCACGGGCAATTCCCCGCTCTGATCGCTATACAATACATCCACGATGGCGTAAGAGCCGTCCTGAAGACCGCCTCAAGCTAGGGGAGAGCAGATATGTCTGACGATTTCGAACTGGACACCGACGACCTGAAACGCCGCATGGATGGCGCCATGGCCAACCTCAAGACCGAATTCGCGTCCTTGCGCACCGGCCGGGGCTCTGCCTCGATGCTGGAGCCCGTGATGGTGGACGCCTATGGCTCCATGACGCCGATCAACCAGGTGGGCACCGTCAACGTGCCGGAACCCCGCATGGTGACCGTCAACGTCTGGGACAAGGGTCTGGTGGGCAAGGTTGAAAAGGCCATCCGCGAAAGCGGGCTGGGCATCAACCCGCAGCTCAATGGCACCATCATCATGCTGCCGATCCCGGAGCTCAACGAGGAGCGCCGCCGCGATCTGACCAAAGTGGCCGGTCAATATGCCGAACACGCAAGGGTCTCGATCCGCAACGTGAGGCGCGACGGGATGGACCAGATCAAGAAGGCCAAGGCCGACGGCATGTCCGAAGACGACCAGAAGTTCTGGGAATCCGAGGTGCAGGATCTGACCGACAAGATGATCAAAGCTGTCGATGACGCGCTTGAGCACAAGCAAGCAGAAATCATGCAGGTCTGATCGCCCCGAATGCCAATTGGGACGGACACCAGGGCGCCTGCCAGGACAGGCAAAGATGATGTGACAGGCGGGCCCGAGGCCGGGCCCAGACATGTCGCGATCATTATGGATGGCAATGGCCGCTGGGCGCAGGCGCGCGGGCGGCCACGGCTGTTTGGCCATCACGCCGGCGCCAAACGGGTGCGCGAGGTGGTCGAATGCTGCCCTGCGCTTGGTGTCAAATACCTGACGATATTTGCCTTCTCGACCGAGAACTGGAAACGCACCCAGGTCGAGGTGGCCGGGCTGATGAGCCTGTTTCGGCGCTATATCTCCAAGGAGATGAAGGCGCTGGCGACAAAAAACGTGCGGGTGCGTTTCATCGGCGACCGGGAGCGGCTGGACAAGAAGCTGATCCAGCTGATGGACGCGCTGGAGCGTGAAACGGCCGACAATGATCGCACCCATCTGACCATTGCGCTGAACTACGGCGGCCGCGACGAGGTGGCTCGCGCCACCAAGAGGCTGGCGCAGGATGTGGCCAGCGGCAAGCTGGATCCCGAAAGCGTCGATGAGGAAACCCTGCCGCGCTATCTGGATACATGTGTGCTGCCCGACCCGGATCTGGTCATTCGCACCTCGGGCGAGGCGCGGATTTCCAACTTCCTGCTGTGGCAGTCCGCCTATGCGGAATATGAATTCATCGACACGCTCTGGCCGGATTTCACCGCCGAGGAGCTGGCGCGCCTCTGTCAGGGATATGGTGGTCGCGACCGTCGTTTCGGCGCGGTAAAAACATGAGCGGGCAGGGACGCTGGTCTGATCTCTTGCCCCGGACCCTCTCTGCCGTGGTGCTGGTTGGTGCCGGGGCGCTGGCGCTCTATGCCGGGGGGCTTGTTTTCAGTCTCTTGGTGGCCCTGTTTACCGGCGCGGTCATGTGGGAGCTGTTTCGCATGTTGGCGCCCGAGCAAGGCGACGCGGCGCTGAATGTCGGCATCCTTTCGGCGGCGGCACTGACGGTGGCCTCGCTGACGGTGCCTGTCGTGGTGCCGGTTTTGCTACTGGTGCCGGTGGCGCTGGGGCTGATCCGCATCCGTCAGGATTACCCTGTCTTTGCGAGCATGGCGATCTGGGTGATGATTGGCGCCTTTGGCATCATCTGGCTGCGTGACAGCCATGGGCTGATCTGGACGCTCTGGTTGATCTCCGTCGTGGTTGTCACTGATATTGCGGGATATTTCGTCGGAAAACACATCGGTGGGCCGAAATTCTGGCCGCGCGTGAGCCCCAAGAAGACCTGGTCCGGCACCGCTGGCGGGTGGGTCGGCGCGGCGCTGGTTGGCGCGGTTTTTGCGCTGTTTGCGGGATTGCCAGGCGCGCTCATTTTGCTGTCGGTGGGCGTCTCCCTGGCGAGCCAGATGGGCGATATCGTCGAAAGCGCGATGAAGCGGCGCATGGGCGTCAAGGATTCCAGCCAGCTGATCCCGGGCCATGGCGGCGTCTTTGACCGGTTCGACGGGATGCTGGGGGCCTCTGCCCTCTGCGTTCTGGTGATGCTGTTCTGGGGATGAGCATGCGCAGGGTTTCGATTTTTGGCGCCACCGGCTCCATCGGGCAAAACACCATTGACCTGATCCGCCGGGATGCGGCGCGCTATGACGTGGTGGCGCTCAGCGGCGGGCATAATGTGGCGCAGCTGGCGCGGGATGCGCGGGAGCTGCGCGCCGAGGTTGCCATCACCGCCTATGAGGCGCGCTTGCCGGAGCTGCGCGCCGCCCTTGCGGGCAGTGACGTGGAGGCTGCGGCTGGCACTCAGGCGCTGCTGGAGGCGGCGAGCCGTCCGGCGGATTGGATCATGTCTGCCATTGTTGGCGCGGCGGGGCTTGCGCCCGGCCTCAGGGCGTTGGAACAGGGCAGCACGCTGGCGCTGGCCAACAAGGAATCGCTGGTCTGCGCCGGACGCTTGCTGATGCAGACCGCCAAGGCCCATGGCGCCCGGATCCTGCCGGTGGACAGCGAACATTCCGCCGTGTTTCAGGCTCTCGTGGGCGAGCGTATCTCTGAGGTGGAGCGCATCATCATCACCGCCTCGGGCGGGGCCTTTCGCGATTGGCCGATGGAGCGTTTGCAGACCGCCACCCTGGCCGAGGCCTCCTCGCATCCCAATTGGGACATGGGGCAGCGCATCACCATCGACAGCGCGTCTATGTTTAACAAGGCGCTGGAAGTTATTGAAACGCATGAGTTCTTTCGCGTCGCGCCTGAACAGATCGAGGTGCTGGTCCATCCGCAATCCCTGGTGCATGCGCTGGTGGGCTTTCGCGACGGCGCCTTGATGAGCCACCTCGGCGCGCCGGATATGCGCCATGCGATCGGCTATGCGCTGCATTGGCCGGACCGTCGGCATCTGCCGGTGGCGCGGCTGGATCTCGCCACGGTGGGCCAGCTGGAGTTTCGAGCCCCCGACTCGGCACGCTATCCGGCGCTGCGGCTGGCGCAGGAGGTGATGGCGCGCGGCGGGCTCAGCGGTGCGGTGTTCAACGCCGCCAAGGAGCGCGCGCTGGATCACTTTATCGCGGGGCGTATTGGCTTTCTCGACATGGCGACCATAACGGAGCAGGTGCTGGCATCCCTTGAGGCGCAACCGGACCTTATTGATGCCGCAATGACACTTGAAAACGTCACACGGATTGACGATCTGGCCCGACAGGCGGCGGATCAGGCCGTCTTGAAAAAAACAGGATAGAGTTTTGGACGCAGTATCTCTGGTCTCGCAACTGGGCGGGTTCCTCTACACGGTCGGCAGTTTTGTCGTGTTGCTCTCGGTCATTGTGGCGGTGCATGAATATGGCCACTACATTGTTGGCCGCTGGAGTGGCATCCACGCGGAGGTGTTCTCGCTCGGCTTTGGCCCGGTGTTGATGAGCCGCGTCGACAAACGCGGCACCCGCTGGCAAGTGGCGCTGTTTCCCTTTGGCGGCTTTGTCAAATTCCTGGGCGACGCGAATGCGGCCTCCGGCATGGATGGCGACGCGATGCGCGCCGTCGAGCAGGACCCGGCGATGCTGCGCAAGACCATGCATGGTGCCCCGCTCTGGGCGCGGGCGGCGACGGTTGCTGCGGGGCCGATGTTCAACTTTATCCTGTCGATCCTGATTTTTGCGGGCGTCAGCCTGAGCCAGGGCCGGATCGAAGACCCGCTCACGGTGGGATCGCTCAAGGCGCTGCCGGATCAGGGCTATAGTTTGAAACCTGGCGATGAGGTTCTGGCGATTGCCGGCACGCCGACGCCGGCGTTTTCTGATGGCGCCGCCTGGGGCGCGTTCGAGCGGGCGCTGCCCGAACAACCGGTGCAGGACTACCGCGTGCTGCGCGATGGCGCGGAGATTGACGTCAAAGGCCCCAATCTGCGGCCAAGCCTGGTGGTGGCGATTGCACCGCGCAGCGCGGCCGCGGATGCGGGGCTGCGCCCGGGGGATGTGATCACCGCGATTGATGGCACGCCGGTCTTTGCCTTCTCGCAACTGAAAACCCGCGTCGAGGCCGCCGATGGTGCCCCATTGGCGCTGAAGGTCTGGAACGATGGCGAGACCCGCGATGTGACACTGAGCCCGCGGCGGACCGATGAACCCACAGCCAGCGGCGGCTTTCAGAGCAGCTGGCGCATCGGCGTTGTCGGCGGGCTTTCCTTTGAGCCGGCCACAAGCGCGATCTCGCCGTTCAAGGCCGTTGCGCAGGGCGCCACTCAGGTCTGGCTGATGATCGAACAGTCGCTCTCCGGGCTGAAACATATCATCACTGGCGATATCAGCACCTGCAACCTCTCTGGTCCGGTGGCGATCGCCGAGACCTCTGGCACCATGGCGAGCCAGGGCGCGGTGGATTTCCTCTGGCTGATTGCGGCGCTTTCGACGGGGATTGGCCTTCTGAACCTGTTCCCGGTGCCGGTGCTGGACGGCGGGCATCTGGTGTTCTTCGCCTATGAGGCGGTGACGGGGCGCACCCCCAGCGAGCGGGCCATGCGGATCCTGATGACCGTGGGGCTGGCGCTGGTGCTTGGCCTGATGATGTTCTCGCTCAGCAACGATCTTTTGTTCTGCTGATCGGGCCTGCCGGACTGCGGCGTGGCTGCCATCTTGCTGCCCCCTTCTTGCCATAAATCCTGACTAGGGTCGGGACCGGGTGAGTGATTCCAGCTCTTGCGGCGGAATCGTGTAAAATACGGGAGCATGCCATGCAGAGCTTGCAGCAGGTTTATTCGGGCCTGGGCCTCTTGGTTCGGCTAAACGTCGACAGGGCCTTGTTTATCGGTGCAATTACGGCGTCGATCATGACCGGGGCTTGGGTCGTGGCCCTGGTCTGAGCCGGAAAATACATAGGGGAATCCCCATATTTTCCTGGCCAAAATGGTGGCCTGAAGGGAACAAAAGCAGCGGCATTGCGTCCGCTGCTTTTGTAGTTTTTGACAACCGCGGGCAAACCCGATACGCACTTTTCAAGCTGCTATAATAATTGGGTTAATATTGATGGTCTGGGGGAAAAACGCGGTGGTTGTCCGCGCGGCGCGCCGGGGAGGTTCCATGTCCGTTTCTGCAAAGAATATTCTGGGAAGCACCGCGCTGACGGCGATTCTTGTGCTGGGGCTTGGGTTTACGCCAATGTCCGCATCGGCGCAGAGCTACCGATTCACGAATGTGCGTGTCGAAGGCAATCAGCGCATTCAGAGCGACACGATCGTGGCCTATACCGGGCTCTCGCGCGGCGAAAGCGTGAGCGGCGGTGCGCTGAATGATGCCTATCGGGGCGTTTTTGACAGCGGGCTGTTTGAATCCGTGGAGCTGGTGCCGCGTGGCAATACGCTGGTGATCAAGGTCGTCGAATATCCGACCATCAGCCGCATCAACTTTGAGGGCAACAAACGCCTGAAAGATGACGCATTGGCCGAGGTTGTCGAGTCCGCGGCGCGCCGGGTGTTCAGTGCCGATCAGGCCGAGCGGGACGCCGCTGCGATTGCGGAGCTGTATCGCGCGCAAGGCCGGCTGGCCTCTACCGTGACGCCGCGCATCATTCGCCGCAAAGACAACCGTGTGGATCTGATCTTTGAGATCGCCGAAGGCGATACGGTCGAGGTCGAACGGGTATCCTTTGTTGGCAACCGCGCCTTCTCTGATCGTCGTTTGCGCCGTGTCTTGCAAACCAAACAGGCCACCTTCCTGCGGGCGCTGATTAACCGCGATACGCTGATCGAAGACCGGATCCAGTTTGATCGCCAGGTCTTGACCGATTTCTATCGCTCGCGCGGTTACATCGACTTCAAGATCAACAGCATCAACGCCGAGGTGACCAACGAACGCGATGCCGCCTTCCTGGTGGTGGATGTGACCGAGGGGCAGAAGTACGAATTTGGCAACATCACTGTCACCAGCGAATTCCCCGATGCCGACCCGGATGTGTATCGCAAGGAACTGCGGATCAAATCCGGCGTGACCTATTCGCCGCTGGTGATGGAGAATTCGATCACCACGCTGGAGCAGTTGGCGGTCAAGCAGGGGGTTGATTTCCTGCGCGTGGAACCCCGGGTGACGCGCAACGAGCGTGACCTGACGTTGGATGTGGAATTTGCCATGGTGCGCGGGCCGCGCATCTTTGTGGAACGCATCGACATCGAGGGCAATACCACGACGCTGGACCGGGTGATCCGCAGCCAGTTCAACACGGTCGAGGGCGATCCGCTGAACCAGCGTGAAATCCGCAACTCCGCCGAACGTATCCGGGCGCTTGGGTTCTTCTCCGATGCGCAGGTGGATGTGCGCGAAGGCAGCACGCCGAGCGAAGTCATCGTGGATGTTGACGTGGTCGAACAACCGACCGGCTCCTTTACGCTGGGCGGGTCCTACTCCGTCGACAATGGGATTGGTGTCGCGATCGGGATTTCCGAGGACAACTTCCTGGGGCGTGGGCAGCAGCTTTCGTTCAATATTTCGACAGCGGAAGATTCCGAAGCCTATAACCTGCGGTTTGTCGAACCCAAACTGCTGGGGCGGGATCTGCAATTCGCCGTTGATCTGGGTTTGAATACGACAGATTCGAGCTTTGCGAACTATGATACCTCTGCGCTGATCTTCCGGCCTTCGATCACCTTTGATGCCAGCGAAACCACCTCGTTGCAGCTGCGCTATGCCTGGGATCGCGACGAAATGCAGTCGCGTGGCAATGATAGCAACGGCAACCCGATCGCCGGGCCGGTGTTTACCAGCGAAATCAACGAGGGGCAGCGCACCACCAGCTCGGTCGGCTTCACGCTGACCTATGACAGCCGGCGCACCGGGCTTGACCCGACGGCGGGCTTCCTGGTCCAGAGCGGCATTGATTACGCCGGCCTTGGTGGCGACAATGAATTCCTGCGCGCGACCAGTAAGGTTGTGGCGCAGAAGCTGGTGTTCAACGAAGAGGTCACCCTGCGCGCCACCATCGAGGCGGGCTATCTGGGCTGGCTTGGCGACAACAACAGCCGCACGGTGGACCGTTTCTTGCTGTCCTCCGATGTGATCCGCGGGTTTGAACCTGGCGGTATCGGGCCCCGGGATCTGTCGCCCAACGGCAGCGGCGGCACCTATGACGATTCCTTGGGCGGCAACTTCTATGCGGCGGCGCGGTTTGACGCGGAATTCCCGCTGGGCCTGCCGGAAGAGATCGGCCTGCGTGGCGGTCTGTTCTATGATGTCGGCAACCTCTGGGGGCTGGAAAACGCCAATACGGCCGCGTCGAGCAATATCGTCGGTCGCAGCGGCTCCTTCCGCCATGTCGTCGGGTTTTCGCTGCTTTGGACCACGGGGCTGGGGCCGCTGCGCTTCAACTTCTCGCAGGCGATCATCAAGGAAGACTTCGACAAGCAGCGGAACTTCGACCTGACCATTCAGGCCCGGTTCTGATCTGTTGATGCGGGGCATAACACTGTCACGACTGTGGGCAGCGATCGCGCTGTCCACAGCGTTATGCGCTGCGCCAACCTATGCACAGGACAGCGCGACCACGGCCGCGCAGACCGACCTTGCCGCGCAATCTGCCGAGAGGGCATTTTCGCCGGGCTATAATTTGGGCGTGCCCAGCAGCCCGTTGCTGACGCTCCATTCTGATCGACTGTTTTCCGAGAGCGCCTATGGCAAGCGCATCGCCCGCGAGATGGAAGGCCGCAGTGCCGTTCTGATGGCGGAGAACCGCCGCATCGAAGCCGAGCTGCGCGCCGAGGAACTGGATCTCGCCGAGCGCCGCGACAGCACCGAGCCGGAGGCCTTTCGGGCCTTGGCAAAGGCGTTTGACCAAAAGGTGCAGGAAACCCGCCGCACCCAGGAAACCAAATTCCAGGAAATCGCCTCGGCGCGGGAAGAGGCGCAACGTGCCTTTCGCCGGACCTCCATTCCGATTCTGGAACAGCTCATGGCGGAAACCGGGGCTGCGGCGATTCTGGAACAATCCAGTATTCTGTTGAGCGCCGAGTCGATTGATATCACCGATCTGGCGATCGCACGGATAGACGCCGTTCTGGGCGATGGCAGCGAGCTGAACGAGCCTGGCGTCGAGCAGCCCTGAGCTTCTTGCCCCATCCCGCGTGGCTTGCTAGGAAAATCATAACGAAAATCTAGGGAATGAGACCTATGAGTGCTGACGCCACCTCCGACCTCAAGAGCGCCGATATCGGCCTGATCCAGCAGATCCTGCCGCATCGCTACCCGTTCCTGCTGGTGGACAAGGTGGTCGATATCGACGGCTATCAATCCGCGCGTGGCATCAAGAATGTCACCATGAACGAACCCCACTTCCAGGGCCATTTCCCCGGCACGCCGATCATGCCCGGCGTCACCATCGTCGAGGCGATGGCGCAGACCTCCGGGGTGATGCTTGGGGTTGGCATGGATCTGATCGGCACTGAAATGCTGATCTATTTCATGAACATCGACAAATGCAAATTCCGCCGCAAGGTGGTGCCGGGGGACGTGCTGGAGATGCATGTGGAAACCCTGCGCGGCAAGCCGGGTGGCAAGATCTTCAAATTCTCCGGCCGGGCCACGGTTGACGGCGAACTGGCTGCCGAGGCGGAGTTCACCGCCATGGTGGACCGTGCAAGCGAGGCCAGTTGATGAGCGCCATTCACCCCAGCGCGATCATTGAGGACGGCGCCCGCATCGGCGAGGGCTGCGAAATTGGCCCGTTCTGCATTGTCGGCCCCGAGGTGGTGCTGGGGGATCGTGTTCAGCTGAAATCCCATGTGGTACTGACCGGCGACACGGAAATCGGCGATGATACGGTGATCTTCTCCTTTGCGGTGATCGGTGAGATCCCGCAGGATCTGAAGTTCAAGGGCGAGAAATGCCGCACCGTGATCGGCAAGCGCAACCGGATCCGCGAGCATGTCACCGTGAACGCGGGCACCGAAGGCGGCGGCGCGGTGACCCGGATTGGCGATGACGGGCTGTTTATGGCGGGCTGCCATATCGCTCATGACGCGCAGGTCGGGGATCGGGTGATCGTGGTGAACTCCGCCGCCGTCGCCGGCCATTGCGTGCTGGAGGACGACGTGATCATCGGCGGGCTTTCCGGCATTCACCAATGGGTGCGGATCGGGCGCGGCGCCATCATTGGCGCGGTCACCATGGTGACCAATGATGTCATCCCCTATGGGCTGGTGCAGGCGTCGCGGGGCGAGCTGGACGGGCTCAATCTCGTGGGGCTGAAACGGCGCGGTGTGAACCGCGCGGATATCACCGCGCTGCGCGCCGCCTTTCAGATGCTGGCCCAGGGCGAGGGCACCTTTGCCGAGCGGGCCAAGCGTCTGGGCGAGGAGAGCGACAGCCAATATGTGCAGGAAATCGTTGCCTTTATCACCGCAGAAAGTGATCGCCATTTCCTGACCCCCGGCGGCTGAGAAAGGCCAGACAGAATGATTGCATTGATTGCCGGCCGTGGAAAACTGCCTGCCGAACTGATTGCGCGCTTGCCCGAGCGTCCCTTGATCTGCGCCATGGCCGGGTCCGAACCGGATATGGTGGAGGCCGAGATCACCTTTCGCCTGGAGCAGCTCGGCAGCTTTCTTGAGCGGCTGAAGGCGGCACAGGTAACCGAGATCTGCATGGCGGGGGCGGTGCCCCGGCCGCCGATCGACCCCACGGCGCTTGATGCCGCGACCTTGCCGCTGGTGCCGGTCTTGCAGGGGGCGATTGCCTCCGGCGATGATGGCGCCTTGCGCGCGGTCATCGCGATTTTGGAGCAAAGCGGCTTTCGCGTGCGTGCGGCCCATGAGATCGCGCCGGATTTGCTGATGGAGGAGGGCATCCCCACCAAGGTCAAGCCCGGCGAGATCGACAAGGCGGATGCAACGCGCGCGGCGCAGATCGCGGCGGCGCTGAGTTCCGCCGATGTGGGCCAGGCCTGCGTGGTGCGGGCGGGGCAGGCGATCGCCATCGAGACCTTGTTTGGCACCGATTGGATGCTGGCAAGCCTTGCCACGCGACCGGACGGGCAGGGCGGGCTCTTGTACAAGGCGCCCAAGCTCGGCCAGGACCGGCGCGCGGATCTGCCCGCCATTGGTCCCGCAACGGTCGAGGGCGCTGCCATGGCTGGGCTCAACGGTATCGTGCTGGAGGCCGGGGGCGTTATCGTGCTGGAGCGCGACAAGGTGATTTCCGCCTGTGACCGGCGCGGCATGTTCCTCTGGCTGCGGCAGGGCTGAGATGAGCCTGCGGGTCTTTATCCTGGCGGGCGAGCCATCAGGCGACCGGCTTGGAGCGGCGCTGATGCGCGGGCTGAAGCAGCTGTCCCCGGATGTGGCGTTTCAGGGCATCGGCGGTGATCTGATGCAGGCCGAGGGGCTGCGCTCGCAATTTGCTATGGCGGAGCTTTCGGTCATGGGCATTGCCGAGATCCTGCCGAAATACCGTCATCTGAAACGCCGCATCCGCGAAACCGCTGATGCGGTGCTTGCCATGCAGCCGGATGTGATGATCACCATCGACAGCCCGGATTTTTCGCTGCGCGTCGCCAAGTTGGTGAAACAGGCCAGCGATATTCGCACGGTGCATTACGTGGCGCCCTCGGTCTGGGCCTGGCGTCCGGGGCGGGCGGCGAAGATGGCAAAACACATCGACCATGTGCTGGCGCTCTTGCCGTTTGAGCCGCCCTATATGGAAGCCGCCGGCATGGAATGCGATTTTGTCGGCCATCCGGTGGTGGCGGAGCCGCAGGCCAGCGCGGATGAGATCGCAGCCTTTCGCGCCGCTTTCGATCTCGGCGACGCGCCGGTATTGTTGGCCTTGCCGGGGTCGCGGCGCTCCGAGGTCGGGCGGCTGTCAGAGGTATTTGGCGCGGCCTTGCGCGCCTATCAGGCCAAGCACCCGGAGACCCGCATCGTGCTGCCAGCCGCCGCCCATGTGGCGCCGATGCTGCGCGCAGGTCTGGACGGCTGGCCCGAGGGCACGGTGTTGCTGGACCCGAACGACTGGGGCGCGCTTGAATTCGCGGCCCATAAACGCGCGGCCTTTGCCTGTGCGGATCTGGCGCTGGCCGCCTCTGGCACGGTGTCGCTGGAGCTGGCGGCGGCGCGCACGCCGATGGTCATCGCCTATCGCTTTAACGCGCTGACCTGGCAGATCATGAAACGCATGGCGCTGATTGATACGGTGACGCTGGTCAACCTGGTCAGCGACACAAGGGTGGTGCCGGAATGCCTCGGCCCGGACTGTCGTGCCGATCTGATTGCCACGAAGCTGGAAGAGGTCCATGGCGCGCCCGGCGCGCAGCAGGACGCGATGCGCGTCACTATGGAGCGGATTGGCGAAGCGGGCGAGTCGCCTGGATTGCGGGCCGCCCGGGCGGTGCTGGCGCGGTTGCCGGGGG
>NZ_JAATOX010000104.1 GCF_011806385.1 Phaeobacter sp. HF9A | reverse complement strand
TGTCGCTTCAGCGCTGCGCTTGCGTCCCGCGCCGCGCCCCGACTCGCCACAAATGCTCGCTGTTCTGGCGCGACCGGCGGATCTGGCCGGCATCGCGCCACTGGCGACGCTGCGCCCGGCGATGCGCTCGCCAGAGTTTGTGCAACAGGTGCTGTTTGGCCGCGCCAAACGGCGGCGCGGCTCGGTCTGTGGTGATCTCGACATCCAGGGCGAGGAAGCGGGCGATATCGCGGGCACGCTTCAGGGCTGCGGCGCCAGGGATGCGGTGCGGGTGCGATCTGTCTCCGGCGTGGCGCTCAGCACCCCGGCGCTGATGACCTGTGACACCGCCAAGGCGCTGAATTCTTGGGTGTCGCGCGACGTGGAAAAGGCCTTTGGCCGCGCCAACCGCGTGGTCCGCCTGCGGGTCGCGGCGCATTACAGCTGTCGCACCCGCAACAATCGCCCCGGCGCGAAGATCTCCGAACACGGGCGGGGCAGGGCGATCGACATCTCCGGCTTTACGCTTGCGGATGGCACGCTCATCACCGTGTTGAAAGGCTGGCAGAGCAAATCTACGCGGGGGCCGCTGCGGCGGCTGTGGAAATCCGCCTGCGGTCCCTTCCGCACCGTGCTCGGCCCCGAAGCAGACAGCTATCATCGCGATCACTTTCACCTGGACACCGCGCGCCATCGCAGCGGGCGCTATTGCCGCTGAGCCTTTGGGCCACCCCCAGCTGCCCCCTGTGTTCTGTGCGAACTGCCCCTTTTGCTCCCTCGCGTTTTGCGATTTACAGGGCCCGGCAAAACAGGATGGAACGACATGACAATGTGGGTCTTCGGATACGGATCTTTGCTGTGGAACCCGGAGTTCCCGGTGGCAGAGCGCGCGGTGGCGACGCTGCATGGCTATGCGCGCTCCTTCTGCATGCGCTCGATCCACCATCGCGGCAGCGAGGAGGCCCCCGGGCTGGTGCTGGCGCTTGATGCCGTGGAGGAGGCCCATTGCAAGGGGCTGGCCCTGCGGGTGGAGCCGGGCCACGAGGAGACCACGCTGGAGGCCCTGCGGGCGCGCGAGCTGATCTCCTCGGCCTATGTGGAGCGCTTTTTTGACGTGGAACTGACCAGCGGCGAGATCGTGAATGCGGTGGTCTATGTGATTGATCCCGACCACGAGCAATACTGCCATCTGGAGCTGGAAGAACAGGCGCAGATCATCGCCCATGCGGTGGGCGGACGCGGCCCCAACCGGGAGTATTTGTTCAATACCACCGCGCATCTGGAGGAAATCGGCCTGCATGATCCCGATCTGGCTTGGCTCACGCAGCGCGTCAGGCAAATTTTATCATAAATCCTTGGCGATGATGAGACTTTCGGTCTAGGCTGCCCTCGCAGAACCAGACCTAAGCCTATCGGGAGCCACACAGAATGGCGCATCAGGAACGCGAACGCCGGCCACAGTTTTCACAGCCGGTGCGCCAAGTCGTCATGATGCTGATCGCCCTGGCGCTGGCGGGTGGCGGGGCCTTTATGGCGCTGCCCCGGGTGATGCCGGTGTTCCAGGCCAATCCCTATCTCAACGGGTTTATCTCCTTTGTTTTTGTGGTCGGGGTGCTGGCGACCTTCTGGCAGGTGGTGCAGCTCATCAACTCGGTGCGCTGGATCGAACGCTTTGCCGCCGGGCTGACCACCGAAGAAGACAAGGCCCCCTCGATGCTGGCGCCGCTGGCCACGCTGCTGCGCTCGCGCGCGGCCCGGATGCAGCTTGGCTCTGCCTCCACCCGCTCCATTCTCGATTCTGTTGCGGAACGGATCGACGAAGGGCGCGAAATCACCCGCTATATCACCAACCTTTTGATCTTCCTCGGGCTTTTGGGCACCTTCTATGGGCTTGCCACCACCGTGCCCGCGGTTGTCGATACCATCCGCAGCCTCGCCCCGCAGGAAGGCGAGGAAGGGGTCGCGATTTTCAACCGGTTGATGACCGGGCTGGAGGCGCAGCTTGGCGGCATGGGGGTGGCCTTTGCGTCGTCGCTTCTCGGCCTTGCGGGCTCCCTGATCGTGGGCCTGCTGGAGCTGTTTGCCGGCCATGGCCAGAACCGCTTCTACCGCGAGCTGGAAGAATGGCTCTCCTCTTTCACCCGGCTCAGCTTTTCCTCAGGCGAGGAGGGCGGCAGCGGCGACGGCAACCTGATCGCGGGCGTGCTGGACACGATGGCCGAACAGATGGATGCGCTTCAGGCGATGTTTCTGGAAACCGCAAAGGGGCGCGCCGAGGTGGACGGCAAACTGGCCCGGCTGGTGGACAGTATCGAGGACATGAACCGCCGTCAGGACAGCGTTGCGACGATCTCCACCGCGCTGGAGCGCGTGGCGGTGGGGCAGGAAACCCTGACCGAACTGATGCGGGCCCACGGCGATGTCGGCATCGACGCCGAAAGCCGTATGCGCCTGCGCTCGATCGACGTGCAAATGCTTCGCATCCTTGAGGAAATCTCTGCCGGGCGGCAGGAAAGCCTGTCGGAGTTGCGCAAGGATATCGACCTGCTGGTCAAGGCCTTCGCGGGGCCGCGCGGCATGGATCGCACGCCGCGCAGGCCCGACCGGAAGGACGGTTAAGCCATGGCCCTGTCCCGTCGCACCGGCCAAAGGTTTCAGGCCTCGATCTGGCCCGGTTTTGTCGATGCTATGACCGGGCTTTTGCTGGTGCTGATGTTCGTGCTGACCATCTTTATGGTGGTGCAATTTGTGCTGCGCGAAACCATCACCGGACAGGAAACCGAACTGGACGAGCTCTCCTCCGAGGTGCGCGCGCTGGCGCAGGCGCTGGGGGTCAAGGAGCGCGAATCCAGCCTGTTGCAGGCCCGGCTCGGGGCGCTGGGGGCGACGCTCAATGCCACGCGTTCCGATCTGGCAGCGGCGCGCGACCAGCTGGCCGAGCAGCAGACCCGCATCGCAGCACTTGCGCAGGAACGCGACGCCGCAACCAATGATCTCGTGGCTGCGCGCAGCCGGATCACCGATTTCGAGGCCCAGGTGGCGGCGCTGATCGCGGGCCGCGACGCGGCCGAGGCGCAGATCGCCGATTTGATCACCCAGCGCGATGACCTGAACGCCGCCCGCAGTGAACTTTTGTCGGAACAAGAGGCGCTGAACCTGGCCCTGGCGCAGGTGCGCGATGAGGTGGACGCCCAGACCGAAGCGGCCCGCCTCGCCGCTGCCCGCAGCGAGGCGCTGGAGGCGCTGGTCGCCGATCTGCGCAAGGATGGCGCCGAGCAGGCAGACCGCGTGGCAGAGCTGGAAAGCAGCCTTTCGGAACAGGAACAGGCCCGCCTCGCCGAGGCCGCCGCCGCGGAGGCACTGCGCGCGCGGCTGGAAAACTCCGAGGCCGAGCTCACCGCCATGACCCTGTCGCTGGAGGCAGAGCGCAAGAAGGCCGAGGACACGCTGACCCTCCTGGCCGCCGCCAAGGCCGCCCGCGAACAGCTAAATGCCGAGCTGGAACAGGCGCTTAGCGAAATTGACCAAGCCAAGGCGCAGGCCAGCGACCGCGATGTTCTGGCCGAACGGCTGACACGGGTTCTGGCGCAAATGGACGAAAGCGAAAGCCAGGCCGCCGCGCGGGTTGACACCTTGCAGGCGGAGCTCGACCGGCTGCGCGGTGAGGCGGATGCGACCCGCAGCGATTTGGAAACCCGGCTGGCGCGTGCCGAAGCCGATCTGCAAGCCGCCCGCGACGCCGTAGCCTCCACCGCCGAGGAACGCAGCGCGATCGAGCAACGCCTGCTGACCGCGTTGGACCAGCTGGAGCGCGCCCAGGCCGGGGCCTCTGATCAGGATGTGCTGCAAAGCCGCCTGCTCGCCGCCCTGGCCGAGCGCGACAACGCAGAGAGCGAGGCCGAAACCCAGAAAAGCCTCGCCGAGCAGCGCGCCGATTTGCTGGCGCAGGCCCGCGACGCGCTCTCGCAGGAAAAAGCTGTCTCCGAAGAGGCCCGCCGCGAGACCGCGCTGCTCAACCAGCAGGTGGCGGCGCTGCGCGAGCAACTCGGCGGCTTGCAGGCCCTGCTGGATGATTTCAAGGATCGCGATGCGGCGCAATCGGTGCAGCTGCAATCCTTGGGTCAGGATCTCAACACCGCATTGGCCCGCGCCGCTGCCGAGGAACGCCGCCGCCGCCTGCTGGAAGAGCAGGAGCGTAAACGGCTGGAGCAGGAACGCGCGGCCCTGGAAAACAAGGCCGAGGATCTGGAGCGCTATCGGTCGGAATTCTTCGGTCAGCTGCGCGATGTTCTGGGCAATCAGGAGGGGGTGCGGATCGAGGGCGACCGCTTTGTCTTTGCCTCCGAAGTGCTCTTTTCGCTGGGCAGCGCGCAGCTTTCGGACAAGGGCAAGGTGGAGATCGCCAAGGTCGCGCGCATCCTGCAAAACGTGGCGGCGGCGATCCCCGATGACATCAACTGGATTATCCGGGTTGATGGCCACACCGACAATCAGGCGTTTTTCGGCACCGGCAAATACGCCGACAACTGGGAGCTCAGCCAGGGGCGGGCGCTCTCGGTCGTGCGCTACATGATCGACGAGCTGGGCATCCCGCCCGAGCGCCTCGCCGCCAATGGTTTTGGCGAGTTCCAACCGATCAATCCCGAAGACACCCCCGAGGCACGCGCCCAGAATCGCCGCATCGAACTCAAGCTCACGGAGCGCTGAGATCGGCCTTCATCTTTCGTGAAGCCAAAACTAAATAGGCTCCGGCGATTGGAAAACCGCCAGAGCCGAAAGACTAGAATAAAATGCCTGAAATATGGACGACACCACCACTCACGGCATTTGGTTTGTCCGTAAAAAGTTCTAGCATGTAGATACAAAAAAATCAATAAATTCTCACATGTGAGAATTTATTTGTGGTAACGTGATCAACAAGATGTATTTCTTCTGTATGTATTGAACGACGACAAGGAGGAGCGGGCGATTGGATAGGCTACGCGCAATTTTTGAACTCCGTGATATGCTGCGGCAGATGGAGCGCGACATTGGGTTGGATGACCTTAGCGCAGCCGAGAAAGATGTCTTTCAGGCCGCGCATACCCTGACGGAAACGCCGGGGCAGCTGGTGCAGTCCGAACAGATCCGTCATCACCCTCTGGCGAGTCACATTGCTCAGGCGACCTTTCACAGGGCGTTGAAAACGCTGCTGGAACTCGGTTTTCTGGAGCGCCCCATGGGGGCCAAGGCCAAACATTACGTGGTGCGTCAGGATCTTTTGGCCTGACATCGCCTCCGGGCCTGACAAAAACTGTGGCTGCCGCGTCAGCTTTGGCGCTACATCGTCGCATCTGCCTGCGATTGTGATCAACATTATTTGTTTTTTGAATGTGGGCGCGCTAGACCTCTTGCCATGAGGTCCGATGGCTGTCTCCTTTCTGGTTTTACCAGCACCGTTGTCATAGCGGTGGTCTATGTGCTCTGTCATGGGCTGACGGCCTGGGTGTTCAGTCCGATACAGAGCTATTTTCTGAGCGAAATCACCATCTTTGCGAGTCTTGTCTACCTTCCGCACGGGGTGCGGGTGCTCAGCACATGGCTGATTGGCGCGCGGGCGATCATTCCGCTGATTCTCGGGGCTGTCGCATCAGAGCTCATCTTTACCCAGCCCCAAACCTGGGAGCGGATGCAGCATATCCTCTGGCTGTCACTGGTGGTCAGTGCGGTGTCTGCCTATGTCGCCTTTCGACTCATGCATGTCTTTGGCGCGTCGGTTTGGAATTGTAATCGCCGACGGATGAACTGGCGCCAGCTCCTGGTGGTTGGCTTGCTGGCCTCGGTGGTGAATTCCGTTGGTCAGACCGTGGCGTTTTCCGGGGTGATTGCGCCGAACCTGCTGTTGGGGGTTGTTGTGACCTATGCGGCGGGCGATATGATCGGCCAATGCGTCGCCATGTTCGTCTTGATGATGATCTTTCGGGCATTGCGTCTACGGCAGCAGCCCAAGCGCCTTGAAACCTAAGAGCCTTCGGGTAGCGTCATCACTATCTCCCGCCGATCCAACCGTTGCCCCGCGCGCCGCAATTCGCTGACGCCAGTGTAGCGTCCCGGTGCCAAGGGCGCATGCAGCCGCTTGCCTGCGGCCCGGAAATACTGGCTTTGTTGGCGTTCCAGGGTTTGCTGGCCGCTATAGATCGTCTCGCCAGCGGGACCGGTGATGCGGAGGCTGAGCACGTCTCCCGGGGCGCTGCCAAAACCATAGACCCAAAGCACCAAAGCCGGGCTGTCGCTGGCAAGGGGGGCCTGATTGGCGGTGCCAGCTTTGATCGCGTCATATTGCGGCACATCCGTCGCAAAGCCAAGGCTGATCAGGCCTGCCTCCACATAGGCGGGAGCGTCACGCCAGAGCGTGGCCTCGCTGTCGCCACCGCAGGTCGTGACGGGGGTCTTGGGCGTAAAGGGATCAACCACGGCGCCCTTGTGGCGCACCGACAGATGCAAATGCGGAAACTCGGTCAGCCCCGACAGGCCGACCTGCCCGAGCGGCGCGCCGCTGGTCACCGTCTCGCCCTTTTGCACGGTGATAGAGCCCCGTTTCATATGGCAATATTGCGTTTCCCAGCCGTTGGAGTGGCGCAGCACGACACCGTTGCCGCATTCGCGTCCCTTGACCTGGCTGATGTCTGAGGGGCCCGTGTCGGGCATGCCATCCCGCACCCCGGCGACAACGCCATCGGCGGCGGCCCGCACCGATACCCCGGCCAGCATGGCCGCGCGCGAGGGCAGGGCGATATCGGTGCCCTTGTGGCCATCATAGCTGAGCGCGCCACAGGTGAAATCCGTGGCGGCGGGGCCGGGATCATGATCGACGTATTGCTGAATATGGCAGCTCTCGCCGAGGGCGCAGTCCACCGGCCAGTCCAACTGCAATTCGCTCGCCACCGCGGGGGTGGCGAGCGTTATGGCAACGGCAGAGATCCGAAGCAGGGATCTGCGTTTAAATCGGGTCACTCCGCAGTCAGGAGCGGCGGCTGTTTGTCGCCGCTGATGCGGGGCTTGCCGGGGCCTTCGATGCGCAGCTCCAGCTTGCCGTCCTTGATGCCGACCTGCACCACACCGCCCTTGGCGAGCTTGCCGAACAAGAGCTCCTCCGCCAGGGGTTTCTTGATGTATTCCTGGATCACCCGGCCCAGCGGACGCGCGCCCATCTTGTCGTCATAGCCCTTATCCGCCAGCCATTCGGCGGCTTTGCGGGTCAGTTCGATCGACACATTGCGGTCCATCAGCTGCGCTTCCAGCTGAAGCACGAACTTCTCGACCACTTGCAGGATCACCTCTTTCGGCAGCGCGCCGAAGGAGATCACCGCATCCAGACGGTTGCGGAACTCCGGCGTGAAGGTGCGCTCGATCGCGATGGTATCCTCGCCCTCGCGGCGGTCGCGGCCAAAGCCGACGGCGGATTTCGCCAGTTCCGAGGCGCCCGCGTTGGAGGTCATGATCAGCACCACATTGCGGAAATTGACCGTGCGACCGTTGTGGTCGGTGAGCTGGCCATTGTCCATCACCTGCAACAGGATGTTGAAGACATCCGGGTGGGCCTTTTCGATCTCGTCCAGCAGCAGCACGCAGTGCGGATGTTGATCAACGCCATCGGTCAACAGCCCGCCCTGATCAAAGCCGACATAGCCCGGAGGCGCACCGATCAGGCGCGAAACAGCGTGTTTCTCCATGTATTCGGACATGTCAAAGCGCAGCAGTTCCACACCCAGCGTATCCGCCAGCTGTTTCGCCACCTCGGTCTTGCCGACGCCGGTGGGGCCAGCAAAGAGATAGTTGCCGATCGGTTTTTCCGGCTCCCGCAGGCCTGCGCGCGACAGTTTGATCGCCGAGGAGAGCGCGTCGATGGCGTCGTCCTGACCAAAGACCACCCGTTTCAGGCTGTTCTCCAGGTCTTTCAGCACCTCCGCGTCGTCCTTGGAGACGTTCTTGGGCGGGATGCGGGCGATCTTGGCGACCACGCCTTCGATTTCCTTGACGCCGATGGTCTTGCGCCGCTTGCTCTCGGAGAGCAGGTGCTGCGCGGCCCCGGCCTCGTCGATCACGTCGATGGCCTTGTCCGGCAGTTTGCGGTCGTTGATATACCGCGCCGAGAGCTCCACCGCGGATTTGATCGCATCCGAGGTGAATTTGACCGAGTGATGCTCCTCGAAATAGGGCTTCAGCCCTTTCAGGATCGCGATCGCGTCTTCCACCGAGGGTTCGTTCACGTCGATTTTCTGGAACCGGCGGGAGAGGGCGCGGTCCTTCTCGAAGTGCTGGCGGAACTCCTTGTAGGTGGTGGAGCCCATGCAGCGCAGCTTGCCGCCCTGAAGCGCGGGTTTCAGCAGGTTGGAGGCATCCATTGCACCGCCAGAGGTGGCACCGGCGCCGATCACCGTGTGAATCTCGTCAATGAACAGCACCGCATCGGGATGGTCTTCCAGTTCGGTGACAACCGCCTTCAGCCGTTCCTCGAAATCGCCGCGATAGCGGGTTCCGGCCAGGAGCGCGCCCATGTCGAGCGAGAAAATGATGGTCTCGGACAGCACTTCGGGCACTTCGGCCTGCACGATCTTGCGGGCCAGCCCCTCGGCGATGGCGGTTTTGCCGACACCGGGATCGCCAACCAGCAAGGGGTTGTTCTTGCGCCGACGGCACAGCACCTGGATGCAGCGCTCGACCTCGTGGTTGCGGCCAATCAGCGGGTCGATGTCGCCCTCGCGGGATTTGGCATTCAGATCAACGCAGTATTTGGCCAGCGCAGATTCTTTCTGTTCGCCCTCGGGCGCGCTCGATGCGCTGCCGCCGCCAATGTCCTCTTCTGACTCTTGCGCGCCGGAGACCGAGCGATGTTCGCCATAGGCCGGATCCTTGGCCACGCCGTGGGCGATGAAATTCACCGCGTCATAGCGCGTCATGTCCTGATCTTGCAGGAAGAAGGCCGCATCGCTTTCGCGTTCGGCAAAGATGGCAACCAGCACATTGGCGCCGGTGACCTCGGTGCGACCCGAAGATTGCACATGGATCGCGGCGCGCTGGATCACGCGCTGGAAGGCGGCGGTGGGCACCGCTTCGGATCCGTCGATATCCGTGACGAGGTTCGCAAGATCCTCATCCACAAATTCAAGAAGGGTGGATCGCAACTCTTCCAGATCGACGCTACAGGCGCGCATCACGCGGGCGGCGTCCGGCTCTTCGATCAGGGCCAGGAGCAGATGTTCAAGGGTTGCGAATTCATGTCGCCGTTCATTCGCCAGCGCCAGCGCCGCGTGAATGGCTTGTTCCAAAGTGCTCGAGAATGAAGGCACGGGCGTGCTCCTCTGTCTTGGGTTATGGGGACCTGTCGCCACCGGGCGGCCCTGTCCTGTCCCATAACCATGTCCTCATACTATTAGAGTTTGGTTGATAGAGCGTAAGCTTCAAGGGCTTTTTACGTGATTGTGCTCACAAATCCCGTGATTGTGCCCGGTATTCTTGCACTCGAACGGGGATCTGGCCTGGCTCTGGCTTAAAAGCGGTCCTTTGCCGCCCTGATGTGGGCGAAGACGTCGGCATCGTCAACCCCTTCAAGCCCAAGGGTTTTCTTCAGTTCTGTATCGCCTGCGCGCAGGAAGGGATTGGTGGCTTTTTCCAGCCCAAGAGTGGCGGGCACCGTGGGCAGGTTATTTTTACGCAAATCCGCGATCTCCGCGGCGCGCTGTTGCAGGGCGCTGTTGTCGGGGTCGATGCTGCACGCAAAGCGGGCATTGGACTGGGTGTATTCATGGCCGGAATAAACCAATGTGTCGTCGGGCAGGGCGGCCAGAGAGGACAGGCTTTGCCACATCATTGCCGGGCTGCCTTCAAACAGGCGGCCACATCCCAGCGCCATCAGGCTGTCGGCCGTAAACAGCGCGCCGCCCTCGGGGTAGTAATAGGCGATATGGCCCAGCGTGTGGCCGGGCACCGCCAGCACCTGGCAGCGACCGACGCCGGTGCCGCCTTCAAACCCTGGCTCCAGTTCCATATCCAGCGTCTCGCCCTGGGCGGCGATCTTGTCGGCCTCGGCCTTGGGGCCCATCACCGGGCAGCCATAGCGCGCCCGCAGCGCCCTGAGGCCGCCGACGTGATCGTGGTGATGGTGGGTGATCATCACCACGCCAAGCTCCCAGTTCCGGGCCTCCAGCGCCGCGATGATCGGGGCGGCCTCGGGGGCGTCGATGAGGGCAACCCCATCCGGGCCCTTCACCAGATAGGCGTAATTGTCGTCAAGACACGGAACAGTCACGACTTCAAATTCAGTGGAGAGGGAAGGGTGATCAGGCATGGTCATTCGCTTTCACATTGCTAGACTGCCCACAGATTGACCAAAGCGACGGGCATGCGCAATGCATCTGGATGTGCAGGATCTGAGAAATTTCTACTACCGTAGCACCCTCGGGCGCGCGGCGCAGGCCTCGATCCGCAGTCAGCTTCTGCGTATGTGGCCAAAGACCACGGGAGAGACCATCGCGGGGTTTGGCTTTGCCGCGCCCTTGTTGCGCCCCTATCTGTCGGACGCCCGCCGCATCATCGCCCTGATGCCCGGGCCGCAGGGGGTGATGCAATGGCCCGCTGGTCTGCCGAATGTCTCGGTGCTCTGCGAGGAGACCTCCTGGCCGATAGAGACCGGGCGGGTGGATCGGCTGGTGGTGATGCACGGGCTGGAGACCTCGGAGCATCCGACCCGCCTCCTGGAGGAATGCTGGCGGGTGCTGGGGCCGGGTGGGCGGGCGATGTTCATCGTGCCGAACCGGGCCGGGCTCTGGGCGCGCTCGGACTATACGCCCTTTGGCTATGGCCGCCCCTATACGCTGACGCAGGTGGAAAACCAGCTGCGCAGCCATCAGTTCGTGATCGAAAAACACACCGCCGCGCTCTATCGCTTGCCCAGTTCGCGCCGGTTCTGGCTGAAATCCGGCGCGATGATCGAACGCATGGGGCATCGGCTGCCGGCGATGATGGCGGCCGGGGTATTCATGGTGGAGGTGGCAAAACAGTCCCATCCGCAAAACGGCCATATGATCCGGAGCCGCCGCCGCAACCCGATCCGGGTGCTGGAGGGGCTCTCCAACCCGATCGCCGAACCGGTCTGACCTGCGCGAAAGGCGCAGAAAGCCTCCGTCGCAAATGCGCGCAAAAGATTCGACTTTCTACGCTTTGGAGTGGCTTCTTCACGATTTTTTGTGCGTCGGAATCGCATCTCTTTGTCGTCAAGTCGTAATTTTTTTGCGCAAGGGGGTGCTGCAAAGCGCCACAGTTTTTGTAAGTCATTGATATATAGCGATATCGTTTTTCAGCCCGCCGACAGAGAGTGTTGCTAGGTTCTGATTGCTCTGCTACATCCACGCTGATTTCGACGCCCGGGCTAAAGCTGGGCTGACCTCACGCCCCCGGATGCAACCTGTCAGGACGCATTATAAACCGGGGCCAAAATAATATCGGAAGGGTGGACGTGTCCGAACCAGCTTCGATCTCCGCAGGCATCGCCAACCGCTATGCCAAAGCGATCTTCGAGATCGCCTCCGAGAGCAACGCTCTCGATACTCTAGAAACGAGTCTCGATGACCTGACAGCCGCGCTGGCTGACAGTGCAGATTTGCGCAATCTCATCACGTCTCCTCTGGTGACACGTGCTGAGCAAGAAGCAGCCATCTCCGCAGTTGCAGAGAAAATGGGGATTGATGCAACACTGCGCAATACCCTGGCGCTGATGGCGTCCAAACGCCGCCTGTTTGTTTTGCCCGCCCTGATCGAGGCGCTGCGCGCACGCATCAGCGAAGCCCGTGGCGAAGTCTCCGCCGAGGTGATCTCCGCCAAGGCGCTGACCAAGACCCAGAGCGAAAAACTGGCCAAAACCCTCGCAGAGCGCGTGGGCAAGACGGTCAAGATCAATGCCACCGTTGATGCAAGCATCATCGGCGGTCTCGTCGTCAAAGTAGGCTCGAAGATGATCGACAGTTCGATCCGCTCCAAGCTCAACTCCCTACAGAATGCAATGAAAGAGGTCGGATAAATGGGTATCCAAGCAGCAGAAATTTCTGCGATCCTTAAAGACCAGATCAAGAATTTTGGTCAAGAAGCAGAGGTGGCCGAGATCGGCCGCGTGCTGAGTGTTGGGGACGGTATCGCCCGTGTGTACGGCCTGGACAATGTTCAAGCCGGCGAAATGGTCGAATTCCCCGGCGGTATCATGGGCATGGCGCTGAACCTCGAATCCGACAACGTCGGCGTCGTGATCTTCGGTTCCGACCGTGACATCAAAGAAGGCGACATCGTCAAGCGCACCAACTCCATCGTGGACGTGCCGGCTGGTCCCGAACTCCTCGGCCGCGTCGTCGATGGTCTGGGCAACCCGCTCGACGGTAAGGGCCCCATTGACGCAAAGGAACGCAAGGTTGCCGACGTCAAGGCGCCGGGCATCATCCCGCGTAAATCCGTGCACGAACCGATGGCAACCGGCCTGAAATCCGTGGACGCGATGATCCCGATCGGCCGTGGCCAGCGGGAGCTGATCATCGGCGACCGTCAGACCGGTAAAACCGCCGTTGCTCTGGACGCGATGCTGAACCAGAAAACCTACAACGACGCCGCCGGCGACGACGAGAGCAAAAAGCTCTACTGCGTCTATGTGGCTGTTGGCCAAAAGCGCTCCACCGTTGCGCAGCTGGTGAAAAAGCTCGAAGAAAACGGCGCGATGGAATACTCCATCGTTGTGGCGGCCACCGCCTCCGACCCGGCCCCGATGCAGTTCCTGGCACCCTATGCCGCGACCGCAATGGCCGAATACTTCCGCGACAGCGGCAAGCACGCGCTCATCGTTTATGATGACCTCTCCAAACAAGCGGTTTCCTATCGCCAGATGTCGCTGCTGCTGCGTCGTCCGCCGGGCCGTGAAGCGTATCCGGGTGACGTGTTCTACCTCCACTCCCGCCTGCTGGAACGCTCCGCGAAACTGAACGAGGACAACGGCTCCGGCTCCCTGACCGCGCTGCCGATCATCGAAACCCAGGGCGGCGACGTGTCCGCGTTTATTCCGACCAACGTGATCTCCATCACCGACGGTCAGAACTTCCTGGAAACCGAACTGTTCTACCAAGGTATCCGCCCGGCCGTGAACACCGGTCTGTCGGTGTCTCGTGTGGGCTCCTCGGCGCAAACCGATGCGATGTCCTCCGTTGCCGGTCCGGTGAAACTGTCCCTCGCGCAGTACCGCGAAATGGCGGCCTTTGCGCAGTTTGGCTCCGACCTCGACGCCGCAACCCAGCAGCTGCTGGCCCGTGGCGCCCGTCTGACCGAGCTGATGAAGCAGGCACAGTATTCCCCGCTCACCAACTCTGAAATCGTCTGCATCATCTTCGCGGGCACCAACGGCTACCTCGACAAGGTCGACGTCAAGGACGTAGGCCGCTTTGAGGCAGAGCTCCTGGCCTTCCTGCGTGGCAAGAAAGCCGACTTCCTGCAGTGGATCACCGACGAGGATCCCAAGTTCAAGAAGGGTGAGCCGATCGAGAAGATGAAGGCCGTTCTGGACGAATTCGCCGCAGACTTCGCGTAAGGAGAGAGACAGCACATGCCTTCTCTCAAGGACCTAAAAAACCGGATCGCGAGTGTCAAAAACACTCGTAAGATCACCAAAGCCATGCAGATGGTCGCGGCGGCGAAACTTCGCCGCGCCCAGGAAGCGGCTGAGGACGCACGCCCCTATGCAGAACAGTTCAACGCTGTTCTCGCAGGGCTGGCGGCTTCTGTCGGTCAAAGCGATACCGCGCCGAAGCTCCTGCGGGGGACCGGCTCTGATCAGGTGCAACTCTTGGTGGTCATGACCGCCGAGCGCGGCCTGTGCGGTGGCTTCAACTCCAACATCGCCAAGCTGGCACGCCAGCGGGTTCTCGACCTTCAGGCGGCGGGCAAGACCGTGAAGATCTTCACCGTGGGCAAGAAGGGCCGGGACGTGCTGAAGCGCGAATTCGGCGATCTGTTCATCGGCCATGTCGATCTGACCGAGGTGAAGCGCGTTGGCTACGTGGATGCGCAGGGCATCGCCAAGGAAATCCTGGCGCGCTTTGACGCGGCTGAATTTGACGTGGCAACGCTGTTCTACGCCAAGTTCCAGAACGTCGTGACCCAGATCCCGACCGC
>NZ_JAATOX010000103.1 GCF_011806385.1 Phaeobacter sp. HF9A | reverse complement strand
CCCGCCATGTTGCGGTGATCCTGCTGATCTATGCGATGCTCTTGGCGCCCAAGGTGCTTTCGGTTGCCGCACTGCCGCTGACCGGTCGGCGCATTGCCAGCTATGGCGGGCCGGGACGGTTTGTTCTGTCGATGCTGACCGAGATCCTGCTGGCGATTCTCTATGCGCCGATCCTGATGGTGCAGCAGATGATCGCAGTCTTGCGCACCCTGTTTGGGCTGCAAAAAGGCTGGTCGCCGCAGGCCCGCACGGGTGGACACTATGGGCTGGCCACATTGCTGAAATGCCACGCGCTGGAAACCCTCAGCGGGGCGGCGCTATGGATCGGGATCGCGGCGGGGTTGGTCTCGCTTTGGCTCGCGCCGATTGCCCTCTCGCTGGTGCTGGCGGTGCCGCTCTCGGCGCTGTCCAGCCTGCGGTTGCCCAAGGGGTGGATGGGCACCGCGGAAGGGTTGAAAGAGCCGCAGATCAACCAGGCGGCGCGGCACTATCGCGATCTTCTGCGCCAGAACCTGAAGGGGATCAAGGCGCCGGTTCAGGCCGCTGAATGATCCGCGACCCGCAGGCGCCTGTGGCGGGGGCGCTGCCCCCGCACCCCCGGGATATTTTGAGTTAGAAGAAGGATCAGTCGGTCTGGGCCGCTGCTGTTGCCGGGGCCTCCAGCCAGTCGATCACCCGATCCGCCCAGCCCTGTGGCACCATATGCCCCCCGGGATGCAGCTCGAATGTGATCTCGGCCCCCGAACCGCAATCCCATTGGCGCAGCATCCGGTCCTCTTGCTGCCAGATTTTGTCCGGCGCATGGGTGGCGCAATGATTGGTGTCGCGCCAAAGTTCCAGCCCGGCCCAGATATCCCCCTGGATATAGCGCCCGCCATTAAACATGCGTCCCTCCAGCGGCACCACCTGATCGGACCAGCCATGGCTTTGAAAAAGCCGCACCGGTCCGGCGCAATCTTCCGGCTGCGGCCGCCAGAAGCCGCCGGAGACGGGCAGATAGGCGGCAAAGCTCTCTGGTTCGGCGCAGGCGAGGTAATTCACCATAAAGGCACCAGATGAAAACCCCGCCAGAACAGAGTGTTGCGGATCAATATCAAAGCGCGTGGCGGCATCCTCCAGCACCTCTGGAAGGAAGGCAAAATCATCCCGCCCAGCGGAGCCTGGCATGAAGTTCCACCCCTGGGGGCCATCGTCCTGCGCGGTGCCATTGGGCGCGATCACCGCATATCCGCGTGCCATGAGGCTCTCGATCATCGTGCTCATCCGCATCACGCCCTTGGCCGAGCCGCCATGGCCGTGCAGGAACATCACCGCGGGCACCGGCGCGTCATGATCTGCGGGCAGAATTATCTCGTAGCTGCCGTCAGGCAGGGTGCAGGCGGCCTCCTGCGCGCCGCAGCCCGCGTAGGCGATGCCGGTCGTTGCGCTCAGCGCCGCAAGCGCAGTGGCCAGTTTCACAGTCGTCATCTTATCCCCTATCGGTTGAAGCGTCGCATGCTCACACCCCCTTTAGCACGGGGGCGCGCATCAGAAGGAGCGTTTGCGCCCTTGCCGCTGTTCAAGTTCCTGTCATCCCGTCGTGCAGCGCCCCCGAAGCGCTGCGCCGCCCGGATCTGCCGTAAAGATGCGTCCGATAGTCACATATGGCTGTTTACCACGCTGAACCGCCAAGATTTTGACCGGAAACTCTGGATCAATAGCGCAAAACTCATTAGCTAATGGGGAGTTTGCGGGTCCCCTCCGCCAAAAACATAACGCCCGACCAGGAGAGTCTCACGTGTCCCTTTTCTTGATTGCGGCCCTGCCCTTTCTCGGCGCGCTGTTTCCCGCGCTTCTTATTCGCGCCGGACGCAATGCGTCAGCGTCTTCTGCCGCCATGGCCAGCGGGCTCGCGTTTATCGGCCTGATGCTTCATGCGCCCGCGATCCTGCGCGGCGAGGTGGTGCAGGTCGGTATCGACTGGCTGCCCGCGCTTGGCCTCAATGCGAATTTCTTTCTCGACGGGCTGGGGTTCCTCTTTGCCACGCTGATCCTCGGGATTGGCTTGCTGATCATTCTCTATGCGCGGTTTTACCTGTCGCGGCAGGACCCGATGGGGCAGTTCTATACCTATCTGCTGCTGTTCCAGGGTGCCATGGTCGGGATTGTTCTGTCTGACAACATCTTGTTGTTGCTGGTCTTCTGGGAGCTGACCTCGCTGTCGTCCTTCTTGCTGATCGGCTATTGGAAGCACCTGCCGGAGGGGCGTCAGGGCGCGCGGATGGCGCTGACAGTGACCGGCATGGGTGGGCTGGCGATGATCGGTGGCATGCTGATCCTCGGTCATATCGCGGGATCTTACGACATTCATGTGATCCTGGAGCACCGGGAGGCGATCCAATCCTCGGATCTGTATCTGCCGGCGCTGGTGCTGATCCTGATCGGCGCCTTTACCAAATCCGCACAGTTTCCGTTCCATTTCTGGCTTCCGCACGCGATGGCAGCCCCGACGCCGGTTTCGGCCTATCTGCACTCCGCCACCATGGTGAAGGCGGGGCTGTTCCTGATGGCGCGGCTCTGGCCGGTGCTGGCGGGCACACCGGAATGGTTTTATATCGTCGCCACCACCGGCCTCATTACCATGGTGCTCGGCGCGGTGATTGCGCTGTTCAAGGATGACCTGAAGGCGCTTTTGGCCTTTTCAACCGTGTCGCATCTGGGGCTGATCACCATGCTTTTGGGCTTTGGCACCAAGGCGGCGGCGATTGGCGCGGTGTTTCACATCATCAACCATGCGACCTTCAAGGCGGCGCTGTTCATGACCGCCGGGATTGTCGATCACGAGGCCCATACCCGCGACATCAAGCGGCTTGGCGGTTTGCGCCATCTGATGCCGGTGACCTTTGTCATCGCCACTGTCGCGGCGCTGTCTATGGCAGGTATTCCGCCGCTCAATGGCTTTTTGTCCAAGGAAATGATGCTGGAGCAGGCCTCCCATACCTATTGGCTGCAAAACCCCTATGTGATCGGCGGGCTGGCGACCTTTGGCGCGCTGTTCTCGGTGGCCTATTCCCTGCGCTATATCGCGCATGTGTTCCTGGGCCCCAAACGTGCCGATTATCCGGCCAAGCCGCATGACCCGAGCTTTGGCATGTGGGCCTCGCCCGCCTTTCTGGTGGTGCTTGTGGTGCTCATCGGCCTGTTCTCTGCGGTGCTGGTCGGCCCGTTGGTCGATGCGGCGGCTGGCGCTGTCACGCACGAGCATGTGCACGCGCATCTGAAGCTCTGGCACGGGGTCACCCCGGCGCTGTACATGTCTGCCGCAGCCGTCATTGGTGGCGCCATTCTGCTGGCGCTGCATGCCCCGCTGGAGCGGGTCTGGAACGCGCTGCCCCGGCCCGAGGCCAAGGTGATCTTTGACGCCATCGTCGGTGCGGTGACCCGCCTGACACAGGCTCTGACCGCGCGGCTGCATGATGGCTCGCTGACGCGCTATGCGCTGATCATGGTCAGCTTTACCGCGATCATCGGCATCTATGCCTATGTCAGCGGCACCACTGGCGCGCCGACGCGGGTGATGCAGGGCTTTGGCATCCTGCCGATCATCAGCTGGATCTGCCTGACCGTGGCCACCGCCTGTATCGTCCTGTTCCACCGCCAGCGCTTCATCGCGCTGATCCTGATCGGCATTATCGGTCTGGTGGTGTCGCTCTCGTTCAACTACCTCTCGGCACCGGATCTGGCGCTGACGCAGATCTCGGTGGAGGTGGTGACCATCATCCTGATGCTGCTGGCGTTGAATTTCCTGCCCAAGGAGACCCCGCGCGAATCTCCCGCGCTGATCCGACTGCGCGACGCGGCGATCTCGATCGTCAGCGGGGTCTGTGTCGGCGGGCTTATCTATGCGCTGATGCTGCGGGACTTCGCCGCGCCCTCGATTTCGGGTTTCTTTGTCGAAAACAGCTATAAGGGCGGCGGCGGCACCAATATGGTCAATGTGATCCTGGTGGATTTCCGGGGCTTTGACACCTTTGGCGAAATCACTGTTCTGGGGATTGCCGCGCTGGTGATCTATGCCCTGACCGAAGCGGTCCTCTCGACCCGCGTGCGTGCCTATCTGCTGAACCGCAAACCCGACATCGACCAGGCCGGTGACAGCCATCCGGGTCTGATGGTGGTGGTAACGCGGATGATGATGCCGATCGCCCTGATGGTCGCGGCTTATATCTTCTTCCGCGGGCACAACCTGCCGGGGGGCGGTTTCATCGCCGGTCTGATCGCGGCTATCGCGGTGATCATGCAATATATGGCCTCCGGCTTTGGCTGGGCGAGCGAGCGCCAGCACCTGCCCTATCACGGGATCATCGGATCCGGCGTGCTGGTCGCGGCAGCCACCGGGATCGGCGCCTGGTTCAACGGGGTGCCCTTCCTGACCTCCGATTTCGGCTATGTGCAGCTGCCCGGGCTGGAGCCGTTCGAGCTGGCCACGGCCGCCCTCTTTGACCTTGGGGTCTTCCTCGCGGTGGTCGGGGCGGTGATGCTGGCGCTGGAAAGCCTCAGCCGCTTTGCCTGGCAGCCGGGGATCTCCTCCGAGCACGCCATCGACATCAACCCGGCCCGCGACATTCCTGACGCGAGCACAGCTGAAATCGAGGTGGAGCAAGGCTATGACACCATGCCGCTCCCCACGGGGCCGGCTTCGGCACCCAACGAAACAAAAGAGGACTGAGCATGGAACTTCTGATTGCCTCAGCCGTCGGGCTGCTGACCGCTGCCGGGATCTATCTGATCCTGCGCCTGCGCAGCTTTCCCGTGATCCTTGGCACCTCGCTCTTGTCCTATGCGGTGAACGTGTTCCTGTTCGCCACCGGACGGGTGGTGATCAATGCGCCGCCGATCCTGAACAAGACCGCGACGGATGTGACCTATACCGACCCGTTGCCGCAGGCGCTGGTGCTGACCGCGATCGTGATCTCCTTTGGCATGACAGCCGTGGTGGTGATGATCTCGCTCGGCGCCTATCTCAGCGCCAAGGACGACAATATCAACATGGATGACACGGCCGACCTGCAGGGAGAGGACGCATGAACCACCTCTTAATTGCGCCTATCGTGCTGCCGGCGCTGGTGGCACCCTTTATCATCATGACCCTGCGCCATCACATTGACCTGCAACGGATTTTCTCCATTGCGAGCAATGTCCTTCTGGTCGCCATCGCGCTGGCCCTGGCGGCGCAGGCCTATGACGGCACCGTGCAGGTTTACGAGCTTGGCAATTGGCAGGCCCCCTTTGGCATCGTTCTGGTGCTGGACCGGCTGTCGGCGATGATGGTGCTGCTGACCACGCTTCTGGCGCTGGCGGTGAACCTCTATGCGGTGGGCAGCAAGTGGGACGAGCGCGGGCAGAACTTTCACGCGCTCTATCAGTTCCAGCTGATGGGCATCCTGGGCGCGTTTCTTACCGGTGACGCCTTCAACCTCTTTGTGTTCTTCGAGGTGCTGCTGATTGCGTCTTACGGGCTGATGATCCATGGCGGCGGCACCCGCCGGTTTCAGGCCGGGGTGCAATATGTGGTCTATAACCTCCTGGGGTCTTCGCTCTTCTTGTTTGCGCTTGGCACCATCTATTCGGTGACCGGCACGCTCAATATGGCAGATCTGGCGGTGCGTGTGGCAGAGCTGCCCGCCGCCGACAGCGCGCTGATCCGGGTCGGGGCGATCATGCTTCTGCTGGTCTTTGCCATCAAGGCCGCGCTCCTGCCGCTGCATTTCTGGCTGCCCGCCTCCTATGCCCATGCGCCCGCGCCGGTGGCGGCGCTGTTTGCGATCATGACCAAGGTCGGCGCCTATTCGATCCTGCGCATGTATACGCTGGTCTTTGGCCCGGATGTGCCGGTGGTCGACGGGCTGGTCGGAGACTGGCTGCTGCCTGCCGCCTTGCTGACGGTCGCGCTGGGGGCCATCGGCATCCTTGGTGCCAAAGAGATCGGAAAGCTGATGTCCTTTGCCGCGATCCCCTCGATCGGGACGCTGCCCACCGCCGTGTCGCTGTTCGAACCCGCCGCAACCGCCGCCGCGCTTTATTACACCGTGCATTCGACGCTCTCTGCCGCGGCGCTGTTCCTGATCGCCGATATGATCCGCGAACGTCAGGGCGGCGAGATCGAGGCCAAGCCGCTCATGCCCCAAAGCGGGCTGATTTCGGTGCTGTTCTTCACCGCCGCGATTGCCGCCGCCGGCATGCCGCCGCTCTCGGGTTTTCTGGGCAAGCTGATGATCCTTGATGCGGCCCGCAGCGAGCAGACCGCCATCTGGATCTGGGGCGTGATCCTTGTCAGCTCGCTTGTGACCATCATGGGGTTTGCCCGCGCCGGCACCGCGCTCTTCTGGAAGAGCCACGGGCTGCAAAGCCACGACACGATGGAGGAGCCGGAGATCGAGATCGAAAGCTATGCCGAGGGCGAGGCCCCCGCAGCGATCCCGCGCCCGGCCGCCCTGCCCTTTGTCGCGGTGTTCTCCTTGCTTGCGGGTCTGGTGCTGCTGACGCTCTTTGCCGGACCGATGAGCCGCTATGCCGCCGCCACCGCGCAGGATCTGTTTGCGCCGCGGGCCTATATCGAAACTGTACTGGCCAATCGCGACCGCCCGGTGCTTGATGCCCATCACGGCGCGGACTCTCACGGTACAGATAGCCACGCCGAGAGCAGCCACGGCACCGACGCCCCCGAGGCACATGACCAGAGTGAGGAGAGCCACTGATGAAACTCCTGAACCGCCTGTTGCCGCACCCGCTGCTGACATTGCTGCTGACCGTGACCTGGCTGTTGCTGGTCAATCGCTTTTCGCTGAACTCGCTGCTGTTTGGCTTTTTCCTCGGGTTGTTGATCCCGGTGGCAACCCAGCCCTATTGGCCGGACCGCCCCAAGCTCAAGAAACCGCTCAAATTGATCAGTTATCTTGGGCTGGTGATCTGGGATATTCTGGTGGCCAATATCGTGGTCGCCAAGATCGTGGTCTTTATGCCCAATAGCAAGCGCCGCCCCGGCTGGGTGGAAATCCCGCTGGATATCCGCACGCCCGAGGCCATTGCCACCCTTGGCGGCACCATCACCATGACCCCGGGCACCCTCACTGCCGATATCTCGGCGCAGGGGCGCTCGCTTCTGGTGCATTGCCTGCATGCGCCGGATCCGGATGAGGTCCGCGACGAGATCAAGACTCGCTACGAGGCCCGCCTGAAGGAGATTTTCGAATGATCGAATATGCCTATGCCTTCGCTTTTGCCTGTTTCGCCGTGGCGATCCTGCTCAACCTGTGGAAAATCCTGACCGCCACGGAAATCACCGACCGGATCCTGGCGCTGGACACGATGTTCATCAATGCCATTGCGCTGGTGGTGCTGTTCGGCGTGCTTCTGGGCACCGAGATCTTCTTTGAGGCGGCGCTGATCATGGCCATGCTCGGCTTCATTTCCACCGTGGCCTATGCGCGCTTCTTGCTGCGCGGCAATATCATCGAGTGAGGCGCCAGAGATGATCTCCGATATCCTGATTACCATCTGCGTTGTTGTTGGCGGGCTCTTTGGCCTTATCGGCTCCTACGGGATCCTCAAGCTCAACGATCCGATGTCGCGCATGCATGCCCCCACCAAAACCACCACCCTCGGGGTGGGCGGCGTGCTCATCGGGTCCATGATCCACGCGGTGAGCTATGAGGGCCATGTTTCCGTGCATGAGATCCTCATCACCCTGTTCCTGCTGATCACCGCCCCCGTCACGGCAAATTTCCTTGCCAAGGTCTTTATCAACCAGCAGACCAAACCGCAGGATCTGCCGACCCCGGGCGCATGCAAGCTCTGGGCGACGCATGACAAGCCGGAACACTACGCCGCGTCCGAGCAGCCAGAGGCCTGATCGCCCCATAGGCTGCCCCGGACGCGCCAAGCCACAAGGCCGACCGCGATGCCAGCTTCCCCGCTCCCGCTGACCCGAGATCTGGTGCTGGTGGGGGGCGGCCATGCCCATGCGCTCGTGCTGCGGAAGTGGGGCATGTCGCCCCTGGCCGGCGTCCGCCTGACCCTGATCAATCCCGGCCCCAGCGCGCCCTATTCCGGCATGCTGCCCGGCTTTGTCGCCGGACATTACGCGCGCGCCGCACTTGATATTGATCTGGTGCAGCTTGCCCGTTTCGCCGGCGCGCGGCTGGTCCTGGGCGCAGCTGGCGGGCTCGACCCGATCCGCAAGCGGATCTCGGTGCCCGGTCGCCCCGATATCTGCTATGATATTGCCTCCATCGACATCGGCGTCACCTCGGCCATGCCGGATCTGCCCGGCTTTCTGGATCATGCGGTTCCGGCCAAACCCCTCGACGGCTTTGCCTCCGCGTGGGAGGCCTTTTGCCGACAGGACGGCCCCGCGCGCATCGCCTGTATCGGCGGCGGCATCGCCGGGGTGGAGCTGATCCTCGCCATGGCCCACGCGCTGCGCCAGCAAGGGCGGCTTGCGGCGGCCACGCTCATGGACAGCGACGCTGCGCTCTCGGCGCTCGCACCACAAAGCCAGCCCCGCCTGCGCGCGGCGCTGGATCGCTATGGTGTCACCCTGCTGGAGCAGGCGCATGTCACCCATCTTGAGGCGGGCGCGATCCACCTGGAGGGCGGGCGCGTGATCCATAGCGATTTCACCCTCGGCGCCGCCGGGGCGCGTGCCTATGGCTGGTTGGAGAGCACCGGGCTGCGCCAACACGAGGGCGCGCTGGTGGTCTCGCCCGAGCTGCAAACCTCGGATCCCGATGTCTTTGCCGTGGGCGATTGCGCCCATATGGCCCATGCGCCGCGCCCCAAGGCCGGGGTCTTTGCGGTGCGTCAGGCGCCGGTGCTCTGTGACAACCTCAAGGCCGCGCTATTGGGCGGCAACATGCGGCGCTATCAGCCGCAGGAAGATTACCTCAAGCTGGTCTCCATGGGTCGCAAATCCGCGCTGGCCGAGCGCAACGGGCGCAGTTTTTCCGGCCCGCTGCTCTGGCGTTGGAAGGATCACATCGACCGCAAGTTCATGGCGCAATTCGCGCGCCTGCCGGTGACCTCCGCAACGGTCAGCCCCCCGGAGAAAGCGGCCACACCCGATCCTTCCAGCCCTGGCTCGGCGCTCGACCAATTTCGCGGCGCCGCGCGCCCTGACGTGGCGGTGCAACCCGATGGGACTGCCGCGCAGCTCACGGCGGGGGACGCGATGCAGCTGATCAGTGCGCGCCACTTGCCTGCTATCAGCGCGGATCCCGTCACCCTGACCCGGATCGCCGTGCAGCACGCGCTCAATCCCCTCTGGGCGCTGGGGGCAGAGCCGCAGGCCGCCACGCTGCTGCTGACCCAACCGCAGCAAAGCGCAGCGTTGCAACAGCGCCAATACGCCGAGATCATGGAGGTTGCGGATCAGGAGATGAAAACCGCAGGCGCCACCATCGCCAGTGTTCAAACCTCCCCCGGCGCCGCGCTGTCGCTGGGTGTCAGCCTCACAGGCCTGTGTCCCCGCACGCCGGTCACATTGGCCGGGGCACAGAGCGGCGATCACCTGATCCTGACCAAACCGCTCGGCTCGGGCGTCCTGCTTGCGGGCGCGGCCTCCGGTCAGGCCCGTGGGCGCTGGGTCACTGCCGCGCTGGATCTGATGGAACAAAGCCAGCAGCGCGCCAGCGAGATCCTGCGCGAGGCGGCCCGTGCAATGTGCGACGTAGCAGAGCGTGGCCTCCTGGGTCATGTGCAAGCAATCTGCCAACAATCCGAGCGCGGGGCCGAGCTGCGTTTTGACGCCATCCCCAAGATGCGCGGCGCGGCGGAGCTGGCCGAAACCGGCCTGCGCGCGCCGGGTTTTGACGCCAATGCCGTGCGCCTGCCCGAGATCGCCAGCACAGGCCCCCGCGCCCTGCTGTTTGACCCGCAGACCTCAGGCGGGCTGCTGGCCGCGGTTCCGGCGGATCTGTCAGAGATGCTGCTCCATCGGCTGCGTGCCCATGGCTACCGCGCGGCAGAAATTGGACGTATCACCCCCCAAGGTGACGGCATCCTCCTGCGCTGAGGCCCCGTGACCCGCCCGCCTCCGACGAAACCGCTCAGCCCCGCTTGCGCGCCAGCTCCAGCCGTGCCTCTGTCATCGACAGATCGGCAATGATCTGGCGGCGCTTGCTGCGATCCCCGGTCTCGCGCAGCTCTTCACGCAGCCGTGCCAGCTCCCGGCTCAGCGACACCACCTCCGGCACCGCGCCATTGTCCTTGAGGATCCGGGTCATCACTGCGTTTTCAGGGTCATCACAGGCCGGCAAGGGCCGTCCCGCGCCTTCGAGATTGTCAAAGGCGCCGTCCCGTTCGGCAGCTTCAATCCGGGCATTGATAAGGTCGATCAGCGGATGGTCCATACCAGCGAAGATAAACCCGGTCCCGCGCCGAGGCAACGCGGATGTGTGCCCAAGCAGATCGAACCATAGTAGGCCCCGTCACGAAGGCGGCATCAACGCGCGCTCGACCGCGCAGGGCTTGGCCGTGACTGGCGCATGTGTTTAATGCAGGGCATGAGACTACCACAAATCACCACCGAGCGATTGCTTCTCCGCGGCTGGACGTCAGACGATCACGCTCCGTTTGCGGCGATTTGCGCCGACCCTGACGTCATGCGATACATCGGCAACGGCCAAACGCGAAGCCCGGAAGACGCGGCCCGGAACATTGCCGCATTTCAAAGGAGCTGGGCTGAACGCGGCTACGGGTTGTTCGCAGTTGAAGAAAAGCAAAGCGGTGAGTTGATCGGTTTCACCGGGCATGCCTGGCCGGGGTTCTTGCCGGAGGTGCTCCCCTCTGTGGAAATTGGCTGGAGGTTCTCAAAGCCGAGCTGGGGGAAAGGCTATGCGAGCGAAGCCGCAAAAGCGGCGCTTGTGTTCGGAGTGAACGAACTGGGCATCACAGATATCGTAAGCATCTATCAAATCGGCAACGAAGCGTCGCGGCGCATCATGCAAAAGCTCGGCATGATATTTGACCGAAGAACACTTGACCCAAGCTGTAGGCGCGAGATCGAGGTTTATCGCCTTCCTCCGCAATAGCGGTGCCCTTCTTTACCATCGCAAAATCCTAATAATCGCGTCATCCACCAATAAAAAGCCCCCGCCGGATCGCTCCGCCGGGGGCTAAGACATCGCTAAGCGGGGTTACTTCTGGCTGATACGGCCATCGGTATAGGCGCTATAGGGGCCTTGTTCCGCAAGGTATTCGGCCACCACATCGGCCAGGTCGGGGCCGAAGTCATAGGCGTTCTTGTCGTCGCCTGCGAACATCTTGTAGCCGTCACCGCCGTTGCGAACATAGTTGTTGGAGACCACGCCATAGGTTTTCGCGGGATCGATCGGGGTCCAGGCATCGCCCTCCATCACCATCACGTCGGAGACCCGCGCGCCCGGCTCCTTGGCAGCGTCAAAGGTGAATTTCACCCCGGCAACCTGCGGGAAGCGGCCTGCGCCCTCTTCGATCTGGCTGACACCGTTTTCCAGTGCCTCCACCATGGTGGCCCCGGTGATCTGGAAGGTCGCAAGCGTGTTCTGGAACGGCAGCACGGTCAGCACTTCGCCCATGGTCACATCGCCCGCATCAATGGAGGCGCGCACGCCGCCGCCGTTCTGGATCGCGATGGTGACGCCCTGATCCTTCACCCGGTCCAGCATCGCATCGGCAATCAGATTGCCCATGGAGCATTCCATCGCGCGGCAAACACTGCGGTCGCCCTCGATGGCGGTTTCGGCGGAGGCGACCACCTTGTTGCGGATCTCGTCCAGCGGCACGGCCAGTTCGGCGATGCGGGCAACCGTGGTGTCGTCCTCGGTTACGGCGGCATCCATGATCAGCGGCTCGCCCACCGCCTCGATCAGATTGCCCTCGTCGTCAAAGGTCACGTTCAGCTCGCCGAGGAACTTGCCATAGGCATAGGCCTGCACGATGGCGACATCATTGACCATGGTGGGATAAGGGCCTTCGGCACGATCCGACACGTTGGAGAGATAGGTGTTGGTGTGGCCACCCACGATCACGTCCACGCCGGTGGTTTCCGCCGCGACCTTTTGGTCGACCTTATAGCCGGAGTGGCTGAGCACGATGATCTTGTTCACGCCCTCGGCGGTCAGCCGGTCAACCTCGCCCTGCACGGCGGCCACGGGATCGGAAAAATGCACATGTGCGCCAGGGCTGGAAAGCTCGTCCGTGTCCTCTGGCGTAAGGCCGATAAGGCCAATCTTCTCGCCGTTTCTTTCGATAACGGTGGATTTCAGCAGCTTGTCAGACAGTGCTTTCTCGGCCGAGAAATCCGCGTTCGACATCAGCACCGGAAAATCTACCGCATCCATAAAGCCGCGCAGCACTTCGGGGCCATCGTCGAATTCATGGTTGCCCACGGTCATCGCGTCATAGCCGAGCTTGTTCATCATCTCGGCGGCGACTTTGCCCTTGTAGTAGGTGTAAAACAGCGTGCCCTGGAACTGATCTCCGCCATCCACCAGGATGGAGTTGTCGGAACGCGCACGCGCCTCCTCCACTGCCGTCACCAGACGCGCGGAGCCGCCAAAGCATTTGCCCTCGGCGTTGCTCTCGGCATCGCAGCCGCTGTCATACTTGCTGATCGGTTCAAACCGCGCATGGAAATCATTGGTGTGCAGGATGGTCAGCTTATAGTCCGCCGCGGCCAGACCTGCGGTCAGACCAAGCGCCGCCACAGAGGTCAAAATTCGTGTCATGATCATGAGATATTCCCTCACCTTGTTATACCACCCAACCGGCAGCTGTTATATCCGCCGATATTCGGGATCTTTGCCCAAACAGTCAAAACCAAACTTACATGACAGCGCCATGTCGACGCAGGGGAAACTTTGCGCTGCCTGTTGCATAAGCGCTCTTGCGCCACCCACGCTCTGCGGGCATGAGGGGTCTCATGCTGATATACAAGATTTTCCGCACCGATGAATGGCGCGCCTTCGAGGCCGCCGGTGAAACCAATGGCGCGCCCGTCGATCTCGCGGACGGGTTCATCCATTTCTCCACCGCCACCCAGGCCGCAGAGACCGCCGCGAAACATTTTGCCGGCGCCGAGGGGCTGATGCTCCTGGCCTTTGACGCTGAGGCAATGGGCGAGGCCCTGATCTGGGAGCCTTCGCGCGGCGGGGCGCTGTTTCCCCATCTCTATCGCCCGCTTAAACTGGCAGAGATGCTCTGGGTCAAACCGCTGCCCTTGGTCGATGGCACCCATCAATTCCCCGCCGAGATGGTCTGAGCGACACTGCTCCGGCAGGTGCAATAGGGTTGCATATAGGGTTGCACAACGTGGCAAAGAGGAGCCCCGCGACATGAAGCTGTCTGAAAAACTCGCGCTTGCGGTGATGCATAGGATGGATCCCGAAGCGGCCCATGGGCTGTCGATCAAGGCGCTGAAGGCCGGTCTGACGCCGCGCCCCGGCCCCGCAACCTCCGCCCGGCTGCGCTGCGTAGTCGCAGGCTTGGCACTACCCAACCCGGTCGGGCTGGCCGCCGGGTTTGACAAGAACGCCGAAGCGCTGGCGCCGCTCAGCGAGGCCGGTTTTGGCTTTATCGAGGTGGGGGCCGCAACGCCGCGCCCTCAGCCGGGCAACCCCAAACCCCGCCTGTTCCGCCTGACCGAGGATCGCGCCGCGATCAACCGCTTTGGCTTTAACAATCAGGGCATGGAGGCGATTGCCGCGCGGCTGGCACAACGCCCGCAGGGCGGCATCATCGGGCTCAATCTCGGCGCCAACAAGGACAGCACCGACCGGGCGCAGGACTTCGCCACGGTGCTGCGCCACTGCGGCGCACATCTGGATTTTGCCACCGTCAATGTGTCTTCGCCCAACACCGAAAAACTGCGCGACCTTCAGGGCAAGGCAGCGCTTTCGGCGCTTCTGGCCGGGGTGATGGAGGTGCGCGAAGAGCTGGCGCGCCGGGTGCCGGTGTTTCTCAAGATCGCGCCGGATCTCGACGAGGCCGGGCTCGATGATATCGCCGAAGTGGCCCGCGAGAGCGGCATCGACGCGGTGATCGCCACCAATACCACCCTGGCCCGCGACGGTCTGCGCAGTGCTCATCGGGCAGAGGCTGGGGGCCTTTCCGGCGCGCCGCTGTTTGAGAAATCAACCCGGGTTCTGGCACAGCTCTCGCAGCGCCTGGAC